>NZ_JAMYTM010000051.1:0-30792 GCF_040322475.1 Mesorhizobium sp. M0140 | reverse complement strand
GGCCCGGCGCAACGCCGCGACGGCCTTGTCGCACTCGGCCGCGAAGGCGCCCTGCGCACGGCGCAACATGTTCATCAGTCCGCCCTGGCTGATGGTGAGACCGAAAAGGTTCGCGAACGCGCCCTGCAGCCGCTCGTAGGACAGGGCCTGGAAAGTCTTGAGATAGGTCGCTACGGCGTGCACGCGTGGCCCAAACGGCGTCCCCTTCGCCGCATCTGGCACAGCCGCGACGACCAGCGTGCCGCAGGACGGGCAACGGACTGCCAGACGCCGAGGAGCGTGTTTGGTTTGAGGTCAGCTGCGCTCTCTTCCCAGAAGAGCCCGTCACTATTTCCGGCGCCTCTTCGTCATCGCGACGAAGCAACCCGCATGCCGCTGTGCTGCAATGAAGCAATCAATGCTATTGAACCGGAAAGCTACATCTCCCTCGGCATTAGCGACCGGAATGCGGTCGCCTTCGACCATACCAAGCATAGTATTCCTTGAACGATCCGCTCAATGTTCATGGTTGACCAAAGTGGCGCTAACTTGAGCACTGACCTTATCACGGCGCCTCAAGGCAGCAGCAGCGATATGGCCCGCATTTGATCGCGCTGGAGCAAATCTGCGGATTCATTCGTCACCTCATCAAGGTCTGGCGGCTCGGATCGAACTTCCTTGCAACTGCCGAAATGCTCAGCCCTTTGGCCAGCTCGGCTAACGCAGCCAGACCGCAGGATCAGAAAGAGCACGCTCGCGAAATACGCCAGCTGAAGGAGCACTGAACAAGCCAGCGTTGCGACCACCACCGTGCGGATGGAAAGAGAAGCGAAGTAGACAGACAGAGCGTTGCTGCACAGCACCATTCCCAAGACGCGATAAAAGATTCTAAAGGGCAACGCCGTTCTCCTGGTTTTGTCTCCTCAGATCATGCTGCGACCTGGTCGGCCGCAACATGGGTCTGGCAGTTCTTCGGGCAGACGCGGCCGCAGGCTCCGCAGCCAATGCAGCGGCCGGCATGGTCGACGACCATGATCGTGCGATTGAGCTCGCCGTCGAAATCGTCGTCTTCGCCGTCGCAGGCGCCGAGGATTTCACCCACGTCATCGACGCCGTAAAGATGCATGACCTCGCGAGAGCAGACTTTGAAACAGCGGCCGCAGCCGATGCAGGTCGTGCCGTCTATAGCGGTGAGATATTCCGGCATCCATCCGGAGCCGTCGCGGGTGGTGAATGTGCTCCTCATCGTAACTTCTTCATGGCAGCGAGCTCTCTCCTGGCGCCATCCAACTCGGCAAAAACGGCCGACGCTCCCTCGGCAACTTCCTCTATCTCCGTCCATTTTCCCGGGAGATCCTCTGCAAGGTCGCGCAATTTCATCTTGGCAATTGCCGCGCGCAGCTGAAGCTTTCGGACTTTCGTTCCCATCTCATCCAGCTTTGACATAGATCCTTCCTCGAAATCGGTGTCTTCACGCCCGTGCCACGTCGCGATAGGCTTCAGTGGCTGCAGTCGCATCGTCGACCAGTTTCGTACCGGCCTCCGCGAGTTGCCGGAACGTATCGAAGCCGAACCGATGGACGTCTGGACAGAACGAGAGCTGCCCGACCGTGAAAAGCAATCGTCCGGAGTCCTTACGGTTTTCATCTCCATGATTGGCGATGTCACCGGGCGGAAACGCTCCGCGATCGCAAGCCCGACGGCGGTGTAAAACATATCGAGCCTCCACAGCACGTCCGGATCGGGATAGCCCATGCCAGGGATCGCACGGCGCTTTTTTCTGGTGACGATGAAGTCGGCCAGCAGCGTGGCGTCCGATTTGCCTTCCCATAAGCAGTAGGACTCCTGAGCACGGATCAGCCGCACGAGGCATTTGACGCGGGGTGGAAAGGGTCGCCTTGTCCTCGTTGACAGCCGGGCTGACCGCGGCATCAGACATTTCGCCTTCTCCTCATTTCAGTCCTCTTCCTCGAAGCACGATTTCTGTTTTCTGGGACGCCTACTTCGGGCACACTTGCGCAGCCGACGCATGGCTCGGCGCCGCTGATTCCACGCAATTGATGTCCCTCTGGCCGACTTTGGTCGCATCCTCGACTGCGAAGTCTTCCACGCGAATTCGCGTCGAACATCACTTCCGCCGCAATGCGGCCGGAGGCCATGAAGATTCGAGCCTCGATCCTGCTGCAAACGATCGACCAAGTGCTGCATGGACCCTCCTGGTGCGGTCACGCCAGGGAGATGGAGGAATTGGCCAGTAAGCCATTTCGACCAATTACCCTTTTTTATTTTTCCTGCTCGGCCGACCGCCCTTTGGCACCTTCGGGATTGTTTTGCGGAGCCGCAAAGAGAGAGCACCGCTACAAAACTTTCCACCCCTGTACTTGGCGAGGGCCTGCAGCAAATCCGGCAGATGCTGCTCTTTCAAGTCGGCCGGGATAGGCTCCGGACCCTCCAGCGACGTCAGTGCCAGTTCGACCAACTCGATCGCTCGATCATTGTTGCCCTTCTCGTGATAGTACCGGGCGATCGCGGGATAGGACCGGAACTTAGGGCTGTCGCCTTGCGGGGGATTCAGCGCCAGGATGTGTTCAGACAGCTCCTTGCCCATCGCGAAGCGCTCAGCAGGGGGAAGGCGCGAATGGTCATTGGCCGGATGGAAAAGTTGGTCTAGCGCCGAAACCATCCAGTCCTCGGAGTTTTTGTCGATCGCGTCGCGAACCAATTGGCGCATCACGGGCAAGCCGGTCCACATGTCTTGAATTTTGTGAAGCAACAGATGCGCATGAGCCAGGCGGAAATTGAGGTCGTCCGGCATCAAGGCGATGCCCTCTTCGATCGCCCAGAGCGCCGTCTTCCAATCTTCCAGCTTCACCGCCGCCCAGAACCTGTCATCGATCGGCTTCTTCAGCGCTTGTCCGCGCGCCAGGGGTTCGCTTGTGGCAATCCGCTGCTGATCGGCGGCTTTCGCTTTGTTGCTGGTGGGCCAGCTGCCGTTGAACACTTTCGGCAAAACCTCACCGAGTAGGCTCGGATGACCGATAAAGGCGATGCAGCCGTCTCGGTCGACTACGAACGAGGTCGGAATCCCGACGCAAAAGCTGGGTTCCCTCCAAAGCTTCTTCATTTCGCCTGTGAAGTCGAACGCAATCCGATGATTCAGATCCGGGCACTTTTCGGCCAACCACGCGTCCAACTTGGTCCGGGCCTCGACGGCCGTTGGAGCGTCTTCATCAGCCGCGATCCCGACGATCTCAAGTCCGCTGTCCTTGTATTTCTCCTGTAGCTGCATCAACTCAAGCATCTCCGCCACAGATAGTTCGCACCAAGTTGCCCAAAATTCGACGATATAGACTTTGCCGGGCTGGAAGTCCGCAAGGGGCTCGCCACGCAGCCAGTCCTCCACTTTGATCGAAGGAGCCGGTGACCCCATCCGCAACATCATCTTGCCCTCCAAAGCTATTGCCAAAAGTTGCGTGACCTTATGCGCAAGCTTGTTCCCCTTTGAGACGGGGCACGAGGGTTCAACGAAGGGAGAGCATTGTTCGTCTTGCGCATCTGCGTGCATTCAGCCTTCACTCAGTGTTGCCGAAAGTTAATTCGCAAAGGTCGTGCCAACGAGCTCGGCGTGCAGTAAATGATGATTATACTTAAAAAGCTTCCGGGGCGCTCAGATAGCCGGTTGTATTAGTCGCGACATGTTTTCTGCCATTGTCAGGTCTTGGACACGCATCACCCGCTTCGCGTCGGCACAGAAGCGTGGCCGCGGACGTCTCGACATAGGGATGAACAGATGGACATCATAACTGCGTTGGCTAGCGCCAGCCACGTTATCATCGTCCGCCTCAAGCCTTGCTTGAGCTTCTTGCCGTTCCGGTCGCTCAGCGGAACGCCATTGCGATTGCAGGGGCCGCTCCCTCCGAGCATCGCCTCTGCCCTACCTCTTCCGCTTTGCGCTTTCCTGGCTCGCAACGCCGGAGTTTCACGACGAAGCCGGTCATGTCCGGCTGCGGGTCGCGAATAACGCCAGATTGACGATAATGATCGTGGCGAAGAGAGCCGGGATGTGTGCCGGCATGTGCCAGGCCGGTGAACTCTCCCGGATTCCTGCTTTTTCTGTTCTATATCCCCGTGGACAGGTCCTACAGGGACCGCCTGGTGCGAATGTGAGCGTTGTGGGAATTGACCGGCCTCAAGGCCGCTCGGTCGCCACGCCGTGGGCCGGGCAGACTGAAAACGCCGAAGATGCGGCGCCCTCGCCGCTGACCCGGCTACCATCCCAGGCGATGACACGTGATTGCTGCAACCGTTCGCGCCGAGGCCGGCAAGAGCCCGACTGTCGGACTCGAAGGTCGGTGCCTTGGCCGCTGCACGGTCGTTGCCATGTTCTGTTCCCGGCCAGTGGCGAAGGAAATCGTGATAACGCCAATCCGATGAGGCTACGGTCCGAGCGCGGCCTGCCGCGCTGAAACGACTCTCTTTCTCGACCTGACGCCGACCCGAATATCGGTGTTTTGAGGCATTGAGGACGCCTGGGCCTCGGCCCGGCCGTCGGTCTGCGCGTTACGCGACGAGCAGACCCCGAGCGCGCGTTAGAGGCGTCCGGGGAATGTCTTCGCGACGGCGCTTCCAAGTTGCTCATGAGCTTCGCGAAACCTGCTCGTTTGCGGCGACCTTCCTTCGACTTGGTATCCAGGGTAGGTGACCAGCGGAGTAGAGCTTTGAACAGCATCGGTGCTACTTCAGAGCCCGTCAGCGGGCCAAAAACAGCGGCAAAGGCGTGCCAACTATCCATCTTATCACGCTACCGGAGAGCCGCTCGCGCAACCAGCGGCTGCCATAAGCGCCCATGACGATCACGTCGGCAGACGTGTCGATTGCGTGCTGCGCTAGCACCGTGGCCACCGGTTTGCCGCGGCTCGCCAGCCGGTCGACCCAAACCCGAGCACCGTGCCGAGTGAGATAGGCAGCGATGTCGGCTCCCGGCTCGGCGCCGTTTCCGGTGCAGGTCGCCTCCGGATCGACGACTGCGACACGAACTTCCTCAGCACCGGCTAGCAGATGCAGCGCTTCTCGAATCGAACGGGACGCCTCGACTCGCGAATCCCAGCCGACCAGCACGCGCCGTGGAGACAGAGTCGCCTCAGCGCCCTCCGGTACGACAAACACCGGCTTTCCGGTGTCGAACAAGCTGCCGTTGATAACAAGGGGTCCGAGACTAGTCTCGTTGAGAAGTGCGGGGCCGACGATTGTCAGGTCGGTGCAGAGCGCCCGCTGTCGCACCGCGTCACCGACGCCAGCCTTGTCGCAGTGTTCGGTGTCGACATCATAGCAGCGCCACGTGGCTCTCAGCACTTTGTGAATTTCCCTGGATGTCTTTTCCAGGTTGGCCATGTCCTGTGAAAATTGTTCCTGTGCGGCAATGTGGTGTGCGCGATGTCTAGACCACTCGGGGATGCCACCGCCCAACGGCGGAGGGGACCCAATAAGCGGAGGCGACATCAGGAGCGGCGGAGGCGATATAATCAGTACGGAAAGATACGCGCCGACCTCGGCGCACAAGCGAGCAGCTATTGCGACGTCCTGATCGGAATGGTCAGCTCCCGTCACACCGAGTATTTTCTTGAAGGCCATCTGACTGCTTCCCCCTGAGATGTCGGGCCCGTAGCGCGTTTCGAACCGCAAGACTTGCCTTCCAACGAAGACGGAGAGTGGCACACCATCCGTTCGCGATTCAGTCGTCCAGCTTCTCGAGCGAGTAGCCGGCAGACCTGACAGTACGAATGACGCTACCTGGCGAGGCCGCCTTCAGCGCCTTTCTGATCCGGCTGATATGGACGTCGACAGTGCGTTCACCGACATGGATATTGTCCGGCCAGGCCGCGTCGATCAGCTCGTCTCGGCTGAAGACCTTGCCGGGAGCCTCAAGAAATTGCCGCAGCAGGTTGAATTCGAGAGGTCCGAGGTGGATGTCGTGGCCATTGCCGCGAACTCGGTGGGCATCGAGCTTCATCTCAAGGCTGCCGCAGCAGAGCCAGCTGCCATTTTCGATCCCGTTTGAACCCGGCTTCGGTAGCGCCAGCTTCGTGCGTAGATAGTCGAGCAGCATCGCCGGCGTGAAGGGCCGCACAAAGCTCTCGTCAATACCTGCCTTCAAGAGATCGAGCTGCTGGTTTTCGGCGCCGGGCGCGATCAGCGCAATAACCAGCAGGCCTCTGTTCCGGAACTCCGCCTTGAGCTGGGCACAGATGGTAGACCCTGTCGAGCTTGCCGGCTGGCAGTCCAGCACCACGGCCTGCGGCTCCCGTTCACTGGCTAATGCCAGCGCTTCCTCCACGCTTCTGGCCAGTTCAATCCTGAAGCCATCCACCCCCAGAATGTGGCTGTAGTACAGATACAACTCCGCATCTTGCGAACAGATCAGTACCCCTGGCTTCATCAGCGCTACCCCAAGAACCATATCGGCCTGGGCCGCCTCAATTGAGAGGGCTGGCCACCGCATGTCCTCAAGACCTGACATGATCCCCTCGATCGAAAGTCGGTTGCATCACGCCCGCGCCACCTCGGGATGAGCCTCAATGGCCGCGGTGGCATCGCCGGCCAGTTTGGTACCGGCCGCGGCGAGCTTCCAGAACGTCTCGAAACCGAACCGGTGGACGTCGCGCAGGGTCTTTGACAGAACGACCAACCGCCCGGCTGTGAAGAGCACGCGCCCGAAGCCCTCATGGCTCATCTCCATCATCGGCGATGCCATCAGGCCCGTGCGCTCCTCAATCGCAAGCCCGACGGCGGTGTAGAACTTATCGAGCCTCCACAGCACGTCCGGATCGGGATCGCCGATGATTGGAATTGCACGGCGCTGTTGCCTGGTGATGATGAAGTCGCCCAGCAGCTCGGGGTCCGATTTGCCTTCCCATGACCCGTGGGAATCATTGGCACGGATCAACCTCACGAGGCATTTGACGAACGGGGTGGCAAGGGCCGCCTCGTCCTCGGTGGCGGCAGGGCTAACAGCGGCTTCAAACATTTCGGCTACTCCTCAATTCAGCCCTCGTCCTCGAAGGAGGGTTTCTGTTCAGCGACACCTGCCTGCGCCAGCACCTTGCGCAGCCAAGGGGGAGGACACGTCCTGAGCATCATCTGCGTGCGCAACAGCACCTCTTGGACGGTCTGGGGCTGCGGGACTTTGATCGGATGGATCTTTGCGGAAACAAGTTTGGCTGCCGAAGGTCCGCCGATCGCCAGACAAAACAGGAGATGACAGCCCTTCAGCGCCTCCACCTTCGGGGTGATGCGGTCATCGCCCTCAGTTCGGTGCTTCCCGCTCTGGTCGGAAACGTCGTCAAAGGCCACGGCTTCCACGAGATTCCACTCCTCGCGCATCACGTCGTAGACAGCAAAGCGCCTGGCCGAGCCGAAATGGGCGTTGATGTTCTTCATGTCCTGCGTGGCCATTGCCACGCGCAATGCGCCGGCTTGGCGTTCCGGCGTCGGTGCGTGAACCTCGTCAGTGACGAGCGAGAGGCGACGGACGGAGCTCATCTGGCATTTCTCGCTTACGGAGTGGATCAAGCGCTTCAGGCGTTGGCGCGTGCCGGTTGGCTTCAAAAATGCCGGCAACCTCGAAGATCAGGTCGCGGGTCCCCTGGTAGAGGATTGTGAGCTTGTGCTGGCTGCCGAGCCGGTCGAAGATCGGGAAGCCGACCCGCATGAGCGGAATGCCGAGGCGCTGCGCCGCCTGGCGGCCGTGGGAATGAGTAACGAAAAGATCAGCGCCGGCGCCAAGAGCTTCCAAATCGCCGAGATCGCCAATTTGAACCGACTGCGCCGGTACTTCCTCCAGAATTTTCGACATAGCGGCCGTTGTGACCGCCGCCGCGATTTCGGAGCCCATTCCGATGAAGAAGCTCGCGAGTTGGTAGAGTTGGTCTGGTTCAGCAGCGATCGCAATTTTCTTGCCTCCAAAGTGGAAATGTCCGTCGAGCAACGCGTCCTGCAACTGCGCCCGGCGACGGCGCACGCCAGCCGGCGCCGCCGCGCCCGAAACCGCGGATAACAGCGAGACGAACCGGTCGGCGTCCTTCAATCCAGTCAGCGACCGGAACAGCACGTAAGGCACGCCGGTCAACCTCTGCAGCAGCTCGGCCGGGCGGCGCATATGCTCCCCGATCGCGACGCATTGCACAGCCATGCCAAGCTCGCGGATATCCTCGACGCTGGTGCCGCCATAGGTGGTCGTGACCCACCGGTCGGGCACCGTACCGTCGAGCGAGCCGGAGACGTCCGGCAGAATCACCGGCTTCATTCCAAAGCTTTCAACCATCTCACGCAAATGCTCGATATCAGCCACAGTGAGGTTCCAGCCAGGCAGGATCACGATCTTCTTCGACTGCCGTGCCTGCTCGCCGGGCCGCGTAATCCTTTCGATCATCGCGGTGACAGCCTTGGCCCAGCCCTCTTCGATCGCGCCATCGAAATCCGGTGTGTTGGCTAGCACCACCTCCGTACCCGCGAGTTCTTCCCTGCGCTTCAGCCTGATATTGGCGATATCGCCTGCGCAGTCTTCGCCCCGTGTTTCCACCAGCGCCGTCGTGCAGACCCCGATCAGTGTGGGCTTTGTGCGGGCCTTCAGGTTGAGGATCGCCTCTTCCAGATGATCTGCCCCGCCGAGGATCGTCGCCACCTCGTCCATCGCCGTTGTCTGCAGGGGGATGGCTTCCTTGAAATGTCGCACGAAGAGTACGAGCGCGAAGCTGGTGCACCCCTGGCTGCCGTGGAACAATGGCATCGCGCCGTCGACGCCAAGAAAGGCCAAGGCGGCACCCAATGGCTGCGATGACTTCAGCGGATTGACCGCCGCCGCTTTGGTCTGGGGAAGGATGCGGACCATCGACTCTCCTCAACACTCGCCGAAATTGCCGGCCGTCGTGCCGGCGAATTCCTGGACAGCATGCAAGGTCGCGGTCTCGTTTTTCGTGCGCGGTTCCTCCCTCACCGCAGGCTGGCAATCCCATGGTGCCGGCTCCCGTACCTGGCACCAGATGGGGTTATGAATGGCCAGGTCGATCTGGCGTACGAGTTCCACCATGCCGTCATAGCCGGCGTAAGGGTGTTGGCGCTCCTGGTTGATATCGAGCCAGGGTGTCTTGGCCTTCAGCGCGACGAATTGCGTGCGCCCGCCTGATAGCAGGATATCGGCCTTGTGTTCGGAGAGCATGGCGTAAAGCTCTTGCGCTGCCATCTGCTCGAACATGTGTTTGTCGTCCTTGAGGATCTGCTTGATGCGCTCCTTGTCTTCGACGGTCGACTTCTTGATAGAGGTGCCGACGATCTCGATCCCGATCTCCATCAGCGCATGGACGACCGACCAGGACTTCACACCGCCGGTGTTGAGCAGCACGCGCTTGCCTTCGAGCCTCGGCCGGTAGGCGGCTAGCTTCTTCCAAGCGATCGCCTCTTCCTCTGCAATCAGTACCTCGGTGCGGCCGAGGATCTCCGAATCGGCACCCTTCTGCACGAGCAGCTGAGAGATTTGTCGGAGTGCTTCCGAGGTGTCGGTGATGCCGTAGAAGGAGCCCTCGAAAAACGGGATGCCCCAGCGCTGCTCCATCTTGCGGGCCAGATTGATGAGCGCGGTCGAGCACACCACCATGGCCACCCGGGCGCGGTGCGCGGAAGCAATGTCGAGGTAACGTGCGTCGCCCGGAACGCAGGCGCGCACCCGGATGCCGAGCCTATCAAGGAGCGGCTTCACCAGCCAGAATTCTCCCGAGAGGTTGAATTCGCCAAGGATGTTCATGTCGTAAGGGCCGGGATCGTCGGGCTCGGCCGTGCCAATGACATGCTCGAGCAATGCCTCGCCGGCAAGCTTGTTGCCAAGACTCTTGGAGCCGACGAAGCCCGGCGCATTGACCGGTACAACGGCCAAGCCGAACTTTTCCGCCGCGCGCTGGCAGACGGCCTCTATGTCGTCGCCGATCAGCGCCGTCACGCAGGTTGGATAGACGAAGATCGCCGGCGGCCCATACGCTTCCTTGATCTCGCGGATCGCTTTGAAGAGCTTCCGCTCGCCCTGCCCCATCACAACATCGAGTTCGGTGAGGTCGGTCGTGAAGCTTCTGCGCCACAGGGCTGGCCCGGACGAAGCCGCACCGCGGTTGTCCCAGGAATTGCCCTCGCAGGCGAGCGGCGCATGGATCAAATGCGCAACGTCGGTGATCGGCTGCAGCACGATCTTGGCGCCATCGAAGGCACAGCCGCCGGCCGCCGCCCCGGGGGTCAGTGGCTTCGAACAGCCCTCCTTGCGCGCCTTGGCATCCTTGCCGCGGTTCTTTTCGCAGGCAGGCTCGTTGAAGACATCCTGGATTTTGGCTCTGAGCAAGGACATTGCGTCGGTCTCCAAAGTCCCTCGGGAAGACGACCGGCTAAAGCCGACCGTCACGCTTAGCGGGTGAGGTCATACGAATAGTCCGTCACGCCCGTCTCGCTTGTCTCGCGATCGAGCTTGTCGAAGATCTTGTCGAGGATCGTCGTCAGGACGCGCAACCCGCCTTGGTAGCCCATAAGCGCAAACCGATGGTGATGGTGGCGGTCGAAGATCGGAAACGTCAGCCGGATCAGCGGCGTGCCCGTGTCGCGCTCCAGATACTTGCCATAGGAGTTGCCGATCAGCAGGTCCACCGGCTCGGTGAAGAGCAGCGAGCGCATCGCCCAGAGGTCCTTGCCCGCCCAGACTTGAGCACCGTTGCCGAAGGGCGATGATGCAAGCAGTTCCTTCAACTCCGCTTCCCATGCCGAGGTGCCGTTGGTGGCGAGGCAATGGGTGGGCTCGCCGCCCGTCTCCATGATGAAGCGGGCCATGGCATAGACAAAGTCCGGATCGCCGTAGATGGCGTATTTCTTACCGTGCAGCCAGGATTGGCTGTCGGCCATGGCGTCAACAAGCCGACCGCGCTCGAGGCGGATTGCCTCGGGGATTTGCTTGCCGGAAATCGCGGAGACCTCGATCAGGAAGTCGTCGGTTGCCTGGACTCCGAGAGGGTAATGGAACGAGGCAGTCGCCTGCCCCACCCCCTCGCAATACTCCAGTGTTTTTCGGGTGTTGTAACGCTGCAGCGACAGCGTCGCCTCGGCGTTGAGTGCCTTCCTCACCTCTTCGATCTTCGTGCCGCCGTCGTACATGCGGTATTCGCCGTCGGACGGCGTGTCGAACTGGTCAGAGGCGTCTTGGATGAAGGTATAGGACACGCCTATCAGATCGAGCAGGCGCTTGAGTTCCCGGTTGTTCCCGACACAGAACCCGTCGAAGCCCGGAATGATGTTGATGGTTCCCTCGGCTTCAGTTCGCTCCTCGCCCTTCCAGAAATGCTCCAAAATGCCCTTGACCGCAACGTCATAGCCGTCGACATGGCTGCCGACAAAGGCCGGCGTGTGGGCGAAGGGCACGTCGAAGTCGCGCGGGACCGAGCCTTCGTCCTTGGCGTTCTCGATGAAGCTGTGCAGGTCGTCGCCAATGACCTCCGCCATACAAGTGGTCGAGACGGCGATCATCTTTGGGTCGTAAAGTTGGTACGTGTTGGCGAGCCCGTCGACCATGTTCTTCAGGCCGCCGAACACTGCCGCGTCCTCGGTCATCGAGGAGGAAACCGCCGAAGCAGGCTCCTTGAAATGGCGCGACAGGTGCGAGCGGTAATAGGCCACGCAGCCCTGGCTGCCGTGGACGAAGGACATGGTTCGCTCGAAGCCTGCGGCCGCGAACACCGCGCCGAGCGGCTGGCAGGCCTTGGCGGGGTTCACGACAAGCGCTTCGCGAGCAAGGTTCTTTTCGCGGTATTCCCACGTCTTGGTGAATTCGCGTTGGTCGGTAACGATCTGGTCCGGGTGCGGACATTCGAAATTCAGCCTCTTCTCGGCGAGCATCTGCCTGTATTCCGGCTCGCGGAACAGGGGCGCGTGGTCGAGAACTTTTTCAGCCGACTGCGGCATGGGTGGTTACCTCTTTCCATCTGGCCCGCCATAGGGCGGCACAGGGACGTCGAAACGTTTCAGGTCTCCCGCGGACAAGCGGCCACAGGCGTTCACTGCCTCCCGGCTTCCGGGAGGCCAGGGTTTCATTCGGCTGCGATCGCCGCCGACGGCTCGGCTTTTTTCTTCCAGGGAGCGTCGTAGAGGTTCCAGACCGGGTTGTTGATGGCCAGGTCCATGTCTCGGGCGAAGATGGCGAAGCCGTCGTAGCCGTGATACGGGCCGGAATAATCCCAGGAATGCATTTGACGGAACGGTATGCCCATCTTCTGGACCGGGTACTTCTCTTTGATGCCGGAGCCAACGAGATCAGGACGGATCCCTTCAATGAACTTCTCCAGCTCGTAACCAGTCACGTCGTCATAGATCAGGGTGCCCTTCTTCACGTAGTGGCCGGTGCGCTGATAGTCGTCGTTATGGCCAAATTCGTAGCCAGTGCCGACGATCACCATGCCCAGGTCCTCATATGCCGTGACGACGTGACGGGGGCGCAGCCCGCCGACATAGAGCATCACCGTCCTGCCTTCGAGGCGCGGCCGGTACTTGGCGATTATGGCATCGACCAAGGGCCGGTATTTGGCGATGACCGCCTCGGCCTTGGCCTCGATTTCCGGCCCGAAGTGGTTGGCTATCTTGCGCAGAGAGGCTTCAGTCTGGGAGGGGCCGAAGAAATTGTACTCCATCCAGGCGATGCCATACTTTTCCTCCATGTGCCGGCAGATGTAGTTCATCGACCTGTAGCAATGGATGAGATTGAGCTTCGCCTTTGGCGCCCGCTCTATTTCGGCCAGCGTAGCGTCGCCCGACCAGTTGCCGACCACGCGCAGGCCCATCTCCTCAAGCAGGATGCGCGAAGCCCAAGCGTCGCCGCCGATATTGTAGTCGCCGACCACATTGACATCGTACGGGCCGGCCTCGAACTCCACTTCCTTCTTCTCGAACACCCAGTCTCGGATCGCGTCGTTGGCGATGTGGTGGCCGAGGGATTGCGAGACGCCGCGGAAGCCCTCGCAGCGCACCGGCACGATTGTCTTTTCGTGCTCCTTGGCCTTGTTGCGGGACACAGCTTCGGTGTCGTCGCCAATCAGGCCGATCGGGCATTCGGATTGCACAGTCATGCCCTTGTTCAGCGGAAACAGTTCCTCGATCTCGTCGATGACCCGTTCCAGCTTCTTGTCGCCGCCGAAAACAATGTCCTTCTCCTGAAAATCGGAGGTGAACTGCATCGTGACGAACGTGTCGATGCCGGTCGTGCCGACGTAGTAGTTGCGGCGTTGAGACCAGGAATATTGCCCGCAGCCGACCGGCCCGTGCGAGATATGGACCATATCCTTGACTGGACCCCACACCACGCCTTTCGAGCCGGCATAGGCGCAGCCGCGAATCGTCATCACGCCGGGGATGGACTTGATGTTCGATTTGACATCGCATTCGGAAAGGACCTCGCTTTCCTCGCCAGCCTCGTCGCCGCTCTTTGCAACGCTGAGGTGCTTTTTGCGGCGCTTCGCCGACTTGTCAGGATATTGCGACAGCACCTCCTCGATAAGCTTCGCATGGAGGGCACCGTCATTCTCGTATTCCAGGCTCATGGGACCCCTTTCAAGGTTCAGGGTGACGCCTCACCGACGAGGCGCCGTTCTTTGAAAGGCGCACCAGGTCAGGGCGGCGCCTCATGTCGGCAGCGGTCGCTACTGTGCGGCCGCCTTGGCCGCTTCCTTGACCTGAAGCTCGGCAAGCATCTGCTCGTCGGTCTTCATGATGCCGAAGTCGAGCAGCATGTCCTCGAGCTCCTCCATGGTGATCGGGGTCGGGATGGTGCCCTGGCCCGAATTCCCGTGAATCTTCTCGGCCAGCGCCCTGTATTCCCCGGCCTGCTTCGAGTCCGGCGCATACTGGATCACAGACATCTTCCTGAGCTCGGCGTGCTGGACGATGTTGTCGCGCGGCACGAAGTGGATAAGCTTGGAATTGAGCCTGGAAGCCAGCGCTTCGGCGAGGTCGAGCTCGCGGTCGGTTTGGCGCTCGTTGCAGATCAGGCCACCGAGCCGCACGCCGCCCGAATGGGCGTATTTCAGGATGCCCTTGGCGATGTTATTGGCGGCATAGAGCGCCATCATCTCGCCGGACATGACGATATAGATTTCCTGGGCCTTGTTCTCGCGGATCGGCATCGCGAAACCGCCACACACCACATCCCCGAGCACGTCGTAGGAGACATAGTCGACATCGTCGTAGGCGCCGTTCTCCTCGAGGAAGTTGATCGAGGTGATCACGCCGCGGCCGGCGCAGCCGACACCTGGCTCGGGTCCGCCCGACTCCACGCATTTGATGCCTTTGTAGCCGACCTTGAGCACGTCCGCGAGTTCCAGGTCTTCCACCGAACCTTCCTCTGCCGCGAGATGCAGGACCGTATCCTGCGCCTTCGCGTTCAGGATCAGGCGGGTGGAGTCGGCTTTGGGGTCGCAGCCGACGATGAGGATTCTCTGCCCGAGGTCGACCAGGGCGGCGAGCGTATTTTGGGAGGTGGTGGACTTGCCGATGCCGCCCTTGCCGTAAAAGGCGATCTGACGCAAACCTGACATGTAGCTTTCCTTCCTTCGTTCCCATTCATCGCGGCTGCCGCGACTTGAATGCCGGTCGGGCAGCTCTAGCCGCCTCGCACCTAAGGATCTCAAGACTCATGCCAATTTGGCTGATCCAACCGAAGAATAATTTCATGGTTGCTTTTCAGGGGTTTAGCTTGAGTTCCAAGAAAGGATCGTCGGAACAGCCCGTGTAGCGGACGCGACAATGGCGACACAAAGCGTCGGGACTAAACAGCTAGGTTATAGGGTCGATGCTCGCTGGCTGCGGTCGCTGGCCGGGAAAAGTGTGTTCCCGGGCCGCTCGACCGCAAAGGCCCCCGGCATAGGGCGGCCCGCCTCACAATTCGTGCGTATTTCGGTAAATCCCGGACTTGCACAGCGCTGCCGCAAGGCAGAGTCTGCGCGACGCCTCGTGAGCTGACACCTAGCGGCGACAGTCGGCCCAAATACCGCGCTCAGTTGAACCTCAGCGACTTTTCAGACGTCCCTGAGACGGCGTATGTCCGAAATGCCTTGTTGTAGGACGCCGAAAAATATGAACTCGAGCAGAACCCAGTCGCGATGGCGATATCGACATTTGCCAGATTGGTGTGGAGTAGCAAATCCCGCGCGTGCTCAAGACGAAGAGTTTTGTAGTACCGGGCGGGCGAGGAATCAGCATACCGCTGGAAAAGACGCTCGAGGTTTCTAATACTCATCCCAAACGTGCGCGCGATCGAGTCGATGCTAGCCCGTCTTATTCATGACGGATCTGGGTTTGTTTGCCGCTGAGCGGCGGACAGGTGGCGGCTCGGCGTCTTTTTCACCGCGGCTGTGTCTGGACTTGTGAACGCGCTGGAGGGTGGAAGCTGTGTGGTTCGGCGGGGCCCGCTGCCCCGGCGGTCTTGGTCCTGCCGGTAGCAGATTGCTGGCGATCGCCCGGAACAGACTTGCCTCGGGACAGGCGGCGGCGAAGGCCAGGCGGATGCGCGAGACGGTTTCGATGACGCGGGCGCCGAGCTTGAGCAGCCTGAGCCGCAGCGTAGCGAACTCGGCGTTGCGCAGATGATGGGTCGTGGGCACCGCCTCGCGCAGGGTGAGCATTAACCAGTATGCGGCGGTGTGCAGGACAAGACGGACCTGATTGGCAATCGGTGAGCGGCAGGAGGTGCGGTCGGAGGCGAGTTGGCTCTTGTGCTCTTGATCAGGTTTTCGGCCTGGCCGCGGGCGCAGTAGATCACGTCGTAGATGTGCTCGGCGGAGCCTTTGTCGAGATTGGTGACGACGAAGCGGATGTCGAGGCCGAGGGTGGTTGCCTCGATGCGAGCGCAGGTGCGGCGTTCGGCCTTCCAGGACTTCGCCTTGTAGCGGGTCTCGGCATAGCCGCGCAGCACAGACTTGCGCTCGAGCGCGCGGCGGGTGCGGATGTCGTCGGCGCTCTCGTCGACGAGCCGCTGCAGAACCTTGTTGCCGGGTAGGCCGAAGAGGTAGTCGATCGCATTGTTCTCGCACCAGGCCATGACTTGCGCCCGGCCGTAATGGCTGTCGCCGCGGATCAGGATGCGGGTGGTCGGCCAGCGCGCGCGGATGCGGCGCACGAGACGGCGCAAATGGCCGCGGATCTCCTTGCCCGTCGGGGTCTTGCCAGGACGCAGGATCATCGCGACGGGGCGTCCTGTCGCGGCGTCGTAGATGTGGATCGGCAGGAAGCAACGCTCGTCGTAGTGGGCGTTGAAGAGCGAGAGCTGCTGATGGCCGTGAACGACATCTAGCGTATCATCGATGTCGAGCGTGACGCTTTTCGGCGGCGCGGCATAGCTCGACAGCCACAGATCGACCAGCACCCAGCCGAGCCGGATGACGGTCCTGAGGTCGGGCAGGTTCTCCAGCCGCGAACAGGTCGGCTGCGAGCACAGATCAATCCCGCTGTCGGGCAGCCGCCCGCAGGCGAGCTTGAAGGCCGGATCGGTGCGCAGCCGGTCGAGATCGTTGGCATCCTCGTAGCCGCAGGCGATGGCAAAGATGCGGGCACGCAGGATGTCGGCCATAGCGTGCGTCACGCGCGCTGGATCGCGCGGATCGTGGATCGCAGCGGTCAGCCTGTCGGCCAGTTGCAGGCCTCGCTCGGCCGCGGCCAAAAGCATGACGCCGCCATCAGAGGTGATGCGTCCGCCGTCAAACGCAGCTGTGACCTTCTTGCGTCCGACGGCTGGAAAAGACAGCGGCAGCAACGTATCCTCGGTCATGGCGGGTGTGGCTCGCGAGATGCGGTGGAAGGGTTGGCCTAAGCACCCGAATCCTACGCCAAATCAATCGCTTAAGCTACATCCGCCAGCCTCAAAGCCCCATCGTCGTGCATAAGACGGGCTAGCCAACGCCGTCCTAGACACAGCACCTCCCCAGGATTCGAATCCGCACTGCTGTCGTGGAGAAATTCGTATATGGGCGTTGCCATCGTGGTTAGCCCCGAGCAACTTGTTTGGGCGAAGTTACATCGTAGCGCGCGATCAGCTCCCGCTTTAAAACCTTGCCGCTAGGGTTAGTCGGCAAGGCATCCAGGAACTCGTAGCGCTTGGGACATTTGTACGATGCAAGATCTCGGCTACGCCGGACCTGCGCGTCAAGTGTTGCCACCTCGAGGCTCGGATCGGAACGCACAACAAACGCGACGACGATTTGACCCCATTTCGCATCCGCCAAGCCAACAACTGAAGCCTCCTTTACTCCAGGACAGCGATACAGAATCTCCTCGACCTCGCGCGGGTAGATGTTCTCGCCGCCTGATATGATCAGGTCGTCGGCGCGTCCGTGAAAATAGTAGAATCCGTCTTCGTCTTGGCTGAACAGGTCCCCGGTATAAATCCAGCCGGCCTTGAGTTTTTTTTGAGTCTCAAAGGGTTTATTCCAGTAACCCGTCATCGCTTGAGGCCCGCGCACTATCAGCTGACCGACAGTCCCTTGGCTTACCTGTTCGTCAGGCGCCACTTCACGGTTCGGATCGTCGGTAATTATGCGGCATTCTGAAATCAACGTGGGTTTGCCGCATGAGCCAAGCTTCCGTAACGCATCTTCCGGATGCAGCATCAGCGTCAGTGAGGCTTCAGTCATTCCGTAGCCATTGAATATGCCACGGCAGAATTCAGCCATGACCCGCTCCATGGTACTTGCAGAAATTGCTGCCCCGCCGGTCGTAACAAGTCTCAAGGAGGAAACGTCGAAACTGGCGAAATCCGGATGAAACAGCATTTCCTGAATCTGTGTCGGTACTGCAAAAAGGGTGGTAATCCGCTCCGCAGCGATGGTGCGGAGAGTGCGTTCAGAATCGTAGCGCCCGATCACCACATTGGTACCGCCTACCAGAAGGTGCGGAATGAAATAGGCTTGCATTCCGCCGACGTGATAGAGCGGTGCTATATGTAGCGCACGGTCATCATGTCGTAGTGAGTATTCCATCACGCAGTTCATTGCGATGGCAACGTCGTTTGCGTGAGTATGGATCACAGCTTTCGGTCGTCCGGTGGTACCCGAGGTATAGACGAGTGATGAAATCGTATCTCCGGTCGGAACCGGGCGTGGCTCACCGCGATCCTGCGACAGCTCGATCAACCCGTCGAAATGATGATGTCCTTGTGGGATGTTGCTCCGATGATATGCGCAACCGATGAAATCATGGACGGAATGAACCTGTTCTGCGATTCTAAGCGCGTTGTCAGTCAGCGCTCTTCCGTAGACTAGGACGCGCGCGCCGGAGTCCTTTAGAATATACGCGGCCTCTCCTGGAGACAGGCGGAAGTTCATCGGTACGGCCACTGCACCGAGAAACTGGCAGGCGAAGAATGTGGTCACTGAATTTTCCGAGGTTGAAACGTAAAATGCGACCCGATCACCCGGGCGAACGCCAAGATCGGACAGCGCCTGGGCGAAGCGCCGAACTCGAGTTAGCCACTCTCGATAAGTCCAGCGACGATCCTCATAGACCAAAGCTATATGATCGGGATATCGGTCGGCAGAAGCTTCTAGGATGCGAGCAATGTGCATAGCGCCTGGACCTGGACTAGAGATTGAGCCGGATAGATGGCATCTCTCGCGCCGCGATGAGGTACTTGCACATCTCAGTGGTGCCACCGACGATCGGCAGCGTCCGAGCATCACGGTATAATTGTTCGGCTTTGCCGTATTGGCGGGTCACGCCATCACCCCCGAGAATTTGAACCGTGCGGTCCGCGCAGAAAACAGCTGTTTCAGTCGCAACCAGTTTGGCTTGACTAGCCTCGCGCATGAGGTATTTGCCACCGATCCCGGAATCGTACATTTTGGCCGCTCGATGCGTTAGCAGTTCGGCCGCGTCGATTTTCCAGCTCATCTGCGCAATCATGTCCCAGATCAACTGCTTCTGACCAAGCTTTTGGCCGAAACTGACCCGTGACTGTGCGTGCTGAGTCGCGATTTCGAAGGCGGCGCGCGCCACGCCCAAACCGGAACCGCCGAGGATCACCCGTTCGAAATTGAAAGCGCTCAGCATGATATTAAAACCGCCATTCACCTCGCCCAACAAGTTCTCCTCGGGAACGCGCACCTCATCCATCGCGACTTCGCCGACGATTGATCCGCGTCGCCCCATGAAGTCGTACAGCCTCGGGAAACTCATACCCTTGAGGCCTGCGGGAATGAGAACCGCCGTTAAACCTTTTTGGGGCGGTACGTCGGGATCGGTCACACCCCAGACGATATAGACATCTGCCTTTGAGGCGTTGGAAATATAACGCTTAAGGCCGGATACTACCCATTCGCTGGTTCCTTCATCGAAGCGAATCCTGGTCGCCATGCCCGCACTGTCCGAGCCAACTGTGGGCTCGGTCATGCAAATTGATCCTAAGGATCGACCCTCAAGAATTGGCATCAGGTAGCGCTCGCGCAAAGCCTCTCGGGCAAATCGGTGGATGGGGTACGCGCAGGACAATGCGGTGGCAATGGTAGTCTCGAAGGCGTAATTCAGGAGGGCCGCTTCCTCAGAAACGATTACTGCATGGGTAAGGCCCGGTTTTGGCAATGCTCCACGATAGAGATCAGGAAACATTAGTTTCAAGTAACCAGCCTGTCCCAAGGCGCGCACGATTGCGAATTGCGCGTCAAAATCCTGATCACGCTCAATCAAATCGACTTTCGGAGCAAGCTCACGTGACATGAAGGCGCGAACTTCTGTGCGAAATGCGCGATCCTCCTGCGTTAGAAAGAAATCGCGCATTCACTCACATTTCTTAGAAAATCGTAAAACATCAAACGGAATTCCGGCAAAGGTGTGATCAGGATGGGCCAAGCGTCAGCGCGGCGGCATTACAAGTGAAGTACTGGGAACCGGCCAAAATTGCACACCTGGTGCATCCATTTGTCCGGCGTCTTGCGAAAGAAATGCAAGAATTAGCCCGACCAAGGGCAATGTAACGATCAACACGGCTAGGTCGTTGCAAAGGTTCTCGGAAAGATAAGGGCTAAGTAAGCTTGCCAGTTTGCGGATCATTCGCAGCTCGATCGAAATAAAGGTACTTGGCACCCCGCAATGATTCTCTCGTTTCGCTGCTGACGGCGATAGAAAGCGCCATTTAGGCTGCCTCTACAGGAAGCGGCCAGTGGCACGTCGGTTTTGCTCCCTCAGCAGGGCGCCGCACCGATGCCACCTTGCTGATTAGCGCAGTAGACCAGTGATGCATGGGGCGTAAATTAATGCGTGTCCAACAATCATTTGGTATGAGGTGATGCCGTGGTGAGATCGCTTAGATTAAAGCCTGCATTCAAGCTCCTCTTTTGATCACAGCAGACGCCGAAGCCGGCGGAGGGTTGCCAATTGCCCAACACAACCCAATCTGTCGTTGGAAGAACGATCTAGGCCCTAAAGCCAGAATAGGAGCACCTACCTGAGCGACCGCCCCGCGAGGTAAGGCTGAGTTCGGACCCCAACATTTTTTCTGACCAAAGCTGCTTAAGAGCTGCAGGTGCATAGTTGTAAGTGCGGCCGCCGTCATCCCGAGCATGACACTGTTATGTTAGCTGGCTTTCTCTCCGACCGATCAGGTTCCGAATCCTACAGGTTGCCCGATATCGTTTTTTCATCAGTCTATATCAATTCGTTGTTGGACAGGCATCGTCAGATTCTCCAAAATAGATCTAATAGCCACGAAGGCATGCGCTTAAGGGGAACTGCGATGACCAATAAAACGCGTTTTTTTAGTGAAATTGTCGCGTACGGCGAAATGTCCCGCCGTGGGTTTCTAGGACGTGCGGCCACCATCGGAGTAAGCGTAGCCGTCGCGAACTCCCTGTTCACGCCGTCGGCACGCGCGGAAAGGCCTGTCAAAGGCGGGGTGTTGAAGGCAGGCATGCAGGGTGGTGCAGCCACCGACAGTCTGGATCCCGCAATTTTCGAGAGCCAAGTATCATACTTCTTTGGCCGTCAGTGGGGCGAACAACTCGTGCAGATCGACGCCAAGCGCGAACTTCAACCCGCGCTCGCCGAAGAATGGGACGCGTCAGAGGACGCGAAGATCTGGACCTTCAAAATCCGTAAGGGCGTGCAGTTTCACAACGGCAAGGAAATGACGCCGGCAGACGTCGTCGCGACCATGGAGCGCCATTCCGATGCCAATTCCAAGTCTGGCGCACTTGGTATTATGCAGGGTATCGAAAAGATTGCCGTCGATGGCCAGAACGTGGTCTTCACACTCAAGGAAGCCAATGCCGACCTTCCTTTCCTGATGGATGACTACCATCTTATGATTCAGCCCAACGGGGGCAAGGACAATCCGACCGAAGGTATCGGCACCGGTCCTTACAAGGTCACTGTCAATCAAAGCGGTGTCCGCCTCGGCGGCGAAAAATTTGCCAATTATTGGCGCGATGACCGCGGCTTCGCAGACCAAATCGAGATCATCATCATCAACGATGCCACCGCCCGCATGTCGGCCCTGCAGGGGGGCCAGGTTCACATGATCAACCGTGTCGAACCTAAGGTGGTCGACCTTATCAAGCGTCTCCCGGGGATTACGATCCGCAACGTGAGTGGCCATGGCCATTATTTGTTCCTTGCCCACTGCAACACAGCCCCCTTCGACAACAACGACTTGCGGCTCGCGCTGAAATTCGCAGTCGACCGGGAAGAGCTCGTACAGAAGATCCTGAAGGGCTATGGCTCGGTTGGCAACGACACGCCGATCAACAAGTCCTATCCACTCTTCACGGAGATGGAGCAACGCACCTTCGATCCCGACAAGGCAGCTTTCCATTACAAGAAATCCGGACACTCGGGATCAGTGCTCCTTCGGACGTCGGAGGTCGCCTTCCCCGGTGCCGTCGACGCCGCCCAACTCTACCAGCAGAGCGCCGCCAAGGCCGGCATTAAGATTGAGATCAAGCGCGAACCAGGTGATGGTTACTGGTCTGAAGTTTGGAACAAGCAACCCTTCTCTGCTTCGTATTGGGGAGGCCGTCCAACGCAGGACCAGATGTATTCGACTGCGTACTATTCCAAGGCTCAGTGGAACGATACCCGCTTCTTCAACGAGAAGTTCGATAAGATGCTTCTCGAGGCACGCGCGGAACTAGATGCCGACAAGCGCAAGAAGCTCTATGCCGATATGGGCCAAATCGTCCGTGACGAAGGCGGCGCCATCGTTCCAATGTTCAACGACTTCATCGACGCCACTGGGCCGCAGGTCGGCGGGTGGTACGAGGACGGCAACCAAGAGATGATGGGGGGCTACGCGCTTTCGAAGTGCTGGCTCAAGACCTGAACCACGCCGAGTACTTATGTCTTCTTCAATAGTGGTGCTGATCGCCCAGCGCGTTGCGCTGGGCATCTTGTTGGTGCTTGCCATTTCGGTCCTGATCTTCGCCGGCACCCAGATCCTGCCCGGCGATGTCGCGCAAGCCATTCTTGGGCAATCGGCGACACCGGAGTCGCTCGCCAATCTGCGCGAGCAGCTCGGCCTCAACGATCCGGCCTATATCAGGTATTTCCGTTGGCTCGGCGGGGTGGTGACAGGCGACCTGGGTACCGCCATGTCGAGCGGCCAGGATATCGCCACGTCGATCAAGGGCCGGCTGTGGAACACGTTGTTCCTCGCCTTCTGGGCAGCGGTCGTCGCAGTGCCGCTAGCGATTATCCTCGGTCTGATCGCGGTGCGCTACCGCAACGGCTGGGTCGACAAGCTGATCTCCGGGCTGGCTCTGGCCTCGACCTCCTTTCCCGAGTTCTTCATCGGCTATGTGCTGGTCTATTTCTTCGCCGTGAAATGGCAAATCTTCCCGGGCATTTCGACTGTCTATGACGGCATGCCTTTTGGCGAGCGCATGCAGGCGATCGCTCTGCCGGCGGCAGCGCTGACGCTGGTCGTGCTCGCCCACATGATGCGCATGACACGCGCGGCGATCCTCAACGTCATGCAGTCGGCCTATGTCGAGACCGCGGAACTGAAGGGCCTGTCGGCCTTCAACGTCATCCGCAAGCACGCCTTCCCCAATGCCATCGCGCCGATCATCAACGTCGTCATGCTCAACCTCGCTTACCTGATCGTCGGCGTCGTCGTGGTCGAGGTGATCTTCGTCTATCCGGGCATGGGGCAGTATCTGGTCGACCATGTCACCAAACGCGACGTTCCGGTGGTGCAGGCGGTCGGCCTGATCTTCGCCGCCGTCTATATCAGCCTGAACATCATTGCGGACATAGCGGCCATCGTCGCCAATCCGCGTCTCAGACACCCGAAATAGGGGGCGGATATGCTCGATATCAAACGCATCCCCATCCCCGCTCTGATCGGCATCGTGCTGACGGCATTGTTCGTCCTGGCGGCGGTCTTCGCCCCCTGGATCGCGCCGCACGGCAATGGCGAAATCGTCGGCGATGTCTGGGAACCGATGTCGGCTGCTCATTTGCTAGGCACCGACAATCTCGGCCGCGACCTGCTTTCGCGCATGATCTACGGCGCCCGCATCACTTTGTTCATCGCGGTGCTGGCCACCGCGCTGTCATTCTCGCTCGGCGCCATCCTCGGCTTCTCGGCGGCCGTCTTCGGCGGCTGGTTCGATACGCTGCTGTCGCGCCTCGTCGATCTCTTGATGTCTATCCCGACGCTGATCATGGGTCTCGTCGTGCTGTCCGTGCTACCGACCAACCTGGTGACGCTGATCCTGGTGATGGGCATTCTGGATTCGACCCGCGTCTATCGCCTGTCGCGCGCGGTCGCCGTCGACATCAACGTCATGGACTATGTCGAGGCGGCGAAACTGCGTGGTGAGGGCAGCGGTTGGATCATCTTCCGCGAAATCCTGCCCAACGCATTGTCGCCACTGGTTTCGGAACTCGGCCTGCGCTTCATCTATGCCGTGCTGTTCCTGTCGACGCTGTCGTTCCTCGGCCTTGGCGTGCAGCCACCGGACGCCGACTGGGGCGGCATGGTCAAGGAAAACAAGGACGGCATCGTCTTCGGCATCGCGGCAGCGCTTATCCCGGCGGCGGCGATCGCCTTGCTGGCGATTTCCGTCAACCTGGTTGCCGACTGGGTGCTCAACCGGACGACAAGCCTCAAGGGAGGACGCGGGTGATGGCCGACAGCAAAGCGAAACCTGGCCTGCTGCTCAACATCCGCAATCTGCGCATCGAGGCCACCGTCTTCCCGCCCGGAGAGCCGCCGAAGAACATCGTGTTGGTGCACGATGTCTCGCTGACGCTTGAAAAAGGCAAGGTGCTCGGCCTGATCGGCGAATCCGGGGCCGGCAAGTCGACCATCGGTCTGTCGTCGATGGGCTATGGCCGCGGTGGCGTGCGCATCACCGGCGGCGAGGTGATCCTGAACGGCCGCGACATCCTCAAGGGCGGCAAGGACGGCTTCCGCAAATTACGCGGCCGCGAGGTCTGCTATGTCGCGCAATCGGCGGCAGCCGCCTTCAACCCGGCGCACCGGCTGATGGACCAGGTGGTGGAAGCCACGCTGCTGCACGGTACGGCGACACGTGCCGAGGCCGAGAAGCGCGCGGTTGCGCTGTTCAAGAAGCTCAGCCTGCCGAACCCCGAAACCATCGGCGAGCGCTTTCCGCACCAGGTGTCGGGCGGCCAGTTGCAGCGCGTGATGACAGCGATGGCGCTGTGCTCGGAGCCGGACCTGATCGTCTTCGACGAGCCGACCACGGCGCTCGACGTGACGACGCAGATCGACGTGCTGGCGGCGATCAAGGACGCCATCCGCGACACCCATGTCGCGGCGCTCTACATCACGCACGACCTTGCCGTCGTCGCCCAGGTCTCAGACGAGATCATGGTGCTGCGCCATGGAAGGCTGGTCGAATGGGGCGGCACAAGGCAGATCATCAAGGAGCCGCGCCAGGAATACACCAATGCGTTGGTCTCGGTGCATGAGATCGAACACCAGGAGCAGAAACCCGGCACGACGCCGTTCCTGTCGGTGAAGAACGTCACCGCCGCCTATGGCCGCAGCGACATCAAGGTGCTGAAGAACGTCTCGGTCGACATCTATCCGGGCCAGACACTGGCCGTGGTCGGCGAGTCCGGCTCCGGCAAATCGACGCTGGCACGCGCCATCACCGGGCTTTTGCCACCCGAAGCGGGTACGGTGACCTTCGACGGACGTCCGCTGGCCAACCGGCTGGCCGACCGGCCGAAGGAGGATCTGCGCCAGTTGCAGATGATCTACCAGATGGCCGATGTGGCGATGAACCCGCGCCAGACCGTCGGCACCATCATCGGCCGGCCGCTCGAATTCTATTTCGGCATACGCGGCCGCGAGCGCGACAGACGCGTCGCCGAACTGCTCGACAAGATCGAGATGGGCAAAGGCTTCTCCGATCGCTACCCGGCCGAGCTTTCCGGCGGCCAGAAACAGCGCGTCTGCATCGCCCGCTCACTTGCCGCCAAGCCGAAGCTGATCATCTGCGACGAGGTGACCTCGGCACTCGATCCGCTGGTGGCACACGGCATCCTCGAACTGCTGCTCGAGCTGCAGAAGGAGGAGAACGTCGCCTATCTCTTCATAACTCATGACCTGGCCACGGTGAAGTCGATCGCCGATTCGATCGCGGTGATGTACCGCGGCGAGGTAGTGCGCTACGGGCCGAAGAGCAAGGTGCTGGCGCCGCCCTTCGACGCCTATACCGACCTGCTGCTTTCCTCGGTTCCCGAGATGGAGATCGGCTGGCTGGAAAGGGCGATCAAGGGACGCCGCATGGCCAGTGCGGGAAGTTGAGACTGACTGTTCCAGCCAGTTGAACCAGCATAGACCATGGTGGTAGCTAGGATCTGCTAGGGCGATTCCAGGAAAAGTCTGAAACGGTTTTCCAACCGGGAATTGGGTAAAACAAAGAGTTAGAGTATCCGTCTTGGTCAAGGAAGAGATGGAGACCATTTCCGGTCATCTCTGATGAGAGCGTTTGCGAGAACGATGAGCTTTCTCATGATGGCAGTTATGGCAACTTTTGGAGGTTTGCCGCCTGCTCGGAGATTTTCGTATTTTGCCTGGAGAGGCTGATTGAAACGAGTGGCGACAAGTGCGGGCATGTAGAGTGCCTGCCTGAGCGTTTGCCGGCCGCCCTGGATGAAGCTCTTGCCCTTCCACAGGCCGGACTGGCGGTCGACGGGGGCAAGACCGACCAAGCTTGCGGCTTGCTTGTTTTCGAGTGCACCCAACTCCGGCATGTCAGCAACGAGGGCGAAGGCGGTCGCCTCGCCGAGCCCTGGAATACTGATGAGAATGTCGAAGCGGCGGCTGAGGCCAGCTTCGCTGGCAATCCGGATATGGCACTCGGCGTCGATCGCCACAATCTGGCCGGCGATCTGTTTCAACCGTTGCTCGGCCTGGCGCTTCAAGAGCGGGATGGTCAAAGACTTTTGCCGGTTCAATGTGGCGGTGCGGTCTTTGATCAGCGCTCGTCGGGTGGCGACCAGTTCGCAAAGCGTATCAAGGATATCGCTCCGGATCGGTCGGATCTGTGGCGTCATCAGCGCGCCGAAGCGGGCGATCATGGCGGCGTCGATGCGATCGGCTGCCTTTGCGAAGGCACGCGTGTGCTGCGGGTTCATTTTTACCAACGGCAGCCCTTTTGCACCGAGCATGCGTTCGAGCAACCGACGGTAGGCACCCGTCGCCTCGTAGGGTGCAACACAAATTTAAAATATCTTCACAATGGCAAGCGGCTGGCGGTGGTACCTTCACCTCGAGATCTGAAGTCATGCACGGCTGGAAAGTGGATGTGCCAATCTGCGCTCAATTGCCGTACAGTTCGCAACGAGGGTAACGGGTGATGATATCTGAACGAAGAGCACTCCTCCTGCTTGAGGGCCAGAGAAGTGGACCGCTGTACCTGAAGGCGGCCCGGCGCCTTGGTCTTCATCCAATTACACTGTCGGTTGATCCAACTCAGTACAGCTACCTTGCGGCGGAAGGAAGTGACGCAATCCAGGTCGATACAGGCAATCTCGACGCGCTGATCAGCGAATGTTCCCGGATTCGTGCAACATACGAAATTTCCGGCATTACCGGCTTTACAGGCTTTGACGAGTCGCTCTATGCGACAGTCGGTAAGCTCTGCCGGCATTTCGATCTACCTGGACCCAACCCCGTATCGATTGAACAATGCTGCGACAAATTCGTTCAACGTCAGCTTCTCGCCGAAGCCCACATTCCAATGCCTGCTCACCGCTTGGCAACGGATGCGATGAGCGTAGAGAGCTCTGCCGCGGAGATAGGCCTGCCAGTGGTTCTTAAACCGGCGGCGGGCAGCGGTAGTAGCGGTGTCCGATTATGCCGTGATCACGACGAGCTAGCCGAACATACAGGTTATCTGTTGGGCGGGAAGCACCTTTGGCAGTCTACGCCGAGGATACTGGTCGAAGAATTCGCCCAAGGCCCGCTCTATTTTGCTCAGATAATGGGCACCGAGGTGGTTGCTATCGGCGCTGCTCTGTACGGCCCACCACCGTATTTTGTTTGTAACCAGTTGGACTGTCCGGCCCTGCTGACTGATGACGAGCATAAACATATGGTCGATCTTTCGCTTAGCTGTTTGCAAGCTCTCGGCTTGGGCTGGGGCCCCACGAACATAGAATTCCGGTGGACGAAGACTGGCCCGGTCGTCATTGAAGTCAATCCGCGCCTTGCTGGCGCTCCCGTTCCTGAATTGGCTCAGCTCGCTTATGGTGTCGACCTCGTTACTGAGCATATTAAACTTGTCATTGGCGATGAATGGAATTTTAGCAGGAAACATTCGCAGGCTGCGGCCGCGAGGATACTAATCCCCGAACGCGATGGAATCTTCGAGCGGATCGATGGCGACGTTCAGGCGGCTGCAATATCGGGTGTCGCTGAGGTCAAATTGTATATCCAGCCGAAGACGGCGATCGTCAGGAAAGGTGATTACTTGGACAAGATTGGACATGTGGTCGCCGCATCAGGTAGCTCTGCCCAGACTGCTGCGATACTTCGGCGTGCCGCAGAGTTAATTCGCTGGTCCATCACACCATTTTCTACTGCTGAGGACGCGGGACACAGGAATAATCGCGATTCCAACCCGAACGCCTGACAACACGAGGAACAACGGGCTGCGGCCAGGATGTGCCTTGGTGGCTTTTAAGCGCTTGGCCGTCCACCTCATCAGGTCACAGTGGCTGTTTGCTGCTCTGCAAGCATCCGGCCTGGCGGTGGAGCTTCTCGAGACGCGCCATGTGCGCGATGCCTTCAAGGCGATGCCGGTCAAGACGGATTGCAAGGACGCGCGGCATTGCCCAACTCATGCGGCTTGGTTGGTTCCGGCCCGTGCACTGCAAGTCACTGCCGAACCAGGAGGTTCGCGCTCTGCTGACGAGGCGCAAGCTGCGGCAGTCGAAGCGGCACGATGTCGAGATGAGCATCGCGGCGTCTTGCGCGGCTTTGGCCTGAAGGTTGGCCCGACGACGCCGAAGAGGGTTGAGCAGCGGGTTCGCGAGTTGGTGGCCCATCATGACACGCTGGAGCAGATTGCGGAGGCTCTTCTCAAGGCGCGGACGGGTGCTGCTTGGTGAGTTCGAGACGATCGAGAGGCGTCTTGTCGGCCTGGCGCGGCGGGATGCCCAGATGCGCAATCCGACGAGCGTCCCAGGGATCGGGGCTTTGGTGCCGTTGACTCTTTCGGCGGCCATCGACGTTCCGGCGCACTTCCGCTCGTCCCGTATGGTGGGCGCCCATTTCGGCCTGACGCCGAAGAAGTACCAGTCGGGCGAGACCGACGTGACCGGTCGCATCTCGAAAGATCGGCGACCATGGCGTGCGTGTGGCGCTCTACGAGGCGGCCAATGTGATGCTGACACGCCTGGTGAACGGCTCGGCCTTGAAGTCGTGGGCGCTTGCGGTGGCCAACCGCGCCGGGATGCGCAACGCCAAGGTGGCGCTGGCACGCAAGCTGGCGGTGGTCCTGCACCGCATGATGCGCAGCGGTGAGCAATTCCTGCGGGCCAGCCGCACCGCACTGTCGCATGCTGAAGAGTTCGATGAGAGGATAAGCAGAAGAAGGAACACGGCGGGCCATGGCACCAGTCCTGCCGGTGCGAAGTCCCTGCCGGGACGGTGGATCCCGTTAGGCCGCTAAGACGGGAGCAGCTCGTTTGATGACTGCGCGTCCCTAGATTGGCCAACCGATCCTGATCAGACCCCATCAGGCAGCGGCCAAAAGCGCCGACTGCGGACAGACGCAAGACCCCGGCAGCGGATTAAGTTACGAGGCATTGACAAGTCGAGGCCCGTTACAGAAGCCCGTCTATTCATGAGCCTTGTGGTTCGAGCGCCGCTGAGCGTTGGGTCATGCAGGTGTGAGGCGTCATTTTGACTCGCAGCTGAGACTGGACTTTGGAACGCGCTTGAGGGTCAAGGTTTGGGTTTCGGCGGGGCCTTGATGCCCCGGCGCTCATGGTGCTGCGGGCTGCAGCGTGAGAGCGATTTGTCGGAACAGGCTGGCCTCGGGACAGGCGGCCGCGAAGGCCAGGTGGATGCGTGAGAGGGTTTCGATGACGCGGGCGCCGACCATCCGCCACATCACGGCAATCCATCTCCTCCAGTCCGGCGTCGACATCAGCGTCGTCGCCCTGTGGCTGAGTCATGAGAGCCCCGCCACGACGCACATGTACCTTCAGGCGGAACTCGTCATGAAGGAGCGGCTGGTACCGGCTGCTGCCAATGACGCTAGTCAAGGCCGGGTATCGCCCGCCAGATCGTTCATGCAGTTCCTGTTGAGCCTTTATAATTATGCGCAGTTCGCCAGCTGGAAACGCTCCGGGAAGCCGATGGTTATAGGGTCCTGTCCCGGTGAGCTGCGCATAATCATCGGGTGCGCATAATCGCGGATATAGACCCACAGCCTGCCGGTATCGGTCTTGCCCTTCGCGAGGACCGGACAGTTGTGTCGTCGCCGTGCAACCGGTCGGCGAGGAGAACATGAGCCTCGATCCGACGATAGACGGGCAGGAGCGCGAATGTGGCCGCGCCAATCTGGTCGGCGAGCGTCGACAGACTCAGCGACGATCCTTCACGCGCGAAACGCTAGGCTTGGCGGTTTATGGTTGATGTTGGCCGTACTTGTCGAACAGCAGCATGGCGAGGAAGCCGGGACCCGCCCAGCCACGCGACATGACATGGAACGGCGCCGGCGGCTGCGTGATCGTCTCACAGTTCCGGCACGAGAACTTCTCGCGCACCGTCTGGATGACCTTCCACTGGCGCGGAATCACCTCCAGCGTCTCGGTGACGTCCCCGCCGAGCTTCGAAAGTCGCAAGCTCAATAATATTATAATCGTAACATTCTTTACAAAGCCACGATCTCAATAAACCCTGGCGCAACTCACACTTCAGTCAAAATAACTTTCTGCGTGGTAGCGACCTGATAGCTTTGGCGATGCGAAGACGCGCACAGGCGCCAGCCCAGCTTTGTGCACCTGTGCACCAATGAGAACATCCAGTGCAAATGGCTGCTGAGGACAAATGGAACGCCCGCTAATGACTGCGGTCTCTGAACGTCAAGAGCCGGCAACGGAGGCCTTAGACCGGTTTGCTATGGTCTAATCGGCGCATACGCCGAATGCAGCGATACACTTGCAATCAAGTTTGGCCGATTTGTCGATCGTGTCCCAGGGAGTGGTGTAGCTGACGGCTTGGTCGCCGCGTTCTCCGGCATGGGGCCGGGCTGATCAACGTGCCACGGC
>NZ_JAMYTM010000050.1:0-32033 GCF_040322475.1 Mesorhizobium sp. M0140 | reverse complement strand
GGGCGATCATGCCCCCGTGTCGTCAAAAAGCTACCAGCCAAATATCCTGTCAGAACACTGAAGGTGCCTAAGTGAACTGCATTACAGCTTCGGACGGTGTTTTGTCCATCGGAGAAGTTTTGGGTTGCTTGCATTAACATTAGATATATCTAATGTAGCGATGGCCGACGACCGCCAGAAGTCGGCTGGCCCGGCGTCCTCCCTTTGCACCTGGCTGCCGGGCCATTTCTTGTCCTCGCCTTGCCGTCTTCGCCTTTGTGTGGCGCGGATTCATCTTCGCGCCGTTTCGCCACGTATAGCTTCAGCCTCGACAAACAGCCTCCGGCTCGGCAGCCGCAGGAAAGATGCGGATGCCGAGCCCATCGCACTGATCAAATCGCTAGGACGTGCAGGCTAGCTGCTAAAATCGAAGGACGACCGAAGGGCCACGTCTGCGATAGCACCGGACGCGACGGCGACCATGCCGCCAGTAACTGCGGCAGACCCGTCTCCAACGCCGCCCGTGCCGGCGCCGGCGCCAGCCCCGATCCCGATCCCAGTCCCGATCCCAGCCCCGATCCCAGCGTCGATGGTCGACCGGCTGCACCTCCGCATGTGCACCTTCGTCGTCGAGGGCCTCTGCCTCAATTTCATCGAGAATGCCGTTTCCAGCGCTTGGAACACCGGCCGCTGCCTCGATCGGGCGAATTGCCCCTGCAAGGGCCGCGGCCCCGGCAATGCCAAACATCGCCGTCAAGAAGGATCGCCGATCCATAGTAACCTCCCAACGTTGCATAAGCTGAACGAAGCGCTCGGCTGCCGAATGAGCAGGCCGGCGCATGGTGAAAATAGAGGATTCGCCAGCCGCCGAAGCGGCTTGCGAATCCTATCAGCGCAGGAAGGGACGTTGCTGCGCCGATCGACGACATGTCAGCCAAGGACTATCCCCATCACCAGAAAGGTGACAGCTGTCGCGAAAATCGATGCGAGCAACCAGCGCGCTTGGCCAACACTTTTGTCCATCTGTCTCTCCGAATTCCGGGAGACAAACAGCCATGAACAGAGAGCCGTTCCCGTCGGTAAGACCAATGCGCTCGCAGACCAGACTTAAGTCGCACGTCTCACCCGACCGAAGCCCCAGCGGAGGAACATTTTCATTTGGCTCAAGTTCAGTTGCCGTCAGCGTTGAACGATCCTGTCATGCTGACTCGCAAGGAGAAACGGTATGAAAATGCACCTAACGGGCGCCGCAGCGGCGCTATTGCTGTTGGCTGGTGTCGGCGCCGTTGCCGCTCAGGACGTTGTCATTCAGCCTGAACAGGACACGGTCATCCGCGAGTATGTGAAGAAGCAGCCTCTCGCTTCGGTCAAGGTTCCCGGTGTGGAACTGAATATTGGTAGCGCGTTGCCGGACACGGTCGAACTTCATGAGATCCCCGATGTCAAATACCGCTACGTGGTGGTCGACAACCGCACCGTCCTGGTGGATCCGGGCACCCGCAAGATCATCAAGGTCTACGATTGAATTTCGAACTGTCCAACCCGCCGCCAGCCATGGCGGCGGGTTGCCCAGCTTCCAATCAGGACGAGTGAAGATGACAAGCAAAGCTGTGACATCCCCTGCTTTGGGCGTTCGCCTGGCCGATCTCCAAGCCAGGATGCGTGATGCGCGGGTGACGGATGCCGAAATGAAAACCTTTCAAAAGGTCGCGGCCATCATGGAAGATCGTCATGGTCGGATCGATGCCGACGACCTGATTGCGGCATCGTTCCTCGCCGATCCGGTGCAGGACCCGGCAAACGCCCTGAGCGACATCCCGACAAGCCAGCAGACTTTTTGACTCCCTGACCGGGAAAGCGCGCCGAAAGTCTCAGCCGAATCCGCACTTTTGCTCCGGCCTATTCCGCTTTCGCGGAAGTTTCGAGCGGCCCGCAATGTGCAATGTTGCTAATGCGGCGGTACGAGCCGCCCTGGTTGACGCGGGCGCCCGAGCCATCCCAACAATGCGCCCCCCCGTCCGCGTCGACCACGGCAGCCGCCTGTCTTCTCTCGCGAAGTCCTCAAGCCGGCCCGCCTGATAATGCGCGCTGCGGCGACGGTCGGGCTTCAGCCGCCGACAAGCGCCTTTGTGGTCACCAGATTGACGCCGGCCTCGGCGAATTCGCCATTGTGCCTGAGGATGACCTGCTCGGCACTCTCGCTGGCATTGTCCAGCGTGCTGTGCACATCGGAGACCACGGTCACGCCGAGCCCTCTGGCGATGGCGCCCTTGACCGTCGCGGCCACGCAAAAATCGGTCTGTGCGCCCAAGAGCACGACAGCACTCGCACCCTGACCGGCAAGCCAGTCGCCGAAGGCAGGATTGCTGAAAGCATCGCGAACGGATTTGGCAAAGGTCGGCTCGTCCGCCGCTTGGCCGAGCGCGGGCCAAACCGGCCAGCCCAGCTCATCCGGTGCCAACGGGTCGCCATCGGGTCCGTCATGCCTGATAAAAGCGACCTTGCGCCCGCCGCGCCGCGCCCAATCGATCACCGCCTTGGTGCGCTCGACAATATCAGGCGCATCATGGATCGGCTGCTCGTGCACACCGTCGAACATGCCGGTCTGGAGATCGATGACGATGAGCGGCGCATTGTCTGGGAGGCTGGGTGCTGGCATGGGTTTTACATAGCACGGCGGACAGGGTGATCAAGATTTCGCTCATTCCGGCGCGCCGGCAAACAGCACCACGCCGTCGCCGCCGGTGGCCGGCAGTCGCGGATGGTGCGGTCGTTGCCGCCGGTCAGCACCGCGCCGTCGGCGGCGAAGGCCACCGCATAAATCGGGCCGGTCTGGCTGTCCAACATTGCGATCCGGTTGCCGCTATTGGAGGGCGGGCGCCTTGCCGCGCCTCCTTGGATTTATTGCAGTTTGCCGATTTCAGCCCGCATGGTTGACAGATGGCCGCAGTCTGGCATCATCGGATCGGGATTTTAGGAGAGTCTGATATGAAAAAAATCTATGTGAAGCCATCGTTCTTGAAAAAAGGCCGGTTGTCGGCGGTCACTGCGGCCAACGGCTCCTCGTTGCCGACACCGCAATAATTTCAGCGCCACCTGCTCCTGGCGCGTCCAAACCTCAACGCACCAGGATCAGGTCGTCCAACACCATTTGCCAATAGTGCTTCGTCGACAGGCGAACACGCGTTACAGCTTTGAGCATTGGAGCGTAGTGCAGCGGCGTTAGCGCCGACAGCGTGACCTCGTCGCTTGCAATCAGCTGCTCGCCAAGCCAGCTTTCGATCAGCGCCACCTCCCCTTCCGACGCCAGCCAGGCGGCGCTCAGCATGACCGAGTGAAAGCCGAACGGCCGTTCGCAGCTGAATTCGGCCGGCAGCCCGCTGCTGGTGTAGAGCACATGGTCGCCGGAAACATTACCATTGACATAGCCCTGGCTGTCCTTGGTGAAGTCGCGGGCCATCGCATTCAGGTTGCGCCACGCCAATCCGGCATGGCCAGCCGGAATTTTCCTGAGGCTGCGCGACGTCACATCGTCGAAATCGATCGTTTCGAGGGCGGCATCAGTGTCGATGCCGGCGCGTTGCGGCGACAGCAGGCCGAGATCCGCCGAGTAGGGCGATAGCGTCAGCCGCCGCGCCAAGCCGCCGCCGCTGACGCTGACCGTGTCGGCTTCTTCAGCCAGGTCGAAGCTGAAGACGGCACCCGGCGCCAGTGCCCGCGTCTCCAGGACGTACCCATTCCCCGACACGGAGAGGGTCGCTGGTCCATCGCCGGCGACGCGCCCGCTGACGCGGCGCGGCGGTGCCAGACCGACAGGCAGCAGCATCTCCTGCGATACCATCCCGGCCGGCGAACCCGGCAGCGGCAGGAAGTGTCGGGACTGAATGTCATTTTCGCTTTTCGCCTGCCAGCCGGGCGGCACCGAAACCACAAAGCGCCAGTTGCCCGGCTTGCGGATCACTGCCTTTCTGCTTTTCACCGACATGGGAAAGTTGGCAAAGCCGGCATTGTTGGTGCGCGCGGACGCGGCGAGCTTGCCGGCTTCGTCATACAGCCGCACCATGATCCCGGCCATCGGCCGGTCTCCGGCGCCGTATTTGCCGTCGCGATCGACATCGAAATAGACGAAGGACGAGTAATTGAGCATACCCCCGCGGGCGTTCCAATCGGTACGGACGGCATAGTCGGCAGCCGGATTGGTTAGCCGCCGTCCCTTGCGACGGCTGCGCTTCCGCCACAGCAGCCAGGACGCGACAGCAGCCGCAAGCACCACAATGGCGGCGGCCAGTATCTGGACAGCGCCCAAGTCAGGCATGGAGCCTCGCTTCACAAATCTCATGGGGGATTGCGTTCACGGGCGATCCGGCTGCGTTGGGCTACTTGCCGACAGGTTATTGCATGTCGGCCAAAAGCGAACCCGGATTTGGGACAGCGACATGCATCGAGACAAAGACTTAAAGCGCGTTGCAGGAATCCGTTCAAGCGCGACGCATAAAAGCAGTCGCCTTACTTCAATTCCACCCACACCGGCGCATGGTCGCTGGCGCCGTCCTCGCCGCGCACGTCGCGGTCGATGCCGGCAACGGTCAGGCGGCGTGCCAGTTTCTTCGACAGCAGGATGTGATCGAGCCGGAGGCCCGCATCGCGCGGCCAGCGGTTGCGGCGATAGTCCCAGAATGTGTAGAGCGTTTCCTTCGGATGCTTCTTGCGCAGGGCATCAAGCCAACCCTGGTCGAGCAGGCGCTGGAACGACGCCCGGCTTTCCGGCTGCACCAGCGCGTTGTCCTCATAGGAGCGGGTGGGGTAGATATCGCGCGGCTCGGGTACGATGTTGTAGTCGCCGGCCAGCACCACCGGCAGGCCGGTGTCGAGCAACTGTTCGGCATGCACCTCCAGCCGCGCGTGCCAGGCGAGTTTGTAGGCGAATTTCGGGCCGGGCTGAGGATTGCCGTTCGGCGCATAGAGACAAGCGACGATGATGCCGTTCACCGCCGCCTCGATATAGCGGCTCTGCCTGTCGGCATCGTCGCCGGGCAAGGCATCGCGGGTCAGCACTGGCTCGGCACCCCGCGCCAGGATGGCAACACCGTTCCACGTCGGCTCGCCCTTCCACACCGCGCCATAGCCGGCCGCCGCCAATGCCGAGCGCGGAAACTGCATGTCGCGCGCCTTCAGTTCCTGCAGGCAGACGACATCGGGTTTTGCCGCAGCCAGCCAAGCCAGCAAATTTTCAAGCCGGCTGTTGATGTTGTTGATGTTGAAGGAGGCGATCTTCATCGCTTCAGGAAGCGATCCGACCCGACCACGCCTTCACCGTCTCGGCCAGCGTCTTCAGATGGTCGGCCGCCGAAAATCCCGAGATGCTCTTGCGTGGCTTGAGATCATGGTCGCCATCCTCCAGCCAGATAATCTCGATGCGGTCGGAAAGGCCATAAGTCGCAACCCCGTCCCTGGTGCCGAACTCGTCGCGCGTGCCCTGGAAGATCAGCGTCGGCGTCTTCAACCCGGCGAGGTGTTTTGTCCGCAATTGCTCGGGCTTGGCCGGCGGATGGAAGGGATAGCCGAGGCAGACCAGCCCTGAAATCTCGCCCTTGGCAAACATCTCGTCGGCGATCATGGAGGCGACGCGCCCGCCCATCGACTTGCCGCCGATGATCAGCGGTCCCGTCACGCCCTTTGCCCTGAGGTCGGCTATCGCCTTGATATATTCCGGGTTGACCGTCTCGGCCCGCGGCGGTGGCTTGCGGTGGCCGTAGCGGCGCGCGGCCATATAGTGGAATTCAAAGCGCGCGACCTGGAAGCCGGCCGCGGCCAGCGCCTTGGCGGTGGCGGTCATCGAGGGCGAATCCATCGACGCACCGGCGCCGTGGGCGAGCAGAATGGTGGTGGGCGCGGTGTCGGGACCGTCGAAGAGGAAGGCGGTCATGGGGCGGTCTCGCTGGAGAGGTCGAGTTCCGTCACACCCCCCTCTGTCCTGCCGGACATCTCCCCCGCAAGGGGGGAGATTGCGCGCTCAACCGCTTTCGCCAATCTCCCACTTTGCAAGAAGGAGCGGGACGCCCAAGCTTCCGATCTCCCCCCTTGCGGGGGAGATGGCCGGTAGGCCAGAGGGGGGTGTTCAAGCGCCAGCATCACTCACCCCGCCGCCCGCGCCAGCTGCAGATCCACGAACTGCACGCCCTTGGCTGCAACCCGTGCCCATTCGGACTCCGCGTCGAGTTCGAGATACCGCGCCCATAGCCGGCGCGCCTCCAGCAGATTGCCGGCGTCGAATTCCAGCCGGGCCAGATTGAACACCGGATCGGCATAGGTCTTGTCGAGCGCGATCGCTTTCTGCAGGTGCCTTCGCGCCGAGGCTTCGCGACCTTGCTCGCTCATCAGTCCGGCCAGGTTGAACCACGCCTCGACGAAGGCCGGGTCGAGTTTTATCGCATTGATATAGTCGTGCGCGGCGTCCGCCGCGTGGCCGCCGGCGCGCAGGCAGTTGGCGCGGTTGAAGGCGGCAATCGCATCGCTCGGATCGATGGCCAGGCAGCGCTGGTAGAGCGCGGCGGCCCCATCATTGTCGCCCTGCTCCTCCGCCGCTTCCGCCTCGGCGAACAACTCCTCTAGCGTGTCGTCACCCTCTGCCCCGGCTGTTCCGAGATCGAACAGCAACTGCCCATCGAGTTCGCTCTGGCCGCCTTCGAGATAGATGGCATCGGCGCGCCCATGCTGCGAGCCGACATTGAGCGACTTGGCGGTCAGCGACGCCACCGGGCCGGAGCGGTGGACGGAGCGCGCGATCGCCCCCCATGTCGCGCCGCCGGCGATGAGCCCGGCATATTTGCGCGCCAGGATCAGGTCGCGGAAGGAATAGGGTTCAACGTCATGCTCGAACGCATCGAACAGGCCGAGCAGGTCGAGGTCGGAGCCTGATAGCCGCGACTGATCGATCAGCGATTGCCGCGACAGCGAAGACGCTTCCGGTGTCTTCATCAGTCCGAGAAGGCGCAGGAATCCGTTCTCGCTGATCAGCGTTCGCCCGGCCGCGCGCTCGGCGGCGACACGGCGCTCGATCTCGGCATCGCCGTTCCTGGAGAGCCCGGCTTTGGCCAACAGTGTCCGGCCGAAGACGACATGCGTGGTGCGCCTGGTGATACCGCGCCGCAGCTGGCCGTGTCGGCGTTCCACTTCCCGCGCAGCCAGCCTGAGCGGAAAAGCCGCCAGCGCGCCTATCGTGCCAAAAACAGCGCCGGTCGGTGCCGTCATTTCTTGCTCTTGCCGACCGCCTTCAGCAGATTGGCCTTTAACGGATTTTCAGCAGCACCACCCGCTGCCGCCTTCTTCGCGGCGGGCTTGGCAACCTCGTCGGCCTTGCTTTTCGACTTGGCCGGCGGCTTCGATTGCGACAGGCTCGCCTTGAGCGCATCCATCAGATTGATGACATTACCGCGCTCGGGTGCCGCCGCGATGATCGGCTTGTGGCCTTTCAGCTTCTCGCGGATCATCGTCATGAGTGCCGCCTCGTAGCGGTCCTCATAGTTCTTCGGATCGAAGGTGGTTTCCTTCTGCTTGATCAGTGCTTCGGCGAGCTGCAGCATTTCGGGATCGGGCTTGCCGGCTGGGATGTTGCCGAAATATTCAGCCGTGCCACGCACTTCGTTCGGATTCCTCAAGGTGCACACGAACATGCCGTTCTCGCGCGCGCCGATCGTCACCACCCGCTCGCGGCTCGACAGCACCAGGCGTGCGATCGCCAGCTTGCCGGATTTGCGCATGGCTTCGCGCAGCACGGCGAAGGTCTCCTCCGCCATCGCGCCGTCAGGCGCCATGTAGTAGGGCGCGTCCTGATAGATGACGTCGACCTCGTCCTCGTCCACGAAGGCCTCGATGTTCATCGTGTGATTGGATTCGATGCGCACCGCATCGAGGTCGGCATCATCTATGATGATGTACTGCTTGTCCTCGTATTCGTAGCCCTTGACCAGATCAGCACGCTCGACGAGCCCCAATTCGGGGTCGACCGGTTTCATGTTGATGCGGTTGTGGGTCTTCTTATGCAGTTGGTTGAACGAGATGCGCTCGCTGGCGCTGGTGGCGGGATATAACCGCACCGGACAGCTGACGAGGCTGAGTTTGAGGTAACCTTTCCAACTTGCCCTGGGCGCCATGAAACACTCCTACGCGGCCATGCACTGACATTCACTGCAGCGCTTTTCGTCCGAAGGACGAACGAGGCTGCGCAAATCCTACACCGACCCCGCACAATACAGGCAAATCCCTGACGAAATCTTCCGCCACGTCTTTGAGGTCGTGGCGGAGAGAATAATTCAAATTGTCGGAAGCGTCGATGGCGTTGGGTTCCTCGCCCCGCAACGCTCTCCTCCATTTCATGGGGGCCGAGGAACCTAGTTCTTCAAGGTCGGCAAATCCCGCGCGAACTCGTCGATCTCGGCCCACGGATCGCCCGACGTCGCCAGCAGCCCCGGCAGGGAGGAATAGTTCAGATCCTGCGGCGCATCGATGGATTCGAGGTCGCTCCAACTGACCGGCGTCGAGGCCGGCAGATTGGTGCGGGCGCGCAGCGAGTAAGGTGCTGCCGAGGTGTGGCCGCGCGCATTGCGGTGATAATCGATGAAGATGCGCTTCTTGCGGTTGTCCTTGCCCATGGTGGTGGTGAAGGTGTCAGGCGCCGTTGCCGCCAGATGCGTGGCGATCGCGCTGGTCGCCTGGTGCAGCTTCTTCCAGTTCTGCGCGCCCGTCACCGGCACGGTGATGTGGATGCCGCTGCCGCCGGAGGTCTTGGCGAACGGTACCAGCCCCAGGCGCTCCAATTCGCCCTTGATGTGCACGGCGGCCTCGACCACCTCGCGCCATGAAATCCCTTCTCCCGGATCGAGGTCGAGGACGATCTGGTCGGGCCTGTCGAGGCTGGTGCGGTGGGTGCCCCAGGTGTGGAACTCGACGACGCCGAACTGCGCCAGCGCCAGATACCCTTTCGCGCCTTCGACCGAGAGATAGGATTTGGTCTCGCCCTCGGAATTCGTCGCCTCGAATGTCACCACTGAGGGCGGCATGCCGGTGAAGGCGTGGCGCTGGAAGAAGCAATCCTTCGGCAGGCCGGTCGGGCAGCGCACCAGCGACACCGGCCGGCCGAGGATGTGCGGCAGCATGAAGTCGCCGACCAGCGCGTAATAGACCGCGATGTCGAGCTTGGTCGGGCCGGTCTTGCCGAACAGCCGGCGCGTCGGGTTGGTCACCCAGATTGTGGCAAGGTCGGCCTCGGCGATCAGCCGCTTGCGTTTGGACGAGACCGGCGTCGACAGGCCGACATCCCTCAAACCACGGAAGACGCCGTGGCGCAGCGCATTGTCTGAGGTGCGGTTGGCGTAATGAATGCGCGCCGACAGCAGCGGCCGCACCCAGTTCATCTCGCGCATGATTTCGCGCGGGACACCCTCGGGCGGGGTGGCGCCTTCCCGCAGCGGCTCAAGCCTGGCGAGCAACTCACCGGCGGTGGCGGCATCGAAACCGGTGCCGACCTTGCCGCGATAATGCAATTCACCACCCTCGAACTCTGCCATGCCGAGCGCCGCCAGCCCTTCGGCCGCATCGGAGATGGTGAAGCCGGCGATGACGAAGTCGTCCGACAGCAGTGCCTTGGTCTTGGTCCAGCTTTTGGTTCGGCCGCTCTGATAGATGGCCGTGGCGCGCTTTGAGACGACACCCTCCAGCCCAAGTTCCGACACCTGGTCGTAGAGCCCCTGCCCTGAACCTTCGACATGGTCGGAGAACTGGATGGCGGAATTGGCGCCGAGGCCCGACAGCATCTGCGCCAGCAGCGCCTTGCGCCGGACCAGCGGCGCCTTGGTCAGGTCCCAGCCGTCGAGGTGGAGAAGATCGAAGGCGTAAAAATGGAGCTTGCTGCCGGCGCCCTCGGCCAGCGCATCCTGCAGCAGCGCGAAGCGGCTGATGCCCCGGGCGTCGAGCACCACGATCTCGCCGTCGATGATGGCATCGCGGCAGGGCAGCTTCGCGAACGCATGCGGCAGGTCGCCATAGCGCTTCGTCCAGTCGATGCCGCCACGGGTGATCAGCTTGACGACGCCGCCAGTGAGATGCGCCATGGTGCGGTAGCCGTCGAATTTGATCTCGTGCAGCCAGACTTGTTGGGTGTCGTCGCCATCGGGTGGTTTTGGCACCTGCGTCGCCAGTTGCGGCTCGATACGGGCAAGCATGGGAGCCTTGAACACGCCCGGCAGCGTGCCGGGCTTCAGCGATCCCTGTCTGGGCGCGGGTTTGGTGGCGGGCTTCGCCGGCGCCGCCAGCTCCTCGATGCGCAATCCGGATTTGACGCTTTCCGGCCGGGCCGTGAGGATGTCAAGCGCGGTGTCGGCGGCGAGGTCGCGCTCCTTGAACAGCAGCCAGTTCTTCTTGTTTTCGTCTTCGCCGGGTTTCGGCTTCAGCCGGGTCAGCATCCAGCCGCCATTGAGCTTGTCGCCGGCCAGCCGGAACTTGAAGGCGCCGGTTCGCAAGCTCTTTTCGACGTCGTCCATCGGCGCCCATGTGCCGGTATCCCAGACGATCATCGGCCCGCCGCCATACTCGCCCTCGGGAATGACACCCTCAAAGTCGATATATTCGAGCGGATGATCCTCGGTCTCGACCGCCAGCCTCTTGTCGGCCGGATTGAGCGAAGGCCCGCGCGGCACCGCCCAGCTCTTCAAAACATCGCCGACCTGCAGGCGCAGATCATAATGGTCAGCGGTGGCGTGGTGCTTGTGGACGACGAAGCGGTTGCCGTTGCTGCTGACGAGCCCGCCAACCGGTTCCGGCGTCTTGGCGAATTCGCGTTTGGCGCGATAGGCTTTGAGCTTTGGTGGAGTCGTCATCGCCAGGATCGAAGCACGGCGGCCAGGAACAAGCCAGTCACGCTCTCAATCGTCAGCGGCCGGCGTCAACTCGAGCTCTGCCGGCGACAGTCCTTGCTGCAGCTGGCTCAGCCGAAATTCGTCGACCCAATAGGCCTCGCCATCGACCAGAACCCGGGCCTGGTAGGTGCCTGCCGAAAAACGCTGCGCGGTGATGTAGACCTTGTGACGATCGAGCGCCTTGCGCACCGCGGCGCGCTTGGAATTCTGACCTGTGACGGGACTGAACATGACACTGCCCTCGGTCGCCCCAGACACAAAACGCGGCCGCTACCGGCAGCCTGACGACTGGGGTCAAGGATGGCGGAGACGCGCCGTCCTGTCAATTTCGCGGACAGCGCAGGATGCGGCCCGGTTAAATTTACCAATCTTTTGAATATGCTTGGGCCTTGGCCTGAATCAAGACGTGAAGCACACGAAGATGAACTGTGCACCACCACGCCGCCAAAACTAGCGTCCGTCGCTGCCGCTCTGCTACGCGGCCGGCGTGCCCGAATGAGCAGATTTTTGAACTTCCATGCCGATGAGATCGAGTGTCGCCGCCGCAACATCGGCAACCTGGAGCCGCTGGACGCAATAGACCCCACCGGCGTTGTTTTCTTTACACAAACCTGGAGCGATGCATGGGCAAGGCATGGGCGGCTGGAGCGTCCGGTTGGAGACACCGAATGGGCCCCATTGCTCAGGCGACGTCAGACCGTACAGCCCCACCGCTGGAGTTCCGACAGAGGCCGCGATGTGCATCGGGCCGCTCTCATTGCCAAGAAAGATCGACGCTTCGGCCAACAATGCTGTCAAGACCTCAAGCGAGGCTTTTCCGACGACACTTGCGACCGGCGATGCTGCCATTTCAAGGATCCTTTGCGCGGCAAGCCCTTCATCCGGCCCACCAACGAGGAGGGATCGCAGCCCGGTTTTGGCGTATACCTCATCGATGACCGCAGCAAAATGTTGCGGCGGCCAGCAACGGCCTTCAAACCTCGCGCCGGCATGCACGGCCACATAGGACTTCTTCGCCAAAGCGTTTTCCGCAAGAAGCCTGGCACACTCTTCCTGGGCAGTCCTGGTCGGTTGCAGCCGAGGCGTTGGGTCCTGATAATCCAACCCGAGGGCGCTGAGTGGAGACAGGTTCCTGTAGAGATAATGCGGTCCGCCATGTCCGAAGGTCGCGGCGAGCACGTTTGCAAGCTGGATTTCCCAGAACTTCATCGGATGCTCGGAAGGATCGAAGCCGACGCGAAGTGGAGCCCCGATCAAGCGATGCATGATCCGCGAGGTTTTTGAATCGGTAAGGTCGATGCTAAGATCGAATTTCCGACGCCGCAGATCAGAGATGACGCCACGATGGTCGCTCAAACGCTTGAGCAGAGTCCTTCCTCTGCCACGGGATTCAAAGCCAACGGCCACATCGGCGATCCCTTGCGCGACAATGAACTGCTTGAGACCAGGCGCACAAAGCATGGTTACCGATGCTTGCGGATAAGCAAGACGCAGATTGCGAACCAAAGCAGATGTCAGAACGACATCTCCAATGTACTTCGTTTGAATAATGAGGATGGAACGAATCCCATCTCCTAAACTTGCATCCATCGATATGATCTGCCGAAAACGCCAACTTAAAAAATCTGCCGAGGACACTCATTTCTGAACGGCAAGCGGCGCTTTCAGATATAGAGCCAACCAACCCAGTCAACAAGCTTGCCGGCCTTGGTGCCTCTTTGCATCGGTCGTCGGCAAACGCTCGTCCTCAGTCCTTCAATCGCCGCAAGCGGCGCGTCAGGCCCTGGACGGCCTTGAGCAGCCGGGGACGCGACCGCGTCATGCCTTCGACCCGGCTGCGCAGCAAAATGGCTGCGTTCGCAGCCCTGCCCCGCACCGTCACCGGTTCGCAGATCTCGGCCAGTACCGAGCTCGAGGCACCGATATGTTGCTTGTAGCCCTGGCCGCCGACCGACAGGTCGAAATAGTCGAAGCCCCGCTCGCATCCCCACACCATCAGCTTGCCCATCGTCGTCAGGCCGGGTGAGACATTGGCGACCGTATTCTGGTCGATGCCGAGCAGGAGGGCGTGAAGTGTGCCTTTTCTCACCAAAACATAGATGGAGGCAAGCCAGGCTTCACCGACGCGTAGTCCGAAGAGCCGCACCGATCCGTTGGACAGGCCTTGTAGCGCCGCGGCGCGGTAGAAATCGACGACCGGGGCCTGCGTCAGGAGGTCGAAACGCCCGAGCTCACGAAAACGCTTGAGCCGCAGTTCCAGCAGTGCATCCAGGAGCTCCTCGGCCAGGTCAGGCGTATCGGCCTCGACCAGAGCGAGGCCACCAAGCTGTTCGAAGCCGCGGCAATGCTTGCGGAAGGCCTTGGCAAAGGACGGCTTGCAGATTCGCTTGATGAGCGTCTCCGGGTCGCCATGCAGGACGAGGCCGGAGGTGACCTGGATGGAGTCGCGCGCCACCGAAAGCAATGCCAGCGGATTGGCCACGCCGTGGACCTGCTGCGGAATTCCCGCGATATGGATGCGATCCGCCGATGGCAGCACGGCACGGACCGCTGCCCACATGGCGTCGGCACTCTGCCTAGTCCACGCTCTCCCATCCGCCAGCAGCGGCACCGCGTAGTCGCACACGCGGCAGCTCAGCCATTCGATCACGTGGTGGCCGAGAGCCCGGCGCCGCATCAGCGGCAGCAGCATGGCCGGCGCGCCGGTCACGGCGTCACTCACCTCGACGAGGACCAGATCCGCGTCTTTGGGCATCAGCCGTGCGGCGATTCCTTCGACCCAGGCATAATGCTGGTGGGCAGTGCAGACGCCGTGAGCTTCAAGGAGCAGCCATAGCAGCCTTACGGTGTCGAAGCTGGTGTGCAGCCGAGCCGTGAAGTGCGCGGTTGCATCAACGTTGGCGACAGTCGGGGAAAATGGCCCACCGGGCAAATCCCCTATCGGAGTCGTTCCCGCCGCGTAGCTTGCCACATGCTTCTCCGGTCATTCTGATCCCCCACGCAGGCGCCGCAAACCCCGCATCAGTCCCTGGAGCCTCTTCAGCAGCCGAGGTTTGGAGCGCACGAACACCTCGGCCCGGTTGCGGATCTCGATGGCTGCGCTCACGGCGCTGCCTCGCACCGTAATCCCGTGGCAAAGCTCGCGCAGGCCCGAACCCAAGGCACCCATATGTTCCTTATAACTCTGGTTGCCTACCGACAGGTCGAAATAATTGAAATCGCGCCCGCGCGCCCAGCTCATCAACTTGCCCATGATCAGAAGTCCCGGCGAGACATTGGGCACCGCGCCCTGATCGATTGAGATCAGCAGAGCATGAACGGTGACTTGATGGATCAGCAGGTATTGGACCGCGATAAGAGCTTCACCCACACGCAACCCGAAGAGCCGCACCGACCCATCCGACAGGCCCTCGAGAGCGGCGTTTCGATAGAAGTCGACAACCGCCGCCTGCGTCAGCAGGTCGAAGCGGCCCAGTTCGCGAAAGCGGCTGAGCCGCATCCGGACCAGGCCGCCGAAGATGACCTCCACCAGGGCCGGCGTGTTGGCTTCGACCAGTTCCACGCCGCCAAGCCGTTCGAGGCGACGCCAGTCCTTGTTGAAAGCCTTGACGAAGGATGGCCGGCATAGGCGCTTGAGGACGGTTTCCGGATCGCCGTCGATGGCGAGGCCGAAGCTGGTATGCAGGGAATCGCGCGTGGCCGCCAGCAGGGCTAGCGGATTGGCGACACCGCTGATCGATTGCGGAATTCCCGTGATCTGGATGCGGTCCGCCGGCGGCAGCACGGAACGCACCGCGGCCCACGCGGCCTGCGCCGATTGCGTCGTCCACGGGCTCGCATCGGCCAGCAACGGTGCCGAGTAGTCGCAAACGCCACAGCTCAGCCACTCGATCACCCGATGGCGGAAAGCCGGTCGCCGTATCAACGGCACCAGCATTCGCGGCACGCCTGTGACGGCATCGTTTACCTCCACGATGAGCAGTTCCGCACCTTGCGGCATCAGCCGCGCAACGATCCCCTCGGCCCAGGCATAATTCTGGTGGGCGGTGCACACACCGTCCGTCTGGAGGCGCAGCCAGAGCGGCCTCACCGCTTCCAGGCTGGTGTGGAGCCGCGCCGTGTAGGCATCGATGGCGACGACGGTGGCCGGATGGGAGGACTGGCCATCGGGCGAGCCGGCCACCGCAGCAATTTGCACCGCCTGGACTGCCATGTTTTTTCCTATCGCTTTGCCGTAGCGAACGGCAGCGTGCGCCGCCACGCGCCCAACCGGCTGTCGCGCGCCTCATCGGGATGCTCGATATTCCACATGCGGTGATGCGCGAAATACCACGATGCCACGAGCACGAACATCTCCGAGACGGCGGAACCCAACAACGCCCACGGCGGAGACGCGATTGCCAGCAGGGCCGCGATCAGCGCCAGGCCGACGACCGCGCCGCCCGTGGTGATGAACGCGACGATCCGAAAATCGCCGAGTATTTCAAGCACGATGCGGGGCATGATATAGAGCATGATAGGGACAAAATTTGCGATCACGAAAAGCCCGATGAACCAGGTCGAAGCGTCTTGGAGAGCCTGGGATTTTATCATCGGCAGGACGAACATGATCGCACATCCATAAGCAAGGCCGCCGAGCCCCATGACGAGCGCCCAGATCTTGGCCTGCGTCCAGACACGGCCTGTTTCATTGTTCCGTATCAGCCTGGCGAGATCCGGCTGCGTCATGTTGACGAACGCAAGGCTGATGATGCGCAGCGGAGCAAACAGCACCAGAACCGCCGCCAGAGGTGCGTAGGCGGCAGGACCGGCAATGCCGGCGACCAGCAGCGCCAGACATTGACCCTGGATGTTGGTGGTGGTCGCGCTGAATGCCGACCAGCGCAGCTGGGGCCAGAGTCTGACATAGCGTCGCCGCGTCGGCATGCGGAAGCTGATGCGAAGCGAGCGCCGAGCCAGCCGGACCAGGACGAAAATGCCGAACACATTTGCCGCGGCTAGTGCATAGAACACGGTCTGCAGCGGGTCTTGGACCAACCATATCGACAGCCCGGTCAGGACACAGCCGGCGACTGTAAAAGCGCCATCGCTGACGGAGACGACAACTTGCTGGCGCCGTGCGAAGAAAGCCGTGCGCATATGGCTGCGCAACGACCAGGCACCGACGAAGCAGCCGGCGGCAATTCCGCTTGGATCGCCAAGAACATGCATCAGGACTGCCGTGCCGACGGCCATCAGCAAAGCCACGATCAGCGCCGCCGTTCCGAACGCCACGTCATAGGTGTCGACGCCGGCGCTGTTGGTGCTCTTGCTCATCCAGATGCTGGCGGGAACGGCGGTGAGCGACCTGATATAGGACAGGCCGACACCGCCCATCACCATGCCGATGGCGAAGAGGCCGTAGCCCTGCGCCGACAGCATGTGCAACAGCATGATGTTGAGGGCAAAATGAAAGCCGCTCTGCATCGCCTCACCGCCGATCATCAGCACGAGGCGTCGAACCAGATGGCTCGGAAACGCTAACTTCACGGCCGCGTCTCCGCTTCGCGGGCAGCAGGCACCCTGCCCGGCCGCGCGATGGTCGTCTTCAGCTTGTCGGCGGCGATCGCGGTGATCGCCGCAGCCGCGACCGGCTCGCTGAAGATTGCCTCGTAGCGCGCGCGCCCGGCAGCGACAAACCCGCGCCAGGCCTCAGGGGCGAGGATGATCTCCTGCAATTTCGCGCCAAGAGCTGCTGCGTCGCCGGGCGGAACATGCCAGCCGGTCTCCCCGTCGCTGACCACTTCCACCAGCCCGCCGATCGCCGACACAAGTGGCGGCCGGCCGTAAGCCATCGCCTCTATGGCGACGCGGCCCAGCGATTCCGGACGCCGCGACGGCACGGTGACGATATCGGCCCATCGATAATGCTCAGAGGGGTCGGGAATGAAAGGCAGGACTCTGACGCGCCCAGTAAGCCCCATGGTTTCGACCAGTTCGGCAAGCGCATGCTCGCGCTCAGTGCTTTCGAAGGCGCCGCCGACCAGCCGCACCTCGATCCTCGCCTGGAGTTCCGCCGGCATCGAGGCGATCGCCTCCAGCAGGATTTCCTGCCCCTTGATCCGGTTGATACGGCCAAGCAGCAGCACCCGCAATGGACGCTTGCCGTCATATGTCATCGGTTCGACCGCCGCCGGCCCGGCAACACCGTTGTAGACGACATACGCACGCGCCGCCTTGGGATCACCAAACGCGGCGCGTGTCGCGTGTGAATTGAAGATCAGATCCGCGTGGCTCCAGCGCATCAGGCCGACAAGTACCCTGCGCATGGCGCCTTCGGGGATTTCGTGGATGTGCAGGACGGCCTTATGGGGAAGAAGGCGTGCGGCCAGCGCGTAGTCGGCCACGATCGAGGTGTTGACATAGACGAGGTCGCAATGCTTGAGGCGCCGCCACGCCCTGAACACGGCAACCGGCAATCGCGCCATCTCGACGGTCGCAAGGCGCGCAATGGCCTGGCGCCTCAGCACCCAGAGCGGTTCGAAGACGATCCGGCTGGCATGCGCTTCCAGAATCCGCACGATCGGCCCGCTACGCGGCAAAACCACTTCGATGTCGGCCGACGGAAACGCGGCGCGCAACGCGGCAACGCTCTCCGCGAAGCTGCGGTCAGAACCATAGAGTTCATAACCCTGATGAACGCAGGCAATCCGCATCTTTATATCCCGCCGGGTGCTACAACCATCGCGCTGGGCGATTGTGGCAGAAGCCCGTCCGCAAGAATCATGCCTGGTTCGAAACGTCCGACTATCGGTTGATATATCCGACTATCGGTTCGATACGCCCGACTGCCGGCCGTACGCCCCAGGCATTGCTTCGTTTCGATACAGCTACGCACAGAAGGGTTGACCGAGAATGAAACAACCATCGGCTTCAACACCGTTTTTTTACAACCCCGCGCGATGATCCCTCGCAGGGTACCGAAATCGGGAGGTGGCACGGAAGTTGCCACCTGCTCATTATAAATTAAGCAATATCTAATATATGAGACATGTGAAAGTGCCGCCGGCCATGAAACCAGAAACGCCCGCCATTCTGATCCTGGGGACCCGCGGCATACCCGCGGCCCATGGCGGCTTTGAAACCTTTGCCGAAAAACTGGCGCTGTTTCTTGTCGGGCGAGGTTGGAAAGTTGGCGTCTATTGCCAAGATGAGGTCGAGCGGATCGACCAGAGGGTGCGCAGCGAAACCTGGCGCGGCATCGAGCTCATTCACATCCAGGTCGCCTCCAAGGGACCGCGCGCGACGCTGGAATTCGACTGGCAATGCGCCCGCGACGCCGCCCGGCGACCGGGTGTTTGCCTGGTGCTCGGCTACAATGGCGCGGTCTTCCTGACCTGGCTCAGGCTGAAGCGACGCAAGATCTTCACCAACATGGACGGCATCGAGTGGCGCCGCCCAAAATGGGGAATGGCGGCGCGAACCTGGTTCTGGGTCAACGAATGGATCGGCGCATGGGCCTCGCATCGGCTGGTCGCCGATCATCCCGCCATCGCAGATCACCTGGCGACACGCCGGCCGCGCAGCGCCATCGCCACCATCGCCTATGGCGCCGATCCAGTGGCATCGGCGCCCGAGGCGCCGGTGCGGGCGCTCGGCCTCGAGCCCGGGCGCTATCTCATCTCGATCGCGCGCATCGAACCCGACAACAACATCCTGCCGATCGTCGAAGCTTTTTGCTCCGCCAAGCGCGACATGAAGCTGGTGGTGCTGGGAACGCTGTCCGACGACATCCCCTATCATGCCGCCATCCGCAAGGCGGCGAATGGCTCGGTGGTCCTGCCGGGCGCCATCTACGACCATGCGACGGTCAAGGCGCTCAGATACCACGCCCGCGCCTATCTGCATGGCCACACGGTCGGCGGCACCAACCCCTCGCTGGTCGAGGCGCTGGCGGCCGGCAACATGGTGATCGCCCACGACAATCCCTACAACAGATGGACCGCCGGGGCTGCCGCGATCTACTTCACCGACAAGGACAGTTGCGCCAAGCGGATGCAGCAGGCGCTGGACGATGATGCCCTGGTCAAGGCCTGCAGCGTTGCCGCCAGGGCGCGCGCCCGCGAAGCCTTTCGCTGGGACGATGTCCTGCTTGCCTATGAAAATGAGGCCTATCATTTGCTCGGCATGACCGCCGCCAAGACCACCGCGATGGATCACGCATCGCCAGGAACCGTATGACAGGCTGGTCGCGCCGGCGGGTGCTGCGGACGGCGCTGTCCACCGCGGCGGCTCTCGGCTCGCTCCCGATCGCACCAATCGCTCGCGCAGCCGCCGGGCCGCGATTTCGGCGCGGCGTCAACGCCTGGCCCTGGTTCTCGCTGACGCGCGAATTTCCCGCTCCGCGCACCGACTATGACTGGCCGCCCTTCCAGTCGCAACGGCCGGTGCCGACCCCGGACGACCTGCGTCGGCTGCGCAGGACCGGGCTCGATTTCATCCGTCTGCCTGTTGATCCCGGCCCTTTCCTGGCCGCCGACGCCACCACGCGCGGCCGGTTGCTGGACATGCTGGACGCGGCTGTCACGGCCACCCTCCACGCCGGTCTCGGCATCATCGTCAACATCCAGGCCAATGCCGCCACCCATTATTGGAACCCCGACCGCATGGTCTCCAGCACCGCGGCGCCCGCCTTCGATCTCTACCGCGGGCTGGTCGGCGAGCTTGCCGGCAGGCTGGCGCGGTTCCAGCCCGGCAGGGTGGCGCTCGAGCCGGTCAACGAGCCGGCGCAGGCCTGCGCGTCGAACGTCTGGTCGCAGATCCAGCTTTCACTTCTGACGGCGGCAAGAGCCTCGGCCGCGACCCTGCCGCTGGTCGTCACCGGCGGCTGCGGCTCGATGGTGAGCGGACTGAACGCGCTCGATCCGGCACCGCTGTCCCCGTTCGAACCGATCCTGTTCACCTTCCACTTCTATGAGCCCTATCTGTTCAGCCATCAGGGGGCACCCTGGATGCGCGAGCCCGTCTACCGGTCGCTCAACAATGTGCCGTGGCCGGCATCCGCCGGCTCGCTGCAACAGACGCTGGCATCGGTCAGGGCGCGCATGGCGCAGGACACCGAAACCCCTGAAGACGCCAAGCAGGCAGCCTATGCCGAGACCGAGCGTGTGCTGAAAGTCTATTTCGACGCCCGGCCCGACCGCTGGTTTGTCGACAAATATCTTCGCCAGGTTCGCGACTGGGCCGACGGCCACGGCCTTGCGCCGGAACGCATCATCATGGGCGAGTTCGGCGCGCTGCGCACCGACACCCGCTATGTCGCCGCGCCCAACCCGGATCGCGGGCGCTACATCGCCGATGTCAGGCGGAGCGCCGAGGAACTCGGCTTCGCCTGGGCACTGTGGGATCTCTTCGACGGCATGGGCATGATGGACGATACCACCCGGGCGGTGGACCCTGATATCATCGCGGCGCTTGGCCTGACCATGCCGGTGGACTGACCGGTCTGAAAGCTGCCCGCGCCGGCCGGTAAAGCACCAATGCCAGCACCACGAACTTGGTCAGCAGCGTCGTCTTCGACGCGACGCTTTCCGAAGTGTTGATCAGGATGACCCAGCCCAGCATCGGCAGCCAGATGCCGGCATGGCAGCGGCGCGCCACCTCGAACAGGAACAGCACGAAGCCGAACGTCAGCAAAAGGGTGAAGAAGGCGCCCTGATAGAGGACCGTGCGGATGATCGGGTTCTCGATGCCCTGTTCGAGACCGTTGATGCGGCGCAGGCTGTCGATCAGCTCGACATCCGGCCCCACGATCAGATCGCGCAATTCCAGGTGCTTGAAAAGCTCGAACATCTCGACGCGGGCATTGGCGCTTCCGCTGTCCGACACGAAGCGCTCCAGCAGCGCGTCGAAAAAGCCCAGATATGCCGCCACTATGATGACGACCGGCAGCAGTGCGGCAAGCATGAAGCCGAGTGCCGCACCTAAGAGATTGACGCGGCCCTGGCGCAATTTGGTGGTGCCCTGAAAAAGCAGGTAGCAGCCGCCGAGCACCACCGTCGTCACCATCGCCGTGCGGCCGCCGAAGGCGACGAGTGCCGCGCATTGCAGGCCGATCAACCCTATCCGCACAGGCGTCGACAGGGATCTGGCACCGGAGAGCAGCGCAAGCACGTAGATCGACGTCACCATGGCATTGGCGAGCGGATGCCCCTGCAGAGCGCTCGAGCGCAGATCGGTGGTAAACGCCACGCCGTCGAGGCGATAGGGAAAGATAAGCGTCTTGGTGGCGAACTCGAAAAGGGCAAGCAGCGCATTCGCCGTCATGACAACGTGAACGACGGTCTGCAGCCCGGCGAATGTCCGTTCGTCGTCCTCGCTGAGCATCAGCACCAGAAGTGCCGCGGCCACGAACGTATCGATCATGCCAGCCATGCCGGGCCGCTGCCTGGCGATGACGACGAACAAAAGCACGATCGATATGGCGGCCATCAGCGCGCTGGCCGGCCGCCTGTCGGCGAGATGGACGATATAGCCGACCGGATTGCCTGACGCACAGGAGCGCCAGGCAAACAAGAGGACGATGAGATACGTGGACGGGTGGATCTTGGTCGCCGGGTTGCCGAACAGGCCATCATAATTGTAGCCGACCAGCCACAGCATGCCGCCCGAGATGCTGAACAGCACCGCTACCGCCGCGATCAGTCCGAAGCGCGTCAGCGCATCGAGCGACGTGCCGGCGCGGGGTGCGGCAACACCATGGTTCGAAGCGCTTGCGCTCCAACTGGCAGCCATATCAGGCGGCCTCGTCGACCAGCAAGGCGGCCGTTGGCAACCGCCCCATCACGGAAACCGCCTGCGCGGTCGTCGTGACGTCGCGCATCGGGGTGGCGTTCAGCGTGGCGACGAGTACGATCTCGTCGGCCATGGCGACCAGCGGCGAGGCATTGAGATTGTCGGCCAGCGCGCCGCCGTCGATGACGACGAGTTCGAAGCTCCGGCTGGCCCGCGCCAGCATCTGCTGCGCAAAATAGATGCCATGCGCTTCCTGGAAGACCGCCTTTGAGCGGCCCCTGCCCAGCACGGCAACGTTGCTGCCGGCTGCGTAATGGCTGACGGCCTCGAAGGCGTACTCGCCGCGCAGCACATCGAGGACTCCCGGCTGCGGATCCTTCTGGTCGCCGCCGGCATTGGCATCGATGAACAGCACACGGCTGCCCCTGGATGCCGCGGCATCGGCCAGCAGCCGCGCCACCCGGCTGCGCTGCGCGCCCTCGCCCGGCGAAGATGTCACCAGGATGGAAGGCACCAGCGGCCAGTCCGCCGGACGCTGGCCCGAACTGAACATCCGCCTCAGCGCAAGGCCGACGACGGCATCGGTCTTCTGGCTGGAGGCGGCGGCGCGCGCCCTGCCGAAAGGCCACCAGCGCCGGCCAGTGTCTGACCTTGCCGGCACCACGCCCAGCACCGGCGCGTCGATGGCCGACTGCATCTGCGCGCTGGAAAGCACCGTCGGCGAGGAATATTCGGCGATCAACGCCAGACCGGTGCCGAGCCCGAGCCCGCCGAATATCGCGCCCAGCAACAGCAGCGGCAAAGGCGGCCAGCTCTTCTTCAAGGCGGGCATGGCGTTGGAGATGATGCGCGCATTGGTGCTGTCGACATTGATCTGCTCGCGCGTCTCCTGGGCGCGCTGAAGATAGTTCGAGTAGACGGAACGCAACGCCTCAAGATCGCGCTGCAATTCGCGCAGCCGCACCGAGGCCTGGTCGGTGTCGAGCGACTTGCTCTTCATGCCGGCGACCTTGGCTTCCAGCGCCTGCTGGTTGGCCAGCGCCCGTTCGTAGTCCGTCTCGGTGGCGGTGGCGATGCGGCCGAGCTCACGCGCGATCAGCTGGCGCGTGTCGCGCAACTGCTGCTGGGCTGCGATCAGCGAAGGATGACGAGGCCCCAGCTCCGTGCCGAGTTGCGAGACCTGGTCGACCAGCGTCGCCTCTTGCGCCCGCAGGCTCGAGATCACCGCCGAGCGCATCGCTTCCGAGGTCGCGTCCGCCGTGCCGCTCTGGCGGCGCATCTGGTCGACCTGCGCCTTCAGCGCCGCGGTGCGGCTCTGCGCCGCCGCAAGCTGCGTGTTGATCTCGGTCAGTTCCTGGTCGCTGACCAGATTGCCTGCCGCCATCACCATGTTGTTGGCGGACTTGTAGGCCTCGACGGCATTCTCGGCCTGCTGGACACGCTTGCGCTGCTCGTCCAGCCGGGCGGTGATCGACTCGGAGGCGTCCCTGGCCATTTTCGCGCGCGCGCTCGCCTGGTCGACCAGGTAGGCCTGCGCGATGGCGTTGGCCAGGAGGGCGGCCTTGTCGGCGCTCTTGGCGGTGACGATGACGTCGAGGACCAGGACCTTGTCGGCCCGCTTCACCGCCAGGCGCCGGCGCAGCGCGTCGAGTGTCTGCACCGACCTGTCGCCTTCGGCCGATGCCGAACCGAGCAGGCGCGACAGCAAGCCCTGCCCGTTGAATTCCGGATCCTGCGTCAGGTTTGTCGCCGCGATCGCCCGCATCAGCACGCCTGTCGACTGGACCACGCTGACCTGGCTCTCGACCTGCGTGATGCCGCCATCGGGTGAGATACGGCTGGGATTGACGTCGTTGGTGACCACCTGCAGATCCTGCGGATCGATCAGGATTTCCGCCGCCGAGCTGTAGAGCGCAGGTGTGAAAAGGCCGTAGAGCAGGGCGACCAGCGTCAGCAGTGCAACGGTACCGAAGATCCAGAACCGGCGGCGCACCAGGATGCGCTTCAGGTCGCCCAGTTCGACAGTCGAAGCTGCGTATGATCCCGCGCGTGCCGCATCCGGAGAGTGTTGCTGAGGAACCATGGGCAGGGATGATTGCATGGCTGCCTCCGACAATACTCCATATGCCGGCAAGATCAGTTTGCGGCGATAACCTAGCTATTCCTCCAACTGTTAAAACATTGTTAATTATGTTGAGAGGTGACGTGAATTTTGGCACGCGGTTTGCTTAAAAATATACATATCGAGGTGTTGGCTACGCAGCGAGCGGAGACGGATGCAGATGGGGTTACAATTTGACCGGACCGGCCTGGCCGGCAAGGCCGGGCACCGCCTTTTCGGACCTCCACCATGCAGATAAGTCTACGCCTGGACGGCGACTGCGTCCGCGCCTTTCATCTCACGCTGCTGGAGCGCCTTGCCGCGCTCGGCGACGTCGAACTGTCCGTCGATGTCAGGCCGGCGGGCGGCGGCATTCCGCGCAGCGCCGCGGCCCTGTTTCAACTCGAAACGGCGATACACGGACTGGCCCATGATGGACTGGCCCATGATGGACTAGCCAAGCGTGTGCCGCTTTCGGCGCTCGCGCCCTATCGGCGGTCCCCTGCTTCGCCCGACCTTGTGATCGACCTCTGCGGCGATGTCAGGCTGGAAAGCACACGGGTCTGGCGCGTCACCTATGACGGCGCCAGCGGGGAAGCGGCCTTGCTGGCCCTGATCCTCGCCGGCCGCACGCCGCTTGCCCGCATCGATGAGAACGGCGTTGCGATCGCCGCCGGGCGTCTGGGCACAGAATATGGCGGCATCGCGCTGGCGTCCTTCCAGGATATGCTCGCGCGCACAGCAAGCCTGATCGTCGCTGCCATGTCAGGCGCGGCAAAGTCGGTGCCCGATCTGCCAGAGCCGGCGCAGGCAGGCAGCCCGCCGCCAATGCCCTCGGCCGGCAAGCTTGGGGTCAGAGCCGGCAAGACGCTGGCGCGGCGGATCGTCCAGAAGATCTATCACCTTTGCTACAACGCGCCGCATTGGAAGGTCGGCTGGCGGCAAACCGGGGGCCGCGATCTTTTCGACCTGCGTGCGCATCCGGCGTCGGGATGGCAAGAGCTGCCGGACGATGGCAGCCGCTTCTACGCCGATCCGTTTCCCATCCTCTACCAGGGCCAGCTGACCCTGTTCGTCGAGGACTATATTCACCGGCTCGGCAAGGCCATCATCTCCGCCGTGCCCTTCGGCCCGGCAGGCCCGCTCGGACGACCTGAACCGGTGCTGGATCTGCCCTACCATCTCTCCTACCCCTTCGTCTTCGAGCGCGACGGCGAGGTCTGGATGGTGCCGGAAAGCTGCGCCAACGGCACGGTCGATCTCTACCGGGCCACCGCCTTTCCCGGCGGATGGGTCAAGGAGGCGACGCTTCTGTCCGGTGTCGTCGCCAGCGACGCCACGCTTGTCGAGCATGGCGGCGCCTGGTGGCTGTTCGCCACCGTCCGCGACGGCGGCGGCGCCTTCTCCGACACGCTGCATCTGTGGTCGGCGCCGGATTTTCGCGGCCCCTGGACGCCGCACCCCAAAAATCCCGTGCTGATCGACATCGCCTCGGCGCGGCCGGCCGGCCGCATGGTCAGGCGCGGCAACGACCTGCTGCGCCCGGTTCAGGACTGCCGCAGGAGCTATGGCGCGGCGCTTGGCATCGCACGCATTTCTCACCTTGATTTGATCGGCATGGAGCAGGTCGTTGAAACCATCTTGCATCCAGGTGCGCTATGGAGTGGGCGTAAACTTCACACGCTCAACGAGGCTGGCGGCTTTGAGTTCATCGATGGCTCGGCGATCGCACCGCGCTGGAAGCAGCGGGCCCGCGATTAACCTAAACATTGGTTACTACCAGGCACGCGCTCCGGTTGCTTGCGGTTGATTCAGGTCCGGAAGATATTTTCTACCGGAGATTGTGAACGTGCAGTTGCCACCAGAAAGGGCAGCAGAATGAGTATCTCAGAGGCCTGCCCGGCCGAAGTCGATGTGGCGATCGTCGGTGCCGGAATGGCTGGGACCACCTTAGCCATGCTGTTGGGAAAAGCCGGGCGCAAGGTGGCGCTGATCGACCCGCACCGCGTCCACCACGAGGAGTTCCGGGCCGAGAAGATCGGCATGGATCAGATGCTGCTGTTCGAAAAGCTCGGCCTCGATGCAACACTCAAGCGTCTCGTCACCTCGACGACCGACACGCATGTCTTTCGCCTCGGCCAGTTTTTCGCGCATGAGAAGAAGGCTGAATTCACATTCTCCTACGGCGCGCTGATCAATGGCCTGCGCGATGCCTTGCCTGCGCAAGTGCCGCTGACGGTCGGCAAGGTAACCGAAGTCTCGACTGGACCGGACCGGCAGCGGCTTGTGCTGGCCGACGGCGCCGTCATCGATGCCCGCCTGCTGGTGGTGGCAACCGGCCACGGCGAGGCGGTGCGGCGCGCCGTCGGGGTCGAGCGTATTGAGCAATCGAAGGCGCATTCACTGTCGATGGGATTCGACCTCGCCATCTCGCCGCGCGATTTCGGTCATCAGTCCGTCACCTGCTACAGCAGGCGGGCTGCCGACCGTATCGCCTACATCAGCATCTTTCCCCTCGGCGACAAGATGCGGGCGAACATGTTCCTCTATCGCAATGTGGCCGAAGCGTGGACGCGGGCCTTTCGCCAGGAGCCGCAAAAGATGCTCTGCGAGCTGATGCCCGAAATAGCAGCGCGATGTGGCAACTTCGAAGTCGCAAGTCCTGTCGAGGTCAGGCAGATCAGCCTGAGCACCACGCAAGGCCATCGCCGCGACGGGGTCATCTTCATCGGCGATGCCTTCTGCACGACGTGTCCGACGCCGGGCGTCGGCATCGGGCGCGTGATGACCGATGTCGATCAACTCCATTCGGTTCACATTCCACGATGGCTCGAAACACCAGGCATGGCGGCTGACAAGATCAACGCTTTCTATGACGACCCGGTCAAGGTGGCTGCCGATGAGGATGGCATGCGGGTGAGTTACTATGCCAAGTCGATCACCGCCGGCACCGGACTGGAATGGCGCGCAAGGCGCCTGCGCAACAACACCGCGCGCCAGCTGATGATCATCGGCCGCAAGGTCCGGCATCTGGGACAGCGGCGGGCGCCCGTGGCCAATATGCGATAGGGCGCGACCAGTCGCGCCCTATCGATTGCTGCTATTGATTGCCCTTGTCAGGCGAATGCATCAGGCGCCAATCAATCACTGAGGATCGGCGGAGGTGTCGATGGGGCAGTCTGGGCCGTGACGCCCGAAAGCCTGTCGCGCTTCTGCAATGTTGGTTTCTCGTATTTCTTCACTGTAAAGTGCCCTCCAAATTAGTACGGTGCCAGCAGAACCAATTCCCTGCCCCGTGTCAATTGTGTCATTACTGGTCCTTACGTCGTTTCCGCGCCATCGTAGTCAAACGATTCTTCACTGTTGCATTGCGGCACATATCGGCTCCGACAGGGCACCTCATCCCAGCGCCAATCGCGCTCTCCTTGCCTCCCCGCGCGATGTTGTAAATCGTTTCATCCAAGGTATTTTGGCCATCGGGAACAGAGGGAATAGTCATGTCCAACAGCGCCTTGCCGCTGGTTATCAGTGCGCCGGAACCACGCACGCTCGACCTGATCTTCACAGCCCGGCAGCTGGCGCGGCTCAAGGCGCATTATCGCATTGTCGAGACGACCGCTGACGGCGTCGCGAAACTGCCGGCCGACGTGCTGGCCGAGGCGCGCTATATCATCGGCCAGCCGCCCATATCGCCCGAAACGCTCGACCGGATGAAGGCGCTGCGCTGCGTCTTCAATGTCGAGACCAACCTCATCAACAACATGCCCTACGAGACCTTGTTCGCGCGCGGCATCCATGTCGTCACCACCGGCCTGGTGTTCGCCGAGCCGGTCGCGGAGCTTGGCCTTGCCATGGCGCTCAACCTCGCCCGCGACATCGTCGATGCCGATCTCGCCTTCCGCCAGGGACAGGAACTGTGGGGCGGCGACGGCAACCACACGGCGCGGCTCTTGTCCGGCGCCGATGTCGGCATCATCGGCTTCGGCGATCTCGGCCGGGCGCTCAACCGGCTGCTGTCGGGTTTCCGCACCCGCACCAAAGTCTTCGATCCCTGGCTGCCGCCATCGATCCTCATCGACAATGGCGTCGAACCGGCCTCTCTCGACGAGGTGCTGTCGACCAGCGACTTCATCTTCGTCGTTGCGTCGGTGACCAGCGAGAACCAGGGTTTTCTCGGTGCCGAGGCCTTTGCCGGCATGCGCAAGGGCGCCGCCTTCATCCTGCTCAGCCGCGCCGGCGTGGTCGACTTCCCGGCGCTGATGGCGGCGGTGAAGAGCGGCCACATCGTCGCCGCCAGCGACGTTTTCCCCGAAGAACCGCTGGCGCGGGACCATCCGGTGCGCACCCTGCCCGGCTTCCTGCGCTCGGCTCACCGTGCCGGCGCGCTCGACATCGCCTTCAAGCGCATGGGCGATATGGTGCTGGAGGACATGGACCTGATCGACCGCGGCCTGCCGCCGCTGCGCTCCAAGCGCGCCGAGCGCGAGACGGTTTCGCGCATGCGTTCCAAGCCGGCCGACAGGAATTGAAGCGTGGATTTTCGTCCCGGTCGGCCGACCCTCGACAAGGTCGGCTTGACAAGAGCGCGGCCGGCGACGACGCTCCCGCAATCGAATTTTGTGGAGGGAAGCCATGAACATGAAGAAGATCTATGAAAAACCGATGCTGCTCAAACGGCAGAAACTCTCTGCCGTGACGGCGCAGCAAGCCGCTTCAGGAGTGACAGGTCCGACAGGGCCGACAGGCTAACGCCTCGCGGCGTCCAATAAAGGCAGCATTGGACGCGCCTGCGGGTCGGCGGCGAAACGACAGTCGCTCGCAACTTCAGTGTTCATGGCTGCTCTTCGCTCTGCGGGCAACCGCTTCCATAAAAGAGCGCGCGGCAGCGTCACAAGCCGTTCTGGACGGTCCGTTCGCGGACAGCACGACCTCCGCGGCCTTCCGCGACATGCCGTATTTCCGGGCGAAGATCGCAGCGTCGTAAGGTTCGTTTTTGGCTGCCGGTGTCGCGGACGTGATCCTGGCCTTGGTCATTGGCGGGTCCGCCTGAAACTTTCGAGCAACTCGCCTTCATTGCGGCAGCCATTCTGAAACAGCGAAAACACTGTGGCTGCCAGCCGCTGTACGTCCGACTCCCCCGACACGCGGTCAAGTTTGCGCTCCAGGCAGACCCGATCGAAGACGCGCTGGCACAGCTGCAGATCGGAAGGATGGAAACCGGGATTGCGCTTATGAAGGCTCGGCATAAGAAGCCCCTTTCGGAGCAGCGACCACTTCCTTGACGCTGTCGGTCAAAAAATGAAATCGGACTGAGCAAGAGTCAACATCGGCCTCATCACAGTAAGTATCGTACAATTCTCCCGCCGGTCTGCCGAACGGTTCTCAGGCCCAGCGCGACATGGCGCTTTGTCATTAGCCGGCGGATTTTATTGGCCCTCACCGTGATCCGACGCTCTCAAGATATATGTCGGTTTTGTACCAAGTGGCGCTTGGTACGTTTCCGACACTAACATTCAGGCCGATCTTTTCATATGCGAACGGGCGTTGGGGGGCGCCGTGCTTCGAATTTCACATCGCATTCATAGCTTTATTCGTTCTGCGCCCCTATACATAGGCGATCGTCCGCACGTTTTTACGGGCACGGACGGCTGGGAGATTGGATGGCTCTTGCCCTGCATTGGGCCACGCCATGTCTGATCCCAACAAAAATCATCAATACCGAAACCAACTGCTGCGACGCATGCCTGCGGATGATCTGGCGTTGCTCGAGCCGCACATGCAGCGCTGCGACTTGCCGCTACGCATGATGCTTGTGACCCCGAATATTCCGATCGAGGCCGTCTACTTCATCGAACAGGGCATCGGTTCGGTGGTCGCCAGCACGGCGAGCGGCCAAGAGGCCGAAGTGGGCTTCATCGGCTTCGAAGGCATGACGGGATACTCCCTGGTGATGGGCGACGACCGTGCGCCGCATGCCTGTTATGTACAACTCGAAGGCGAGGCGATCCGCATCGAAGCCGGCGCATTCAAGGCAGCATTGGCGGCAAGTGCGACCATGCGCATGTTCCTGCTGCGCTTCATCAACGCGCTACAAACCCAGGCCGGCTGCACCGCGCTCGTCAACGCGCGGCTGAAGCTCGAGGAGCGGCTGGCGCGATGGCTGCTCATGTGCGACGACCGCGTGCCGGGCGAACATCTCGCCATCACGCACGAATTCCTGGCCATCATGCTTGGTGTCAGGCGGCCAGGCGTCACCGTTGCCCTTCAATTGCTCGAAGGCCGCGCGCTGATCCGCTCGCGTCGGGGCGAGATCGTCATTCGTGACCGCGCCGGGCTGCTGGAACTTGCCAATGGCAGTTACGGCGAAGCCGAGGCCGAATATGCAAGGCTGATCGGCGAGATCGGCGCGCCCTGATCAGGAGCGGTCGCCGCCGGCATCCGGCTTGCCCGATGTCGCTTTGCCGGGCAGCGCCGCACCGCCTTCAAATGCGCCTCGGCCAATCGGCCCATCCCTGCCGACCGGCAAGCCGGCATGCTCCAGACTTGCAAGCTTGCACTTCGTCTGCTCGGCCGCCGCTCCGACAAGGCAGTCGATGGTGAACATGGCACCGGCGTGCTCGCTTGCCGCGACCGCCTGGCGGATCTTCGTCAATTGCGCTTGTGTGTAGTCCAGAAGCTCGACCAGGCCGGTATGATCCAAACCGCCCTCCATTGCAGGATGTCGAGAGGCCGATCTGAGGTCGCTCTTGCCACCGAAATACGCCCATTTGCGGGGCTTGCATAGCCGGACTGTCAAAATCGTACAGTCTACGCGCCCACGGGATCCTCGCCCTATTGGACAAAGGTCCATCTTCGCACCCTCGCTACGTCATGCAAGTGTATATAAGCTATCGCTTGAATACTGGTCCGTACGTCTGTCGGGGAGATGTCGTGCCAATCCGCGAGAATCTCGCCGCCAATCTCAGGCGGCTGGTCCAACGCTACGCTTCCGTCAGCGCGGTGTGCCGTGAGCTTGGCATCAACCGCACCCAGTTCGAGCGCTATCTGCAAGGCAAGGCGGTTCCCAACAAAGCCACCGCCAGGCTGATCTGCGACTATTTCAAGATCGACGAGGATCAGTTGTATCGTGAGCCGGCCGCCGCGGCAGCCAAGGGCGACAGCAATGCAACGTTGCGCGAGGCACTGTACGAGAACATGGTGCGGCCGCCGTCGCCCGCCATCGCCGGAGGCACCTATTTCACCTATTTTTCGATCCCCGGCCGACCCGATTTTTTGATGCGCTCGGTCACCTTCGTGCGGCGTGAGACCGATCTCGTCACCTTCAGGCGGGTGACGCGCTGGGCTCCGGGCGGTGGCCAGGGTGGTTCGAGAATACCCGGCAACCATTACGGCGTGGCGATCTCGCGCCTGAACTGGATCTATTTCACAGGCATCAACCGCCGCCAGACAAGCGAGCCCTCGATCATGACCGTACAGTGGGCTCCCATCTCCGAACCGGTTCTGGTCGGCAGGGCGATCGTCCTCACCGGATCGGGGCCGGCCTTTGTGTCGGTCATCATGCGGCAGGACGTCACCAGGATCAGCATGAGGCGAGCGATGCTGATGGCCCATATCGTCAGTCTCGACGACCCCAGCGTCGATCGGCTGGTGGTCAGTCTTGCACGAGAGACCCGCTAAACTCGCTTTCTACGGGAAAAATCGGGAAAGTTTCAAGTTTTTCGACTATATTTTTCTTCGTTTCGGGATTTTTGCGCAAAAAAAGCCGGAACTTTCACCCAAACCTGTCGTTTTCCAACTGATCGTTGCTTCGACGATCCCAAAGCAACAGGAGGAGTACACCATGAACATCAAGATGATCTGTTTCGGCGCGATGACGCTCTCGATGGTTGCCGGCTCCGCGCTTGCCGCAAGCGATACCGGCACGTCGGCTCTCGACGATCCGGCCAAGATGCAGCCCTTCTACACGGACTCCAGCAGGAAGACGATGGTCGGCGAGGACGACTTCGTAAAGGCCTGGAAGGCCCTTACGCCGGACGACCAGACCGCGATGATGAAGGCCTGCGAGGACGAGGCGAAGGACGCCACTGCGGCCAACAGCCATCCGGAATTCTGCAGCAGCGTGAAAGCGAACGGCGGCAGCAAGTAGCAATCCAGCGAACCGATTAGAAACAGCCCCTTCGCGGGTAATGCAGTTCACTTAGGCACCTTCAGTGTTCTGACAGGATATTTGGCTGGTAGCTTTTTGACGACACGGGGGCATGATCGCC
>NZ_JAMYTM010000049.1:0-34207 GCF_040322475.1 Mesorhizobium sp. M0140 | reverse complement strand
TCCTGGTCATCCTCAATGCAAAAGCACGCGATGCGCGCAACGAGTTCGTAATTGCAACTTGACACCCCAGATAGTCGCTCTCCCCGATCGACGGGGAGAGGAAAAGCGCGCGTTCACCGGCTTCATTCCTCTGCCTTCAGCGGGGAGACGGTGGCCGCGAAGCGCGCCGGATGAGGGCCTGCGCCCTATCAGCAACCCTGTCGCTCCACCCGTGCGCTAGCCCTCATTACCCGCCCATGCTAATCGCCATGGAGCATGACCGAGCCCGGCGACACGCTTCTGGATCGACTTGGCCGCTGGCTTGCCGGCCGGCTGCAGGAAGAATCGTCCGGCTACGAGCCCTACACCCCGTCCGATGCCGAAACGCTGCGCCGCACGCTTGAGCCCGGCGACATCCTGCTGATCGAGGGCAACCAGAAGATCTCGGCGGCGATCAAATACCTGACCCAGTCGACCTGGTCGCATGCGGCCTTCCATGTCGGCGACGCCTTGCCAGAGCCGCAAGACGGCTCGGAGCGGCCGCGGCTGATCGAGGTCACGATCGGCGAAGGCTGCGTCGCCGTGCCATTGTCGCGCTACCGCACCTACAACACCCGCATCTGCCGGGCGAGCGGGCTGGCGCCGGAGGATCGCGACAAGGTCGTCGCGTTCATGATCGGCAGGCTCGGCCTGAAATACGACCTCAAGAACATTTTCGACATGCTGCGTTTTTTCTTCCCGACACCGCCGGTGCCGGTGCGCTGGCGGCGCCGCATGCTGGCCTTCGGCTCCGGCGACCCGACACGGGCGATCTGCTCTACGCTGATCGCCGAGGCCTATGGCCAGATCCGCTATCCGATCCTGCCCGAGATCACCCGTGCGCCCGGCCGCGCCTCGGCGCAGTCGAATTACTCGCGCAAGGAGATCCTGCACATCCGCCACCACTCGCTCTACACGCCGCGCGATTTCGACCTGTCGCCCTATTTCCGCATCGTCAAGCCGACGCTGGAATATGGTTTCGACTACCGGGCGGTGACCTGGGATGACAAGGTTGCCGATCCCGGGGCGAAGGCCGCCGAATAAACGCGATCAAATGAGTCCAGCCGCGTGCACGGGAGCGCCGGCCGGCGGCGCTTTGGCGTCAGTGCTTGCAAGCCGCAGCGCGCACGTCCGAGGGAGTAGCGTCATAACGGCGACGGAACGCCCGGTTGAAATAGGAAAGGTCGTTGAAGCCGGCCTCGTAGGCGATCGCGGTGATGCTGCGTCCGGCATGGCGTGGATCGCCGAGCATGCGATGGGCGCGCGCCAGCCGCTGGTTCATCATGAAATCAATCAAGGATGTGCCATCGCTCTCGAACAGCTTGCGGACGTAGCGGGCCGACAGTCCGTGGCGGGCGGCGACGTCCTGCGCCGACAGGTCGACATGGCCACCATGCGCGACGATATCGGCCTTGATGGCGCGCAAGCGGGCAACGCTGACGCCACGGCCGCGTGCGATCTGGGCCGCATCCCTGGTCGCGCCCATGGCGAGTGCGGCAAGGTCGAAGACATGCGTCGCCGCAAGGTGGCAGGCCTCCGCGGTCAACTCGTCTCCGACCTCCTGGATCGAGCTGATATAGTCGAGCAACAGCCGCATCGCCCCGCTCTGGGTCGGCAAGGGCCGCATAAGGACCGCGGCCGGATCGCCGATCAGAGGCGAAAGCTGCTTGCGCGAAAAACTGAGATTGACGAAGCGGAACCCGCCGGCGCCGATCAGGTTGAGGCCAACCTCTTCACCGCTCATCATGAGCGCCTGGCCGTTGCCGACCGCCTCCTCGCGGCCGCGATGCTTCATCACACTGCCCCCGTCGAGGGCCGCCAGAAGAACGAAGTCGTCGTTGTCGATCAGCGACGACGTATGATGCACCCGGAATTCCGATGAGCTGCCGGTGGCGATGCCGAGGCCCGGCAACGCGCGCACCCGCATGTCGATCTGCGCCGGCGCCAGCGGATCGAGGTCCACCCTCAGAACGGTGCGGCCGTAAACCTCGCGCGTAATCTCGACGCGATCCCGCTCCGGAAACATCTCCGTCGCCAGCCTGAACGAAGCTGACGGCCCCATCGTCGCAGTCATCGACACCCCCATGCCCAAGAGCGCGGTCATATGCGCCGCGGCCTGCAAAACGTCAATCCCGGGCCGTTTTGGCCGCTTTCAGTGCCGTTCTGTCCAAGCTGACCCCCTTCGATGCCCCTAGTTTGCGGCGCGATTCCAAAACCGGAACCGCATTGGCGGCAATCCAAGGGGGCACGATGTTTCATTTGCAATTGTTCAAGACGCTGTCGGCACTGGCCGCGGCGGGCTTCAATCCGCGCGTCTATCTGCTGTCGATCGCCTTGGGCAACGCGGTGACCGATCATCGCGAGGCCAAGCTGCCGCCGCGCGCTGCCCGATGATGAGCAGCACCATGAAAAGGATCATTTTCCTGGCCCTGACCCTTGCCCTGGCGGGCTGCCAAACGGGCCAGGCCGACAACAACCCGGCATCGATCGCGAGCGCGGCCGGCAGCAAGAAGGCCCAGAACGAACCGACGACGGAAACGGCCTGCGCCGATGCCGCCAAGAAGGCGGCGAAGGCGCAGACCAATGCGGGTCTGCTCGGCGGTGTCCTGTCGATGGCGGGGGGTCTTGGCGGTCTGGCTGGCAATGGTGGGGTCATTGCCGGCCAGGCCGCCTCGATCGGCGGCTCGGTTCTGCAGTCCCAGGCGACGAGCAGTGCCCGGGCCGGCATTGCGGAGGATTGTTATGGCTGAGCGGCGTTTCGCAGCCATGCGCCGGCTGGCCGGCGCGCTCGCACTTGCCGGCATGATCTTCGACAGCCCGCAGGCCTTGGCGCTGACAGCGCGGGATGCGTCGGCGGTCGTCGGCCTGATCGAGGCCTTGCAACCCGAATTCGGTCAGTTCGCCTATGACGAGGAGATCGCCGCCGACTGGTACGAGCGCGATGCCGCGGACAAGGGCTTGATCGACACAGCCGGTTTCACCGCCGACAGCTGGAAGATCGCGCTTGGCGAGACCATGCGCGGGTTCCTGGCGACGATGCCGGTCGCAGAACTCGATGCCATTTTCGCCAAGCTCAGGAATGCCATATCCGGCATGAAGGAGCTGACCGACGCGCAGAAGACAGAGACCATCGACGCCATCAACGAAGAGGTCGAAGGGTTGATGGCTTTGCGGGCCGAGGGCGGCCCCTTCGCCGATGTCGTCAGGCCGCTGACGCCAAAAATCCGCAGCCTCATCCTCGGCCCGGCGATGGGGCGATAGGATGTTGGGCAACAGGAAACGGGTGGCGGGAAAAGCAACTCCGAGCGGGAGCCTCGAGGCCGAACATCGCGGCATTTTTCCAACCACGGCACGTGTCAGGCGGGGCAGCCCGATCGCGATGCTTATCTGCCTGCTGGCGTCCAGCTGCAGCCAGACGGCCGCCAGCCCGCCGATCACGCCAGAGCAGCATGCGCAATTGGCGGAGCTGGCGGCCGGCCCGGACTCGCCGGAGGGCCTTGGCGAGGCCCTGGCTGCAGTCGAGGCGACCAGGAAAATGCAGGACTGCAGGGCCAGCATGAACGAGACGGCCGGGCAGATGAAGATGATGGGCGCGGTCAATGGCGCGGTCGGCATCGCCGGCCGCATGGCAGGCCCAGGCGCAAAGACAGCGGCGAAAATGGTGGCCATCGGCACCGCCAGGGCCGTGCGCGGCAAGCTCAGCCGCCAGATGCAATCATGCTGAGACGATTGGCCGATCAGGCCGGCAGCGGCCGCCGTGTCTTGGCGGCCGGGTCGGTTGCTCTCGCACCGGCATCTCGCGCGTGCGGCCCGATCGGCATGATCGCCGGGAATGGCGTCGCGCCAAAGGCAAACGTCCATTTGTAGCCGACCAGCCCGTCTTCCGGCGTCGTGTGCTGGTCGTGATGGGCCAGCAGTTTGGCGCGATCGGCGAGGTCCTGCGCCTCGCGTCGCACCATCTCCGCCGTCTCCGGCCGCATCCGCCTGCTAAAGCTGACGAAGGTCGCTTCCTTGTCGATATGGGTGATCGCCCAGCCGATGAAGTTCTTGTTGGTCATCTCGAACAGCGGCCGCAGCGGCCCTTCGAAATTCCACTGGATCGGCGTCTCGACAAGCAATCTCGCCGTGAGCCCGCGGCCGAGCGCGATCAGGCCGAGCTCCTCGAGATCGCGCAGATAGAGGAACATCGAGGCTTCGCTCAGGCCTTGCGAGCGCATGATGCCCTCGGGCGTGAATTTTTCCGACAGCATGACGAAAATGAACAGCAGTGCCGGCCGGCCGGCGAGCCTGCGTTCGATCTCCGGCGCGATGTGGTTGACCGGCCCTGGCCCCCGGTTCATCGAGCCGAGCACGTTCTCCAGCTCGACACCGGCGGCAGCGCAGATCTCCACCAGCCGGTCGAGCTTGCAGTTGCGCTCGTGGAAGATGCGCTTCACCGTCGGCTCGGAAACCCCCATGCGTTCGGCAAGCTCGCGATAGGTGACGCCCTTCGCCTTCAGCGTCCGCTTCAACGCGTCGAAGATAAGGCCGTTCATGGAATGCACCTCTTGCCGTGGGTTTCGTATCGACTTTCGATACTAGCGGTTATCGGCCTTTCCGGAAAGTATCGAAAATCATAGCTCTCCGCCGTCATCACAGGAGAGCAGCCATGAACACCCTCGTCACATCAGCCTTTCTCGCCGTCATCGGCATCGCAGCCGCGCCTGCCGCCGAGGCTGGAGAACTCTGGCGCGCCACCGGCCTCGAACAACCGGAATCGGCACTGTTCGACGCAGCCAACAATCGCCTTATCGTTTCCAATATCGTCGGCAATCCCGGCGACGCCGACGGCAACGGCTATCTCAGCGTGCTGTCCGTGGACGGCAGGACGGTCACCCGGCACTGGACCGACGGCATGGACGCGCCCAAGGGTATGGCGATAGCGGGCGGCAAGCTCTATGTCGCCGACATCACCAAGGTTCGCGTCGTCGACCTCGCCAGCGGCAAGCTCGTCGCCAGCATCACGGTGCCGAACGCTGTTTTCCTGAACGACATAACATCGGACCAATCAGGCAACGTCTATGTCACGGACATGCTGGCCGACACGATCTATCGCATCGACGGCGAACAACCAGAACTGTTCGCTAGGGATGCGATGCTGGCTTCGCCCAACGGCGTCTTCGCCGATGGCGACAGGCTGATCGTCGCCTCCTGGGGCAAGGACATCAAGTCCGACTTCAGCACGGCGGAGCCGGGTGGGCTGCTGTCGGTCGACATCGCCAGCAAGGTGGTTTCGCCCTTGCCGGGCGCGCAGAAATTCGCCGATCTCGATGGCGTCATCGCCATCGGCGACACCATCTACGCCACCGCCTACATGACCGGCACGCTCTACCGCTATCAAGCCGGCGGCGCGCCGGAAGCGTTGGCGCACTTCAAACCGGGCAGCGCCGACATCGGTACCGACGGCAAGTCGATCCTCTATGTGCCGTTGATGAACGAAGGCGAAGTGGCTGCGCTGAAGCTCGACTGAGAGCCATGATCGGTGCCTCAGGGGCCGATCTCCGAGACGTTCGCCAACAGCCGATGGACTGTCGTTCATCGGCGAGGATCGCCAACTCGAACTCTTATTGTGGCTAGTAAACGACGTCGCCCGGATCGGCCCGCCAAGCGCCAATAGCGGACATTGCCGAGCAGATATTTTGATGTCGCCTTTGGGCCGGTAGCAGTCCGTCAGCTTCTAGTGGAGAGGCATCGAAAGCGGACATCGGGTTGCGGGCGTACCCACGGCTCAATTGGGGCCGGCAGCAGACTGGCTGGTATTGTCGGGCAGCCGACGGTGGCGACGACGTAGGGAGGCCGGTGCGGGAGAGGGGAATCTGTGTTCTCAAACCAGCATCGACTGCTGGGCGGAGATACCCGCCGTCGCGCCTTGCGATATTGCCGTGGTGACCGAGGCCATGGCCGGGTTCGCAAGATCGCCGGCAGCATAGATGCCGGCTGTGCTGGTTTCGCGGCGCTCATCGACCTTGATGGCGATGCCGAGGGGCGTATTGACCGTGGCGAGGCCCACTAATTCATGCAGGCTTGCGGACGGCTTGTTGCGCGGATGCGCGAACAGGATGTCGACCGCGGCATTGCGGCCGCTCTCGAGATTAACGGTGGTGATATGGCCCCGGTGATGGGCGATTTCGGCGATCCGGCCATCAACGACAGGTATGTTGCGGCGCGCCAGATCGGCCCGAACATCGGGTGAAATGTCGTGACCATCGGCGAAGACCGTCAATGTTTCGGTCCAGTCGTGGTACAGCCTGACATAATTGTGCGACGGCGGGCCGGACCAGACGAGGCCCCAATGCTGGTCGGCGACTTCAAAGCCATCGCAATAGGGGCAGGGCACAATGGATGTGCCCCAGCTTTCGGCAAAGCCCGGAACATCCGGCATCTGGTCGGCGACGCCATAACTCAGGATCAGGCGGCGCGCCCCAAGGCGTTCGCCATCGCCAGTGAGGACCGAGAAATCGTCGATGGTGCCGGAGATGCTGTCGGCCCGGCCATTGACCAGCCTGATCGTGGGATAACGCGCCAGTTGCTTCCGCGCTTCGGCCAGGATGTCCAGCGGTGGCTTGTGATCGTGGCCGAGCAGACCATGCGAGTGGCCGGCGAAGCGGTTGCGCGGCAGGCCGGTATCGAGAACGGTGACCTTGCGGCGGGCACGTCCGAGCTGCAGGGCGGCGGCGAGACCGGCAAAGCTGCCGCCGATGATGATGACGTCATCCATGGTGATGGGCTCCGTGTGTGGATGAGGGATGGCTTGGCCTGGCTTGCACATTTTTGACACTGCGTGGTATCGTAATTCAAGAATTATGATACTGTCAAGGACTGGAATTGTCGTGACCGAAAACAGCCGGGGCCGGCGCGGCCGGCCCGCCAATGAGGCGCTTGGCCAAACGATAGTCGACGCCGCGTGCGAACTCTTTGAGGAATTGGGTTTTCATGCGACGACATTGGACAAGGTCGCCCAGAGAGCGAAGATATCCAAGCTCAGCATCTATCGGCACTTCGAGAACAAGGAGGCGCTGTTCAGCGCGGCCATCGCGGCCCGCTGCCATCAGTTTGCACCACAGGCCCTTTTTGAAGGCGTCGACGGTTCGGCCGAAGATCAGCTCATGGTGGTGGGATCATCCCTGCTTCGCACGCTGTTGAACCCGGACGTCCGCAGTGTCGAAGCCATGATCATGGCCGACAAGACGAATCAAAAGTCGTTAAGCAAGCTCCATTACGAAGCCGGCCCCGCCCATGTCATCGCCCAAATCGAGGCCCTGTTGCGTCAGTTGCACGCGAAGGCGGTTCTGAACGTGACCGATCCTCTCCGGTCCGCCCGCCTGTTTGCCGCGCTTATCAAAGGATCCGATCTCCTGATTATCGCACGCTTCGATGAGGCGAGAGCAGAGGACGACAACGAAATCGAATCCTATTGCCGGTCGGCCGTCGCCATGTTCATCGCCGCGCACGGTGGCACGACCACCCGGGCGGATAGCCCAGGAGTACTTGCATGATATTTGGGGCTCGCATTGACATCAACGCGACTATTATCGTTGGGCAGCGGGCTGACCGGCGGCGTAACCTGCTACCACCCCATTCGAGGCCTTAGTGCTGGCTTAGCAGACCGTCAGCTTTCGGGAAGCTGCAACGATAGTCTGAATGGCGGAAACGAGGGCGCAAAGCGGCCGTTCACGTCGCGCCGTGCGTGAGTCAACCCAGGGCCAAAACGTTTGCGTTCAACCGGCGGACACCTGTGTGGCCCGCCGACCGGCAAATCCCGATTTCTACTCTGCCTCCAGCTTCCCTTTCAGCTGCGCCCGCGCATCCTTGATCGAGGCGGCATAGGTCACCAGCGGGCGCTTGACGCCGTGGTTGATCAGCATACGCCGGATCTGCGGCGCGGCACCTGATATGATGAAGCGGACGCCGGCGCGTTTCGCCTTGTGGGCGGCGCCCTCGATGACGTTGGCCGCCGTCGAATCGAAGAACGGTACGGCCGAGCAATCGAGGATGAAGTTTTTGCGCTGGTCGGCGATGCGGTCGAGCACGGTGCCGACGGTCGACGCGGCGCCGAAGAAGAAAGCGCCGGAGATGCGGTAGACCACGGTGTCGGCGTCGGTCGCCTCGCTGGCATCGTAGGCGTTGGTGCTGTCGGCGACATCCTCCTGCACCAGCGGCTGATCGGCCTCGACCGCAATCGATTTGGCCATGCGGTCGATGAACAGGATCGACCCCAGCACGAAGCCGACGACGATGCCTTCAGTGAGATCGCGGAAGATGACGAGCAGGAAGGTCGCCATCAGCACCAGCGCGTCGCCGCGTGAGGCACGCAGCAAGGTGGCGAAGGCCTGTTTCTCGAACATGTTCCAGCACACGACCGCCAGCACGCCGGCAAGGGCAGCGAGCGGGATGTAGCTGGCGAGCGGCGCCGCCACCAGCATCAAAGCGAGCAGGATGGCTGAGTGGACGATGCCCGAAACCGGTCCGTGGGCGCCGGCCCGCACATTGGTCGCCGTGCGGGCGATGGTGCCTGTGGCGCAGATGCCGCCGAACAGGGCGGACGCGATGTTGGCGAAGCCTTGCGCCACCAGTTCGCAGTTGGAACGATGCCGTCGGCCCGTCATTCCATCGGCGACCACCGCCGACAGCAGCGATTCGATGGCGCCCAGCAAGGCGAAGGCGATGGCATCCGGCAGCACGTCAATCATCCTGTCCAGGCTGACCGGTGGCAGAGCGGGCATTTGCAGGCTGCGCTGGATGCCGCCAAAGCGGGTGCCGATCGTCTCGGCGGGCAGCGAGAGAAGCGCCACGACCAGCGATGCCAGCCCGATGGCGATGAGCATTGCGGGCGATGTCGGCCGCCAGCGTTTCAGGCCGGCGATGGTGACGATGGTCAACACCGCCACCAAGGTCGCCGCCGGGTTGATGGTGCCGGCCGCCTCGGCGACCGCGATCAGCTTCGGCACCAGCGGTCCCGGCTCCTTGCCGGCAAGCTTCAGCCCGAACAGTTCGACGATCTGTCCTGAAAAGATGATGACGGCGATGCCGGCGGTGAAGCCGACCGTCACCGGATAGGGAATGAATTTGATGTAGGTGCCGAGACGAAGATAGCCGATGGCGAGCAGGAAGACCCCTGCCATCATCGTTGCCAAAAGCAGCCCATCGATGCCGACGCGGGCAACCGTCGCTGCCACCAGCACAATGAAGGCGCCGGCCGGACCGCCGATCTGGAAGCGGCTGCCGCCGAGCGCAGAAATGATGAAGCCGCCGACGATCGAGGTGTAGAGGCCGCGCTCGGGAGCGACCCCCGAAGCGATCGCGATCGCCATCGACAATGGCAGCGCGACGATGGCGACCGTCAGCCCGGCAATGGCGTCCGCCTTGAAGTCGGCGAACGTGTAGCCCTCGCGCCAGACCGTCACCAGCTTCGGTGTGAACAATTCGGAAAATGTCGGCTTTACCGACCTGTGGGCCGGTTCATGCACTGCCCGCTGCGTCTGATCCATGGACTGCCTTTCGCACCCTGAAAGGCGGCGGGATCGTCGGCAGGGCTGTCGGCGGTCGCCGTCGCGACTTTATGCCGGCTCAGCCTTGGGACCCCGCGGCACGGCAGGCTTGAGGCGCACGCCCCGGCCGCCGCGCTCGCTGGTCTGGTTCTCGCCGATCAGCTCCACCCCGGCCTCGTCGAGAGCCTGGATGACCTTCATCAGCGTGTCGACCACGCCCCTGACCACGCCATCGCTCGCCTCCATGCGCTGGATGGTCGGAAGCGAAACGCCGGCGCGCTCGGCGAGCGTCTTCTGATCGATGCCGCCCAGCGCCCTTGCGGCACGCATCTGCGCGGCAGTGATCATCGGCCGGAATCCCCGTCTGAGTCTGCAGAAATGAGGTATAATACCATCATTGTGATGTTTCAAGCATTAGTATGAACGTCTGGGACGTAAGGCGCGGCGCATTGACTGACCATTTTTTCAGATACTTTCACGGGCTGATCAACCGGCTGATCTAGTCTCCAGTCTCGCCGTCCGGGTGCTGCCCACGCCATCGCTGCCACGCCCGGGCAGCGAGCCAGCAAAGCATCGCCCAGACGAAGCCCGCGCACCAGCCGGCAAGCACGTCCGATGGCCAGTGGACGCCAAGATAGATGCGGCTGACGCCAACCAGCAGCGTCGTCAGCACCGCCAGCGACAGCACATAGATCTTCGTCGTTCGACCGGGCAGGAAGCGTGCCGCCAGCGCGCCGAGCGTCAGATAGGTCACCGCCGACAGCATGGCGTGGCCGCTCGGAAAAGACAGCGTCGTTTCGTTGACGAGATGCGAGACGAGTTCGGGGCGCGGCCGGTCGATGCCGGCTTTCAGCAGGCTCGACAATACCTGCCCCCCGGCCACCGCCACGAAGATGAAAAGGGCGGTCGCCGGCCTGCGGATAAGCAGGAGATACACGATGACCGCCGTCACGATCAGCACCAGCACGCTGCCGCTGCCGAGGCTGGTGATGTCGCGCATCGCCCCTTGCAGCCACAGCGGGCCGACCGGGCTGTCAGGGCGGCCCGCCTGGCGGAAGGCGAGCAGGATTTCGGTATCGAAGGCGTGCGGCGTGGTGGCGCGCGCCATCTCCATCAGCTCCTCGAATCCCCACAGGCCGGCGGCGATGACCAGGCCGGCCAGCAGCACCGGGAATTCAACCCGGTTGAGCAAAGCGTTCGCGGCGTTCTTCATCGGCAATTCGCCCGTTACAGCCGGCCTTGCAGATAGGGTCCGAGCGTGATCAGCGCCACCGCTGCGATCGCCAGCATGATCCCGGTCGCCTGCAGCGCATTGACGCGCTCGCCGAAGAAGACCAGTGCCACGACGTTCACCGAGACCAGCTGGATGACGGCGGAAAGGCTGAACGACACCGACATGCCGAATTCGCGGATCAGCCGCAGCATGATCAGATTGCCCAGCGAATAGAGTGCCAGCGTCAGCGCGATCTTGCCAAGGCTCGGCGCCAGGCCCCATTGCTTGGCGGCTGTCGCCGCCAGCAGGAAAATGACCGTCGAAAAGCCGAGCTGCAGCAATCCTGAAAAACTCAACGCTCCGTCCCCTCTCGAAGCGGCTCCCGCCGCGTGTGTCGCGGACGTTGTTTCCCAAGCGCGCCGGGACGTCAAGCGACCTCGACCAAACGAAGCTCTTGGCAATGGCAAGCCGGAAGCTCAAAGTACTACCATCGCCCAATCTGTCGGTTCGAAGGGCGGTCAGGGGCTCATGATTCGCAGTTTTCAAAACCTGGTGCGGCGCTGGAGCGAGCTTTCCCTTGCCCTGCAATTCGTCATTGCCGGCGGCTTTGGCCTGCTGGCTGTCATGTTGGTGGTGGGCACCTGGGTGACGGCGCAGATCCGGGACGGCGTCATCCGCAATTCGGCCGCCACGACGGCGCTCTATGTCGACAGCGTGATTGCGCCGCTGCTTCCCGACTTGCGCAAGGAGCAGGAGCTCAGCGAGTCCGTCAAGCAGGCGCTGGACGAGACGCTTGGCCAGGGCGCGCTTGGTAAGCGCCTCGAATCGTTCGTACTCTGGCGCCGCGACGGGACGGTTCTCTACGCCAAGGAGACGGCCCTGATCGGCCGCCGCTTCGGTCCGAGCGACAATCTGCGTTCCGCCTTCGAAGGCAACGTCGTCGCTGAATTCAATACATTCGATGATGATGAACGCGAGGAGAAGGCTACCCGCTTGCCCTTGCTGGAGATCTACAATCCCGTGCGCGAGCCCTGGTCGGGCGAGGTGGTGGCGGTCACCGAGTTCTATGAGATCGCCGACGATTTCCAGGCCACCCTGGCGTCCGCCCTGTGGTCGAGCTGGCTGATCGTGGCCGGCGCGACCCTGGCGGCATTCCTGCTCCTGTCGGGCATCGTCCTGCGCGGCAGCCGCACCATCGACGATCAGCGTGGGGCGCTGCGCCGCCAAGTGTCGGAGCTGCAGGGTCTGGTGGCGCAAAACAGTGCCTTGCGACTGCGCGTGCAACGGGCCTCTCGCCGCGCCACCGCGCTCAACGAAAGATATCTGCGCCGTATCGGCGCCGACCTCCATGACGGCCCGGCCCAACTCGTGGCCCTGGCGGCGCTGCGCATGGATAGTCCGATATTTTCCAGCGATGGCCATTCGGGCGTAAGCCGTTCGACCGAGGTCGCGATGATCCGCAAGACACTGGAGGATGCGATGCGTGAAATACGCGGCATCTGCACCGGCCTTGTCCTTCCGCAGATCGAGACGGCTGCCGCAAACGACATTCTGCGGCTGGCCGTCAAGGAACACGAGCAGAGGACGGGAACGTCGGTGACGCTGACGCTGGCCGGACAGTTGCCGGAACCCGGCGCTTCCGAGAAGATCAGCATCTATCGTTTCGTTCAGGAAGGGCTGAACAACGCCTATCGCCACGGGCTAGGCAAGGATCAGGCAGTGAGCGCCGGGATGAAAGGTGGCAGGCTTTTTGTCGAAGTGTCGGACGGCGGGCCGGGTTTCGATCCGGCGGCACGGGTCGAGGGTCTCGGCCTCGCCGGCCTCAGGGAGCGGGTCGAAAGCATTGGCGGACAGTTCGAAACCTTGACCGGGCCGCAAGGTACGCGTTTGGTGATCCGTCTGTCGGTCGAGGAGCAAGCATGACTGGTACCATCCGCATCGCCATTGTCGACGATCATCCCCTCTTTCGCGAAGGTGTGACGCGCAGCCTGTCGGAGATCGGGGGCTTCGAGATGGTTGGCGAGGGCGCCACGGCGCAGGATGCCGAACGCCTCGCCACGACGGTGCGGCCCGACATCTTGCTGCTCGATATCTCCATGCCGGGCGGCGGGCTGACCGCGGTCGCAAGCATCCTCGCCAGCCATCCCGCCCAGAAGATCGTCATGCTGACCGTTTCGGAGGCCAATGCCGATGTGACAAAGGCGCTGAACGCAGGGGTGAATGGCTATGTCCTCAAAGGCGTCGGGTCGCGCGGGCTCGCCGACATCCTGCGCAATGTTGCAGCCGGCGAAAGCTATCTGTCGCCGACGCTGTCGGCCCGGCTGCTTTCGGATCTCCAGTCCCAGCAGCCGACCGACGGCATTGCGGAACGGCTGCGGCAGCTCACCGATCGGCAGACGGAAATCCTGCGGCTGGTGGCGGAGGGGCTGAGCAACAAGGAAGTCGCCTTGCGGCTTGAGCTGCAGGAGAAGACCGTCAAGCACCACATGACCGGGGTGCTGTCGAAGCTCAATGTGCGAAACCGCACCGAAGCGGCCTTGATGATGCGTGAGTTGCGCGACCGCGACAGGCCTTCTTAGAGCATTTCACCGTTTCACGGAACGGCGAGCTGCTCTAATTCTTTGTTTTGACGCGATTCTAGACGGAAAACCGCTTCACACTTTTCCTAGAATTGCTCCAGGCCAGGTACGGGGAAATGCGCAACGGTTTCCCGTCCCGGATTGCGCAAAAGCACGTCGCGCCTCGGGACTGCAGCCATTGCGGTGCCGAAAACCGGGACGCTGGCCAAAAACGAGGTCACCTCCGCCGGGGGGCGGCGGAGGTGACGTGCAAAGCTGACCGTTGCCTGTTGGCCAGCTTCACAAGGCCTTGAGACGATTGGCATCGGCCGGGGTAGCCTGGCGGTCGATGATCGTGCGACCGAGCGCGTCCTTCATGCTGAAACGACCGTTCTCGAGCTTTTCCGTTATGCCGTCGGGGTGCCGGACCGTGATCTTGTTGCCGGTCACGTCGACCTTGTCACCGGTCTTTGCATTGACATGGCTCCCGCTCTTACCCTGATTGGATCCTGATTTGCCGCTGTTGCCATTCCCATTGCCGTTGCCGCTATTGCCGCTGTTCCCGCTATTGCCTCCGCCGGAATTGCCGCCGTTGCCGCCCCCACTGTTGCCTCCGCCCCCACCACCACCGTTGCCGCCGCCACCTTTGCCGGCGTATGCGCTGGCGGTCTGGATGCCGGAAACGGAGCCGTCCAGGACAATTTGGTAGGGAGCAATCGTCAACGCCAGCGCCGCTGCCGATTTGAGCGCCAGCCGGCAACAACGGGTCGTGACCGATCTGTGCATTTTGATCTCCGACGACTGAGCCCGGCGCGCCCCACCCCAACGTTGCAGTGCAACAACATTGCCGAAAGACGCGGCGCCCGGAAGCGACCTCCGACCGTTGCGGTTGTCAACTAGGACCTTTGCAAGCGCAAGATTGGACTAAAGTCCCAAGCCTATGCTACATTAGCTTTGCATGAACGGCGCCGCGACCGCCATCGCTAAACGGGAGACTCGCTTTCCCGACGCCTGACGACGGCAGACGCCGAACATCAAGTCACCTCCGCCGGGGGCGGCGGAGGTGACTTGTCGAGCCGGCTTTGTCCGTTGATCCGTTGGCAACGACTGACGTCATGCGCCGTTGTAAGATGCGCGCGAAACATGCCGCCGAAGGTCTCCTTCCTCTCGAAAGACGATTCCGGAGCAGCTCACGGCCTCGGGAATGCTGAGCCAGCGCTGCGCGCAATGCCTGTCGCGTCTGAAACGTCTCCCGATGTCACGAAAATGTGACCCGGCGATTATAAGGGGGTCAACAGGTACCCCACGCTCCAGCCACCCGACAGCCAGAGGCAAGCCACGATGACTGACCTTCGCTCCCCCGACACCCGATTCCGCACCAGCCTGCTCGAGGAAAACGACGGCCCGGCGATCAACGCCTCCGACAACCGCACCATGGGCGAGATCATCGCCGCGCGGTTCTCGCGCCGCGGCTTCCTCAAGGGCTCGCTGGCCGTCTCGGCCATCGCCGCCACCGTCAGCCCGCTGGCGCTGATCAGCGCCGACGAGGCCAGGGCAGCGGGAGGCTCGGCCTTCGCGTTCGACGAACTCGAGGCCGGCATCGACGACAAGCACCATGTCGCGTCGGGTTACGATGCCGATGTCCTGCTGCGCTGGGGCGATCCGTTGTTTGCCGATTCGCCCGACTTCGACCCGACGAAACAGTCGGCCGAGGCCCAGGCGAAACAGTTCGGCTACAACAATGACTATGTCGGCTACATCCCGATCGACGGCTCGGCCGAACATGGCCTGCTGGTGGTCAACCACGAATACACCAATCCGCATCTGATGTTCCCGGGCATCGTGAAGATCGTCGAAAAGGACGGCAAGAAGTCGGCAGAAGTCGCACCCCTCTCGAAGGAGCAGGTCGATGTCGAGATGGCCGCCCATGGCGGCACCATCGTCGAGATCCGCAAGGACGGTGGCAAATGGCAGGTGGTGCGCGACGGCAAGCTCAACCGCCGCATCACCTCCAACACCGAAATGGCGCTGTCCGGCCCGGTTGCCGGCCATGACCGCGTCAAGACCAATGCCGATCCGTCCGGCACCAAGGTGTTCGGCACGTTCAACAATTGCGCCGGCGGCGTCACGCCCTGGGGCACCTATGTGATGGCCGAGGAGAACATCCATGGCTATTTTTCCGGCGAGCTGCCGGAAGGCCACAAGGAAGCCGCGAACTACAAGCGTCTCGGCATTCCCGAAGGCGCCTATGAATGGGCGGCGCATTACGAGCGTTTCGACCTCGCCAAGGAACCCAACGAAGCCAACCGCTTCGGCTGGATCGTCGAGATCGATGTCAACGACCCGACCTCGACGCCGAGGAAGCGCACCGCCATGGGCCGCTTCAAGCATGAGGGCGCCGAATCGATCGTCGCCAAGGACGGCCGCGTCGTCTTCTATCTCGGTGACGACGAGCGCTTCGACTATGTCTACAAGTTCGTGACCAGGGCCGCGTTCAATCCGAACGATCGTGCCGCCAACAAGGACCTGCTCGACGATGGCACGCTGCATGTCGCCAAGTTCGCCGAAGACGGCACGGTCGAATGGCTGCCGATCGTCTTCGGCCAGGGGCCGCTGACGGCTGAAAACGGTTTTGCCAGCCAGGCCGACGTGCTGATCGAGACGCGCCGCGCCGCCGACCTGCTCGGCGCCACCAAGATGGACCGCCCTGAAGACATCCAGCCCAATGGCGTCAACGGCAAGGTCTATGTCATGCTGACCAACAATTCGAAGCGCAAGGCCGACCAGGTCGACGCCGCCAACCCGCGCGCCGAAAACGCCTTCGGTCACATCATCGAGATCGCCGAGGACGGCGGTGATTTCACCGCCGCCAAGGGCAAGTGGGAAGTGCTGCTGAAATGCGGCGATCCGGCGGTTGCCGATGTCGGCGCCACCTTCTCGACAGCAACGACGGCCAATGGCTGGTTCGGCATGCCCGACAATTGCGCGGTCGATTCGGCCGGGCGTCTCTGGGTCGCAACCGACGGACAGGGGCCGAAGGCCACCGGCCGCACCGATGGCCTGTGGGCAGTGGACACCGAGGGGGCGGCGCGGGCGACCTCGAAACTGTTCTTCCGCGTGCCGATCGGCGCCGAGATGTGCGGTCCGCTGTTTGCGCCCGACGACCAGACCGCCTTCGTCGCCGTCCAGCATCCGGGCGACGGCGGAGAGGACTGGGAAGCGTTCGGGCGCCCCTCTTACTATGAGGACCTGTCGACGCGCTGGCCCGACTTCAAGCCCGACATGCCGGTGCGGCCGTCCGTGGTCGCCATCACCAGACAGGGCGGCGGCAAGATCGCGGTCTGATTGCCCACTCGCATGGGCAGCAGCGGAGCAGAATTGCACCGCTGCTGCGCCTTGAAGCCGCGGCATGTATCCCTTGGGCTGCGGAGCAGCTCCAGGGGTCTGCGCCGCGTCGCTTCGCTCCTTGCTCCGCCCCAGGATGACGAGGCGACGGGTGAAGTCGGTCAAGCCTCGGGAAAGATTGGCAATTTAAACGTGGCGCTCTAGGTCTTTATCAGGAGATCGCCATGTCGAAGTCCGTCTATGACCGTGGCTTGCTCAAGCCAGCCGAGATCGCCAAGCTGCAGCGCGTGTTCGACGAGGCCTGCCGGCGGCGCGAGGCACATCCCGATTCCGCCGACGCGCGGGAAATCGCGCTTAACCTGCTCGCCCTGCACAATGCCGGCATGGTGGAAGAAGACATGCTGATGGAAGCCGTCGGTTTCCGGCGGCTGGAACCGAAATCAGCGTGATGCGCTGGATTGGTGCGGGGCCGACCTTGCAATTCGTTTGGCGATCGCCTTGGCCAGGATGCCGGCATTGGCGAAGCAGCCGCGAATGCTTGGCCGCATGCCGGTGAACCACAGACCGGGCAATTTTGGATCGGCTTCGCCACCGTTGAAGAGCGGAACGCCCTTGGCGTCGAGCACGCCGAGCTTGCCGACCATGGGCTCTAGCCCGGTGCGGTAGCCTGTCGCGGCAATGACGATGTCGGGATAGATCAGGCTGCCATTGGCCAGGATCACGCCATCGCGGGTGAATTCCCGTATGCCCGGCACGACGGTGATCTTGCCGGCCTTGATGGCGCCGACGGCGCCGTCATCGGCGGCGATCGCGGTATAGTCCGAGGTCAGGCGGCTGGCGCCGCCCGCAGGCGCGGGCGGCAGGCCGAATTTGGTCAGGTCGCCGAAAACCAGGCGCTGGGTTGCCGCCATCACCGCATCGGCGAGCCGCAAAGGCAGGCGCGCCATGAACGGCGAAAGCCGGTGCACGGCGATCTTGGCAATCCGCTTGGGCAGCAAAGCGGGGCCGCTGCGGGCCGACAGCCAGATGGCGGCCGTGTCTATGCCGGCCAGATGATTGAGCGCATCGAAGCCCGAATTGCCGGCGCCGACGACCAGCACTCTTTGGCCCGCATAGGCTTGCGCGTCACCGAAATCCGCCGAATGAATGATGCGCCCGGCGAAATCCTTCATGCCTTTCCATTCGGGGGTGAATGGCTGCCTGTCGCGGCCGGTGGCGATGACGACATTGCGGGCGAAGCGCAGTCCGGCGCTGGTGCGCAATGCCCAGTGATCGCCCTTGAAGGTGATCTCTTCGACCGCGACGCCAAACTGCACCGGCAGCCGGTTCTCCTTCTGGAAATCGTTCATGTGGCGGATGACGACCATCCTTTGCGGAAAGGCGGGCGTGCCAGGAGGAAAGGCGAGACCAGGCAGCGAAGAAAGATCGCGATGGGTGTTGAGATGCAATTGCTGGTGGCGCCGGTGCCAGGGCTCGGCCAGCCGGCTTTCCTTTTCCAGGATCGCCGTCGGCACGCCGGCGTTCATCAAGGCATGCGCGGCGGCCAGCCCGGCAGCACCGGCGCCGACGACGATTGCCGGCTCGACCATGGCCGGCAGATCCGCAACCGATCTGATTGTCGTATCCGTCATTCACTCGAATCCCATTGGACGTCCCGCCGCAAGGCTCGCAGGACGCTGTAACCGTTTGATCGCGCGCAGGATCCCTGCAGCAAACCGCGGCCGAATTTCGAGCGATGCGATTTAGAGCCACACGCCGGGCCGCGGTTGCGCTCTATATGGCATATGCGCGATATCAACGGTAATCAGGTCGCGGCAATGTGATTGATTCGAGGCCTTGGGTGGCTGGCGGGTCTCGGTTATCCCCCACGCGCATGTCCGAAATCGAGTCCGATTTTCGAGTCATGCGCAGAATCAAAGTGTTACAGCACCTTGGCGCGTCCTGGACGGCCGGCGCTGTAGGCGGCACGCGGAATCTCGACCATGCCCTCCTTGCGGTTTTATTTCGACAAGATCCTTGAGGCTGCCGCGCCCGAGGTCGAGCGGCAGGCGCTGACCCATGTCGAACGCCTGGCGCTGGTGCGCCGCTATGGCGACTTCTCGCTCGCCTATTCCACCGCCGTGCAAGGCAAGCTTTCCTATTTCGGCGACGCCGACGGCTACATAGCCTTCGGTACCAAGATGAAGCACCATTTCGCGCTCGGCGACCCGGTGGCGGCTCCGGCGCGTCGGGCCGATTACATCAAGCGCTTCGTCGAGACCGCCGGCAGCCCATGGTTCGTGCAGGTGGGCGAGGATACCGCACGCGTGCTGGCCGGCCTTGGCTACAAGGTCAATCGCCTCGGCATCGACACCCGCCTCGCCCTGCCCGAGCATGATTTTTCCGGGAAGCGCAACGAGACCGTGCGCTACTCCGAGCGCTGGCTGCTGAAGAAAGGCTTTTCGTTCGAAGAGGACAAGCGCACCATCTACCTCGACGAGATCGCCCGGCTTTCGGAAAACTGGCGCGGCGACCGCATCGTCAAGCGCTGGGAGATGGGCTTTCTCAACCGCCATTTCGCCGACCATCTCGGCACCGACATGCGCCGTTTCGTCCTGCACGGTCCCGATGGCGAACTGGTCGCTTTGCTCGACTTCGACCCGTTGTTTGCCGACGGCAAGGTCATCGGCTACACCACCGCCTTCAAGCGCAAGCATCTCGACGCCTCACCGCATGCCGAGGTCGGCCTGACCAAATTCGCCGTCGACCGTTTTCGCGAAGAGGGCATCTCGGTGGTCACGCTCGGCCTGTCGCCGCTCGTCGATGTGGGTCCGAGCGGATTTGCCGAAAGCGATTTCTGGCGCAATGCCTTCCAGCGCGCCTATTCTTCGCCCTGGGTCAACCGCCGCAGGTTCAACCTGCAGGGCCAGGCGGCCTTCAAGCGCCGCTTCCACGGCGTCGAAGAGCCGGTCTATATCGCCTTCCGCAAGGGAACGTATGTCGAGATGCTGGGGCTGCTGCGGCTGGTCAAGGCGATCTAGGTCTGCTGATATTCAGGTGATGCCGGCCTGCAAATGGCGGCTTCCTGCGCTTCCGGTGCTCACGTACGAAAAGTACGCTCCGCTCCGGTTCTCGGAATCCACCATTTTCGTCTCGGCCTGACCTGAATCTCAACAGACCTGTACTTTCGCCGCTCAATTCCTCAGCCGATAACCGGTCCTGAAGATCCAGGCGACGATGCTTATGCAGACCAGCAGGAAGACGACCGTCATGCCGAGGCTGACGCCGACCGAAACGTCGGACTTGCCGTAGAAGCTCCAGCGGAAGCCGCTGATCAAATAGACGACCGGGTTGAACAGCGTCACCGTGCGCCAGATCTCGGGCAGCATGTTGATCGAATAGAAGCTGCCGCCGAGGAAGGTCAGCGGCGTGATGATCAACAGCGGCACCAGCTGCAGCTGCTCGAAACTCTTCGCCCAGATGCCGATGATGAAGCCGAACAGGCTGAAGGTCACCGCCGTCAGCACCAGGAAAGCGAGCATCCAGAACGGATGCAGGATGGTGAGCGGTACGAACAGCGAGGCGGTGGCCAGGATGATCAGGCCGAGGATGATCGACTTGGTCGCGGCGCCGCCGACATAGGCGATGACGATCTCCAGATAGGAGACCGGCGCCGACAGAAGCTCGTAGATCGAGCCGACGAATTTCGGGAAATAGATGGCAAAGGAGGCGTTGGAGATCGACTGCGTCAACAGCGACAGCATGATCAGACCCGGCACGATGAAGGCGCCGTAGCTGATGCCGTCGATCTCGGTGATGCGCGAGCCAATGGCCGAGCCGAAGACGACGAAATACAGCGATGTCGAGATGACCGGCGAGACGATGCTCTGCAGCACGGTGCGGAAAGCACGCGCCATTTCCATCCGGTAGATCGCCCATACTGCGCGAAGGTTCATGGCTCCCTCCTCACCAGATTGACGAAGATCTCCTCGAGCGAAGAGTTTTGCGTGTCGATATCGCGGAACTGGATGCCGCCGGCCTCGAGGTCGCGCATCAACGAGGCGACGCCGGGCCGCTCGGCCTGGTTGTCATAGGTGTAGGTCAGCTGCCCGCCATCCGGCGACAATTCCAGCGCATAGCGCGAGAACGCCTCGGGAATGGCCGTCAGCGGATTGCGCAGTTCCAGCACCAGCCGCTTGCGGCCGAGCTTGCGCATCAGTTCGGCCTTGTTCTCGACCAGGATGATCTCGCCGCGATTGATGACGCCGACGCGGTCGGCCATCGCCTCGGCTTCCTCGATATAGTGCGTGGTGAGGATGATGGTGACGCCGTCCTCGCGCAGCCGGCGCACCATCGCCCACATGTCCTGGCGCAGCTCGACGTCGACGCCGGCGGTCGGCTCGTCGAGGAATAGGATGCGCGGCTCATGCGACAGCGCCTTGGCGATCATCAGCCGGCGCTTCATGCCGCCCGACAAGGTGATCGCCTTGGCGTCCTTCTTGTCCCACAGCGACAGGTCGCGCAGCACCTTCTCGACAAAGCCGGGGTTGGCCGGCTTGCCGAACAGGCCACGGCTGTAATTGACCGTCGCCCAGACGCTCTCGAAGGCGTCGATGGTCAGTTCCTGCGGCACCAGCCCGATCAGACCGCGCGCGGCGCGATAATCCTTGTTGATGTCGTGGCCGTCGACGGTGACCGTGCCCGACGAACGGTTGACGATGCCGCAGACGATCGAGATCAGCGTCGTCTTGCCGGCGCCATTGGGTCCAAGCAGCGCGAAGATCTCGCCGCGCTGAATGTCGAGATTGACTTCCTTAAGCGCGGTGAAACCGGTTGCGTAGGTCTTGGAGACCCCGGAAATGGACAGGATGGAAGGCATGGATGAAAACGGCTGCTTGAAAGAGGTCCCCTGATATAGGCCGAATGTCGGTGCTTGCAACCGCAAGTCAATGCCCTGCTGACAGTTCTCGACAATCGTGCCGGCCGGCCGTCGCAGGTGCGGCGCACAGGCCCGGAGTTATGCGGCACGCAACCGGCAAAATTGTCCTGTGGCGTTCAGCCTCGCGGCAGGACGCCGCTTTGACCTGAACTCGCTTCGGGCCTATCCTTCGCGAGTATTTGCAGCAGCCGGAGCCCATCATGGACCCGCTCATACTTTCGCGTATCCAGTTCGGCGCGAATATTTCATTCCATATTCTATTTCCGACAATCACCATTGCGCTGGGTTGGGTGCTGCTGTTCTTCAAGCTGCGCTACAACGCCACCAACGATTCCGCCTGGATGCGCGCCTATTTCACCTGGGTGAAGGTTTTCGCGCTGTCCTTTGCCATGGGCGTGGTTTCGGGCGTCACCATGAGCTTCCAGTTCGGCACCAACTGGCCGGGCTACATGGAAAAGGTCGGCAACATCGCCGGACCGCTGCTGGCCTACGAAATCCTCACCGCCTTCTTCCTCGAAGCGGCCTTCCTCGGCATCATGCTGTTCGGCTTCCGCCGCGTCTCCAACCGCATCCACACGCTGGCGACGGTGCTGGTCGCCGGCGGCACCACCGTCTCGGCATTCTGGATCATCGCGCTCAATTCCTGGATGCAGACGCCGGCCGGCTTCGAGATGCGCGACGGCGTGGCGCATGCGGTCGACTGGTGGGCAATCATCTTCAACCCGTCAATGCCTTACAGGCTGACCCACATGCTGCTGGCGTCGGGGCTGACGGTGTCGTTCCTGATCGCTGGCCTGTCGGCGCTGCGCTATCTCACCGGCGACCGCTCGGAATCGATGTGGAAGGCGCTGCGCACCGGCGTCTTCACGGCGGCGACCCTGATCCCGATCCAGATCTTCGCCGGCGACCAGCATGGGCTGAACACGCTGGAGCATCAGCCGCAGAAGATCGCCGCCATGGAGGCCAACTGGAACACCGGCCCCAACGTGCCGCTGGTGCTCTTCGCGCTGCCCGACGAGGCAGCCAGGGAGAACAAATTCGAGATCGCCATTCCCAATGGGGCCAGCCTGGTGCTGCGGCACTCGACCAGCGGCGTGGTGCCGGGGTTGAACGACTATCCCGGCAATCATCCGCCGGTCTTTCCGGTGTTCTGGGGTTTCCGCATCATGGTCGGCACGGGCGTATTGATGCTGCTCGTCTCATGGTCGGCGGCCTTCTTCCTCAAGCGCCGGCACAGCCTGCCTAAGCCGCTGGCCATGCTGATGGTGCCGATGGCGCTGTCGGGCTGGCTGGCAACGCTGGCCGGCTGGTACACCACCGAAATCGGCCGCCAGCCCTGGCTGGTGACCGGCGTGCTGAGGACCGCCGACGCGGTCGGCCCGGTGGCCGGCAGCCATGTCGCGCTGACGCTCGCCATATACCTCGTTCTCTATGTGCTGTTGCTGATCGCCTATCTCGGCGTGCTGGTGCACCTGGCGCTGAAGGCGGCGAAGGACGGCGATTCATCGCCGCTGCCAGGCGTCATGAACGCCGCCATGTCGCAGCCGGCGGCTGGCGAGTAGGAGAAGAAAATGAGCTTCGACTGGCCAACCGCGCTCCCCTTGATCTTCGCCGGCCTGATGGGCCTCGCCATCCTGATCTACGTCATTCTCGACGGTTTCGATCTCGGCATCGGCATCCTGTTTGCCGCCGCTGAAGACGCCGAACAGGACACGATGATCGCTGCCATCGGCCCGTTCTGGGACGCCAACGAGACCTGGCTGGTGCTGGCCGTCGGCCTGTTGCTGGTCGCCTTCCCGCTGGCGCACGGCGTCATCCTGACCGCGCTCTACATTCCGGTCTTCGTGCTTTTGATCGGGCTGATCCTGCGCGGCGTCGCCTTCGATTTCCGCGCCAAGGTGCCGACCGAGCGCAAGCACCGCTGGAACCGTATTTTCTTCCTCGGCTCACTCATCGCCTCGCTGGCGCAGGGCTACATGCTGGGCGTCTATGTGCTGGGCCTCGATGTCGGCCTCGGGGGCATGGCGTTCGGCGTGCTGGTGGCGTTATGCCTTGCCGCCGCCTACGCCGCGATGGGCGCGGCCTGGGTGATCTACAAGACCGAAGGCGAGCTGCAGAAGAAAGCGGTGCGCTGGCTGCGCACCGCACTGGTGCTGACCGCGCTCGGCATGGCGGCGGTGTCGCTGGCGACGCCCATCGCCAGCCCGCGCATCTTCGACAAATGGTTCGTCTGGCCGGAGATGCTTTATCTGTCGCCGCTGCCGATCCTGTCGGCGCTTTTGTTCCTGTGGCTGTGGCGGCAGACCTTCCATCTGCCGAAGCCCGACGACCGCCATTCGGTGATGCCGTTCCTGACGCTGGCCGCCATCTTCGCGCTCGGCTTTGCCGGCCTCGCCTGGTCGTTCTACCCGTTCGTGGTGCCGGATCGCCTGACCATCTGGCAGGCAGCTTCCGCGCCGGAGAGCCTGGCCATCATTCTGGCCGGCACCGTGGTCGTGCTGCCGGTCATCATCTTCTATTCGTTCTATGCCTACCGGGTGTTCGGCGGCAAGGCGACGGATCTGACGTATGATTGAGCGGGTCAGGTGGGGGTGAAGGTGGCAGCAGCTACCGTGCCTTCGTCATCCTAGGGCGAAGCAAGGAGCGAAGCGACGCAGCGCAGACCCTAGGATCCATGCCGTGACGGTGGTGCAGTGCTCCGACGGTGCAAGAAACGGTGCACCTACCACCCCGTCCCGCGAAAAAGCTCGAACCACTCCGGATTCGCTTTTTCGATCAGGTCGATCTTCCATTGGCGCGGCCAGCGCTTCAGTGATTTCTCGCGCTGGATGGCATCAGTGATGTCGAAAAATTCCTCATACCAGACCAGCCGCTGCACGCCGCAGCGGCTGGTGAACCCTGCGCCTTGGCCGGATTTGTGTTCCGGCATGCGGCGGCCGAGGTCATTGGTGACACCGATGCAGATCGTGCCACGCTTTTGGCTAGCGGTCATGTAAACGTAGCCTGTCATCGCGCGAAGATAGCTGGCGATCTGCCGGGCAGCCATCCCGCCCCGTTGCATTCTACGCCCAACGTCGCGGCATGGATCCTAGGGTCTGCGCTGCGTCGCTTCGCTCCTTGCTCCGCCCTAGGATGACGACGGAAAGGAGGGCGTCGCCGCCCTTCGCGCACCCGCCCCCGCTTCTCGCGCTCGACTCAATTGCTCGCCGACAGCACCAGCACGGGCTTTTCGCTGTAGAGCGTCGGGAACAGTGCCTTCAAGTTCGCCACCTTGGGCAGGTCGTTGTAGACGATGTAGGGATAGGTCGGGTTCAGCGTCAGGAAATCCTGATGGTAATTCTCGGCCGGATAGAAGGTCTTGCCGGTTTCCAGCGTGGTGACGATCGGCTCCGGGAACACCTTGGCCTGGTCGAGCTGGGCGATGTAGCTTTGCGCGATCTTCTTCTGTGCATCGTTTTCGGCGAAGATCGTCGAGCGGTATTGCGTGCCGGAGTCCGGACCCTGGAAATTCAGCTGGGTCGGGTTGTGGGCGACCGAGAAATAGACCTGCAGCAGCTGGCCATAGGTCACCTTCGACGGATCGTAGGTGATCTCGACGGATTCGGCATGCCCGGTGCGGCCTGAGCCGACCGTCTCGTAGACGGCGGTGTCCTTGTCGCCGCCGGTGTAGCCGGAGACGGCCTTGGTGACGCCCTTGACGTGCTGGAAGACGCCCTGCACGCCCCAGAAGCAGCCGCCGGCGAAGATTGCCTTTTCAGTGCCGGTGGCCGCCTTCTCGTCGATTGCCGGCGGCGGGATCTTCACCGCGTCCTCGGCCGAAACCGCCGGCGTCAGCCAGAAGGCGGCGCCCGCTGCGGCAAGTGCCAGGGCGGCGAGCGCGCTGCGGAAGACGTTCGACGATTGTCTGGTGACTGGTTTTTGAATGTCGGTCATGGCTTGAGCTCCTGTGACGTCCATCATGTGGAGTCTATTGGATAAGATACGATCATGCGACGGGCGAGTTGCGGCCGAAGCCTCACTTTCACGTGCATCCGGATACGGACCCGCGGGACCGAAGCCGGAAACAGCACCACCTTTACTTGGCCGGCGCCATCGCATCCGTTGCCGGCTTCATGGCATCGGTTGCCGGCTTCATGGAATTGGTGTCCATCGGGTCGGCCGGCTTCATCGCCTCGGTTGCAGGCTTCATCGCATCCGCGGCCGGTTTCATGGCATTTGCAGCCGGCTTCATCGCGTTGGTCGTCGTCGGCGCGGGCGATGCCGCCGGCAAACAGCGCCGTCGAGCACAAAGCGAGAGCGAGCGCCGGCAGCGTCAGGCGGGAAGTGGTCATAATGATCTCCTTGGGGTTGGTCGTGAAGGCGCGCCCTCTTGGCGGCCGTGCTATGCGGCGCCGCTCCATGCGGCGTTGCGCAATGTCTTGCCGAAGCCCGATCTAGTCGGTCGCGGCAGCCAGGATCAGCCCGCCACCGGGCGACTGCACGAGCACGGCGGTGCTCAGGCCGCCGGACGCGGCGGGCAGCGGATACGTCGTGGCCGCGCCGGTCCAGCTGCCGAGGTTTTTGAGCGCATGCACGACATTGGCGTGCGGCAAGGTGCGGCCGGTATTTTCGCCGCGCGCCACCGGCACCTCGACGACGCCCTTGGCATAGCGCACCAGCCAAACATCGGCGTGGCCGCCAGGTGCGGCGCCGGCGCCGATGCTGATCTTGCCGCCATCGAGCGACAATGCCGGGCCGCCCGTCCGGCCGCTCGCCGAGATCAGCTTTTCGATCTCGCCGGGTGCGGCGCCGACGACATCGGCATGGCCGTTGACCACCACTTGCGGCGTGAACGGCCCGTCATGGCCGAGCGCCGGCTCGTAACTGACCTGGCGCCGGGTGAATTCCTGTTTTCCGAAAATATCCTTCCAGCCGAGATAGTCCCAGTAGGTGACGTTGAACGACAGCGCCAGCACGCCGGGCTGGTCCTTGACCTTGATCAGATTGGCATTGGCCGGCGGGCAGGACGAGCAGCCCTGGCTGGTGAACAGCTCAACCACGGTGAGCGGCTGGGCCGCGGCCGCACCGAGCGACGCCGGCCAGCGCGAGCGCGCAGAGGCTGGACACTGTGACGAACTTGCGGGACATCGGCTTGCTCCGTGGGCGGCGGCGCCTGGAAGCACCGCTGATACCCCCACTTCGCCGCTGCTTGCTGCTTCGTTACAGCGCTCACTGGTTTGTGATGAAGGTTCGGGAGATCGCAGGGAAAGCCGGAGGGACAGCACCCCCCTCTGGCCTGCCGGCCATCTCCCCCGCAAGGAGGGAGATCGACCCTCATCACGGCTTTCGCCTATCACTAGCTTCGCAACAGGAGCGCGGCCGACGAAGCTGCCAATCTCCCCCCTTGCGGGGGAGATGTCCGGCAGGACAGAGGGGGGTGTGAAGGATCGCCAAGCCTCACAAGCCCATAGGGCGTTTAGCCTGGGGCAGCGTCTACTGCGTCAGCACCGTGTTGGAGGGCCGCTTGTTGAAGTCGCACTTGCCGGTCACGCTGTAGAAGAAGTCGGCGTTCGTGACGTCTGGCAGTGGAGGATTGTTGCCGCCGTCTTCCCATGCCTGGTCGCTGGTCTGGCTGCAAGGCACCACTTTGAAGATGTCGACGTCCGTGTTGCTGGCAACCTCGACGGGGAGGTATTTGGAAGGGTCCAGTGCCTTTTGTGCCGCGGTGTTGTACCCGGCGCCGAGGTAGAGCCGGTTCGACGTGTCTGTATTGTTCGACTTGAGCGGGTTGACCGGTCCGGACGGCACATCCATCTGCAGATAGAGCTTGTCCACCGTGCTCACGTTGATTGTTGCGCCACTGCTGTTTCCGGCGGTATTCGTGGTCGCGCACGTCGTCTTGAAATAGATGGTGGCGCTCGTCTTTCCGCTTTTTGCCACCGCGGTGCTTCTGTAAACTCCCGCAGTGGCAGTGAAATCGGTTGCCGATCCTACTGTCGTGCACACTTGGGTCTGAACCAGCGTATTGGTTGGTCCCGTGGTAATAGTTGTCGTGCCGTAACCTTTCGGCTCGGTAGCCGTGTAGGTCTTACCCCCGCTCGTATAGGAATAACTATACGCTTTGTAGTTATAGTTGGCCTTCATCATGGCCGTCGGTGTGGTCGTGGAGGTCCAACCGTAGGGAAGGCCGTACAAGGTCATGGTCTTGTTCCAGTAGCCTGAAACGTGATCGACGTTGAATGTGGCCTCCACCAGTGCGGGCGTCTTGCTCACCGCCGATGAGACGCCAACCGGCACCGTGGTGATCCGGGCGATCTGCATGAACACGGTCGGCATGGCGTAGCTTGCCGAGGCCCGCGCTGTGGCGGTGCCGTTGGCGCTGACGTCGAAGCTGTTCAGCGTCGCTGTGCCCTGTCCGCCGTTTTCTCTGTAGGTATCCTGGAGCACCACCTGGCGCTGCGGCTTCGTCGAGGCCGTTTCCATCGTGGTGATCGACAGGATCGCGGCGTCGAGTGCCGCCTGCTCGGTCGACCTGGTCTGGACCGCGGAGGTGTAGTCGACGGAAAAGCCGATCGCGGTGATCAGCGGAATCATGGCGAGAACAAGTATCGGTGCGAACGAGCCGCTCCGCGACTCGATAAAACTGCCTGCAAGCCCCCGCATGCCTTCGTCCTTACATCAGATATTTCCCCCCGCTAACATGCCGATCACAAATTATGCTCTAACGCGCGTGGTTAAAATTTATCGTTTTTTCGAGGAATCCGGGGGAAAAGGCGACAAGCGCCCGCACCGCTTGCCCCGGCAGCCGCCTGCTCTGCTTTCCCGGCAACGGCTGTACGGCTTGCCAGGCAACGGGCCGCGCCACATGTGCGGCGGCAGCCTGCCGCTTGCTCGGGCAAGCCACCCCTGCTAAACGCGCGCCATGAGCACGCCCCTCGACCACATCCGCAATTTCTCCATCGTCGCCCATATCGACCATGGCAAATCCACGCTTGCCGACAGGCTGATCCAGCTGACCGGCGGGCTGGAGCTGCGCGACATGAAGGAGCAGGTGCTGGACTCGATGGATATCGAGCGCGAGCGCGGCATCACCATCAAGGCGCAGACGGTGCGGCTGAAATACCGCGCCAACAATGGCGAGGACTATATCCTCAATTTGATCGACACGCCCGGACATGTCGACTTCGCCTATGAAGTGTCGCGTTCGCTCGCCGCCTGCGAGGGGTCGCTTCTGGTGGTCGACGCCTCGCAGGGCGTCGAGGCGCAGACGCTGGCCAATGTCTACCAGGCGATCGACAACAACCACGAGATCGTCGTGGTGCTGAACAAGGTCGACCTGCCGGCCGCCGAGCCCGAGCGCATCCGCGAGCAGGTCGAGGAGGTGATCGGCATCGACGCCTCCAACGCCGTGCTGATCTCGGCCAAGACCGGCCTCGGCATTCCCGACGTGCTGGAGGCCATCGTCCACCAATTGCCGCCGCCGCGCGAAGGCGACGCCACAGCGCCCTTGAAGGCGATGCTGGTCGACAGCTGGTACGACGCCTATCTCGGCGTCATCGTTCTGGTGCGCGTCATCGACGGCGTGCTGAAAAAGGGCCAGACCATCCGCATGATGGGCACCGGCGCCAAGCACCTGGTCGAGCGCACCGGCGTGTTCACCCCGGCCCGCATCAATGTCGACGAGCTCGGCCCCGGCGAATTCGGCTTCTTCACCGGCTCGATCAAGGAAGTGGCCGACACTCGCGTCGGCGACACCATCACCGAGGACAAGCGCACCACCGCCAAGGCGCTGCCCGGCTTCAAGCCAGCGCAGCCGGTGGTGTTCTGCGGCCTGTTCCCGGTCGACGCCGCCGATTTCGAGGATCTGCGCGCCGCGGTCGGCAAATTGCGCCTCAACGACGCTTCTTTCTCTTTTGAAATGGAAACCAGTGCCGCGCTCGGCTTCGGCTATCGCTGCGGCTTCCTTGGCCTGCTGCATCTGGAAATCATCCAGGAGCGGCTGGAGCGCGAGTTCAACCTCGACCTCATCGCCACGGCACCGAGCGTCGTCTACCGGCTGGCGCTAACCGACGGCTCGATGAAGGAACTGCACAACCCGGCCGACATGCCGGATGTGGTGAAAATCTCCGCGATCGAGGAGCCGTGGATCCGCGCCACCATTTTGACGCCCGACGACTATCTCGGCGGCATATTGAAACTCTGCCAGGACCGGCGCGGCATCCAGGCCGACCTGTCCTATGTCGGCAAGCGCGCCATGCTGATCTACGATCTGCCGCTCAACGAAGTCGTCTTCGATTTCTACGACCGGCTGAAGTCGATCTCCAAGGGCTACGCCTCCTTCGACTACCACCTCACCGACTACCGGGAAGGCGACCTGGTGAAGATGTCGATCCTGGTCAATGAGGAGCCGGTGGATGCGCTTTCCATGCTAGTGCACCGCACGGCGGCGGAAAAGCGCGGCCGGCAGATGTGCGAGAAGCTGAAAGAGCTGATCCCCAACCATCTGTTCAAGATCCCGATCCAGGCCGCCATCGGCGGCAAGGTCATCGCCCGCGAAACCATCTCGGCGCTGCGCAAGGATGTTACCGCCAAATGCTACGGCGGCGACGTCTCACGCAAACGCAAGCTGCTGGACAAGCAGAAAGAGGGCAAGAAGCGGATGCGGCAGTTCGGCAAGGTCGATATCCCGCAGGAGGCGTTTATCCAGGCACTGAAGATGGGGGATTAAGCGGTCCGGCCTGCGGCCGGACGCATCGACCCGGTGGAAGATGTCCATCGGCATTGCGCGTAGCACTCCCTGCACCTCCATCTGACAGGAGTTTGGCGTCCGTTATTCAGGCCGTTCGATGCCGGTGAAAGCCGTTTCGGAAACGGTACAAGCGTTGAATTGTAAGGCACAGGTGGACGATTTTATTTACCGGATTCACAGATCGTACCTGATTTGCTAGGATCGTCACGCTTAGCAAAGGGGTCCGCAGCTTCTCTCGGGAGGAAAAGGCACTAGTTAAGCCATTCGGACGCGCGACACGGTGAAATTCTGCCGGCCGTGGCACTGCAGTAATGTAGGCGCATTTTGTGGGGTTCGGGGCAGGCCCCACCGCGTCCATTGGGCGAGCGGCAAATAGCCGCTCGCCACCCCTCAAAGGATTGACCCGCGTTTCAACAATGCTTCGAGCTGCCTATCGCCAAAGCGGTGGAATGTGGACACGTAGGGCTCGAAGCCTCCCGCAGTTATTTTTATGGCCACTTTGTATCGTTTTCCGGTGTCTGGGTGGACATAGATCACAACAGCGTGCCTAGGCCTGTCAGCCACCCATACCCCATCGCGAAGCATCATGGGCATGCAGAGAAGGTCAATCATGGTGATGTCGGGATGGTCTTTCAGAATATGCCGCAGAGATGTGCTCGAAAGGTATGCGATGCCGAGGCTACATCCCAAATATGCGGATGGGTTCGCTGGCATATAGCCGACAGGAACCGTCCTATCGGGAGGCTCCAGTAGCCCTTCCAACTGAGTGAGATCGAGATAGATGCCCAAAGAGAAACCGCCAGAGCCACAAAACAAATCGAAAAAATCCGTAGGGCCGCGCAAGTGATTCCAGGCGGACGATTCGGAAGAAGTCTTTGACCGTATCTTGAAGAAAATAGCGAAAGCTTCGCCTGCTAACGAGGCGAAGAAATTGACCGCCCGGTAAACGGCGTGCTAGATTCTCTGGGCAAAGGTGGGAGGCGGAAGCATTCGCGCTCCGTCCCCCTGCCACCCTGTGGTGGCTACCGGATTGGGTCTCTTGTGATGACTCTCTCCGGGATACGTTGAACTAGGGTTGTTGCATAGTGACCTCCTTTAGTTCTTCGGACATTGCAGCGGGTGCTGTTTGGCGACGTGCCCGCTGCAAATTTTGAATCATCTACCGGTCTTAACTATTTATTAACCACTTCTAACTGCAAACACTAAATATAGTATTAACAGACAAATTTCTCCAGTCCGACAATTCTACCTTTCGATCCGATCCATATGCGTCAGCAGCCTCGCGAAAGATTGCGAATGCGGGGAAAAGCGCACTTGGTCCAGGAAAAAGACCGGGCTCAGAACTTCCGGTCGCGCTCTCAACAGGAGTGCATAGCTTATAAAAGGCGACTCGTTTTGAGTCGTCAAGGAATCGTTTGCGTAGCTTTGTGACCCCAACATCTTGGGTGCCAAAATAAGCAAAGCGGGAGACAACTGTCTCATGCGGTCAAGATACAGCTGAGCACGGGGATTGCTGTCCCCTTACTCGTGACTGGTCTTTACCCGACCGCGCTGCTGGCGATGAAGTACCGGCGGCTGGGCAATGACTGCATAGCTGCCGGGTTTCTCACCTTTCTCGCCAGTGCGGCGAGCTGCGCGGGATCAAGCCATCGGCGCCGCGCCGCGCCGCTCGAGCGCGGTCTTGCGGATGATTTCCGCGATCTCCGGGCTGCTGCTGCACAGCATCTGGAAATCCGCCGCGTGCAGCGACAGAAGGGAGACCGCCGTCGCGGCGCTGACGGTCGCCGAACGCGGTTCGCCGCTGATCAGCGCCATCTCGCCGAAGAAGGCGCCAGGGCCAAGCTCCACCGGGTTCGGCGTCGCGACGCTGACCCGCCCCTCCACGACGAAGAACATCCGATCCCCGGTCTCGCCACTGCGGCAGATCACGGCGCCCGCCGGCAAATTACGAGGTCTTAGCGCGCGCACGATCTCGACCAGCACGGCCGGGCCGAGCTTCTGAAACAACGGCACGCCGGCGACCAATTGCCAATTGCGGACGAAATCCTCGCGACGGATTTCCTGATAGAAGCCGGAGGCAAGAATGCCGGCCCAGAGCGCGAAGATGCCGATGCCAGTCATCATGACCGCCCCGGCAAGGACGCGGCCGGCGAAGGTTTGCGGGATGTCGTCGCCATAGCCGGTGGTGGACAGCGTAACCACCGCCCACCACATTGCCTCGGGGATGCTGCCGAACTTTTCCGGTTGGATGTCGCGCTCGATGACATAGGCGGCGAGTGCGACACCGAACAGAACGACGCCGAAGAGCGTGGTGACGCCGATCAGGTTGCGCGCTTCGTTGGCCAGCACCCTGCCCAGCACCGGAAAGAAGGTCGAGTCGCGCAGCGGTTTCAGCAGCCAGACACCACAGTAGAGGCTCCAGTCGGGTGTGCCGTCGAGGAGAAATGCGGCGAGTGGAACCAAAACCGCGAGCACGTCGATGGCGATTGCCGGCGTCCTGTCCCGAAGGTCTCCCGCCCAGTGCTTGAGCAGCGTCGCGGCCATCTGCAGAAGATAGGCGCCCCAAATGACCGCGAGCAGGGCGATCAGAGCCAGTCTGCTTCGTCCGGACAGGTTCGGTGTCGTGAGCGCCGCCACCGCCAGCAGCCCAGGCGCGGCCAGCACCGCGTTGAGCGGCGCGTAAATTCTCAGGAAAGGCAGTACCGACATTCTATGCCCACGAGCCGCTACTATCCGCCAAAATAGGCTGCCTTCAAGGCAAGCGTAAAGGTGCTTGCTGCGATGCGCCGATATCGGTTCTCGGGCAAGGCCGACTTTGTCGATTGCGGGCGCTGCGGACCGCTCTCTCGACAGTCTCTGCCTTCACGCCCTTGTCGATTTCGGGCTGACACTGGAGCCGCGTCGGGAAGTCAAGCAGGTGAGAACGCCTCGCCATCGGCGAGCATTGGATCAGACACCGCCCTGCAGTATGCTTGAGCCAGCTTGGGGAGACATCACATGCGTACCACATCAGACACCATCGCCGCGATCGGCCTCGCCATCGGCGGCGCCTTCGGCCTCGCCGGCACCTTCGTGGCCAGCGCTGAAGTGCGCGAAACGCTCTGGACGATCGACGGCGTGGCACTGGTGGTGGCGACCGCGCTGCTGACGATGAAATGCCAGCGCATGGGCAATGACTGTGTCGCGGCCGGATTCCTGACCTTCCTCGCCGGCGAAAGCCTGCTGCTCGCCGGCAACGCGGCGGGGCTGGAGGCCAGCGTGCCCTCCTATGTCGGCGGCATCTCGCTGTGGGCGGCGGCACTGGTCATGGTCAGCGTGCCGAAGACTTTTGCCCTGTGGATGCGGCTCACCGCGCTCGTGGCCGCCGTGCTGTTTGTCGTCTCGGCTTGCATGATCCTCTGGGGCACGCCCCTGCTGCCAACCTCGGCGCCGCTGCCCGCCGCCGGCTATCCATTCCTGGTGCTGACCTTTGTTGGCTGGATCTGGACTTTGGTGAGGGCGGCGCGGTGAGCCTTTGTCTGCTTCCGTACCAAACGTCCGGCCTAGTTGATCGAGCATCGCCGGAACGGTAAAAAAACCGCGCGGCGGACCCAGGTTCGCCAGTGGCCGGCGCGGGCTCAGGCAACTGCCTCACCGGCATTCGCGCCGGCCATTTCCCAGGTGCAATTCGGCCAACGTTGGCGCCGCCCCTCATCTGCCGCCATCTTCTCCCCGTAAACGGGGCGAAGGACGCGGTGGTCGATGATTTCGCTAGTCGCCAACCTTGCAATGGAGGCGCCGGGGATGGCGCGGCTTGGTTCCTCGCCCCACGAAGTGGGGAGAGCGACTATCTGGGGTGTCAAGTTGCAATTACGAACTCGTTGCGCGCATCGCGTGCTTTTGCATTGAGGATGACCAGGA
>NZ_JAMYTM010000048.1:0-39750 GCF_040322475.1 Mesorhizobium sp. M0140 | reverse complement strand
GATTGCCGGCGAGGAAATCGAGCGGGATTTCGTTGCGGCGGGTCTTGTCGAACAGATAGCGGCTGCCGCGCACCCAGGTCCACATGGCCAGCACGATGGTGAAGGCCACGGCCAGCGAGGCCCAGCCGCCCTCGAACACTTTGACGATGTTGGAGGCAAAAAAGCCGACGTCGATGAAGCCGAACAGCGCCGTCATGGCGACCGCCACCCACAGCCGCCATTTCCAAATCCGCGTCATGACCACAAACAAGAGCACTGTGGTCACCAGCATGTTGCCGGTCACCGAGATGCCGTATGCCGACGCCAGCCTGCTGGATTCGCCGAAGCCGACGACCAGCATCATCACCACCAGCGCCAGCAGCAGGTTGACGCGCGGCATGTAGATCTGGCCGGACTGTTTCTCCGAGGTGTGCAGGATTTCAAGGCGCGGCAGCATGTTGAGCTGCACCGCCTGCCTGGTCAGCGAGAAGGCGCCCGAGATCACCGCCTGGCTGGCGATGACCGTCGCGGCGGTCGCCAGCACGACCATCGGGATCAGCGTCCAGCCTTCGTTCATCTCAAAGAAAGGATGGCCGACGACGCCGTTCTTGGCCAGCACGAAGGCACCCTGCCCGGCATAGTTCAGCAGCAGGCACGGGAACACGACCCACAGCCAGGCGAGCACGATCGGCTTGCGGCCGAAATGCCCGAGATCGGCATAGAGTGCTTCCGCACCGGTGACGGCGAGGAAGATGGCGCCGATGGTCACGAAAGCGACGTCGGGCGAATTGATCAGAAACGCGACGATGTAGTGCGGGCTGATCGCCCACAGGATTTCCGGATCGGCGATGATGTGGTTGAGGCCGGAAAGGCCGATCGCCAGGAACCACACCGCCGTCACGGGACCGAAGACCAGCCCCACACCCCCCGTGCCGAAACGTTGCACCGCAAACACCATAGCAAGGATGACCAATGTCAGCGGCACGACATAGGGCTGGAAGGTCGGCGTGACGACATTCATGCCCTCAACCGCCGACAGCACCGATATCGCCGGCGTGATGACGGCATCACCGAAGAAAAGCGATGCCCCGACAATGCCGATGCCGAGCATCAGCGCCGAGCGCTTGGGGAAACTGCCGCGCGCCAGCGCCATCAGCGACAGCACGCCGCCCTCGCCGCGGTTGTTCGCCCGCAGCACGAACATGATGTATTTGATGGTGACGATGATCGTCAGCGACCAGATGATCAGCGACAAAACGCCCAGAATATCGCCGCGCTGGGCGACTTGTCCGCCCGACGACGCCACCAGCGCCTCGCGAAAGGCGTAGATCGGGCTGGTGCCGATATCCCCATAGACGACACCGAGCGCGCCCAGCATCAGAACCTTGGTGCTGTGCTGCTCGACTTCCGAATGGCTCGATTGTTCGACGGGTTCTGCCTCACTACCAGTATTGGTAAGGGCCATGGACGACACTCCGATAAGCGCGCGGTGCTCTACGCTTGCTGCAATGCAATATCAAGTGCCGTCGCGTAATGGCTGCCATGCCTGCCACGCGAGGCTGCCATCGCTACCATCCGCAGGCCTTGAGGAACCGACCCACCGTGCCGGCCATGCCATACTCCAACGCGTCGGCTGTCAACCCATGTCCGATCGACACTTCGGCCAATGCCGGAATGCGCTTGGCAAGTGCGGGCAGATTGCTGACCACCAGATCGTGCCCGGCATTGACCTGAAGCCCGGCAGCAAGCGCGGCGTCGGCGGTTTTTCCCAGTCTTTCCAGCTCCTTGGCCGCTTTGGCGGAATCTGTGTGATAGCTACCATATGGACCCGTATAGAGTTCGATACGGTCGGCGCCGACATCGCGGGCGGCCGCCACCCAATCGGGGTCCGGATCGGAAAACAGCGACACGCGAAAGCCCCCCTTTTTCAGACGCTTGACGATCGGTGTGAGGAACGCGGCCCGGGTGGCGAAGTTCCAGCCATGGTCCGATGTCGCCTGGGCCGGATCGTCCGGCACCAAAGTCACCTGTTCGGGCTGGTGCTTTTCCACAAGCACCAGGAAATCCTCGGTCGGATAGCCCTCGATGTTGAATTCCGCGCGCGGAAACTCGTCGTCGATCAGCGACCGAATCTCAGGCAGATCGGAGTGTCTTGTGTGCCGCTCGTCGGGGCGTGGATGCACCGTCAGCCCATGCGCTCCGGCCGCCAGCGCAATGCGGCCGAGGCCGGTCACGCTTGGCCACGGCAGGTCGCGCCGGTTGCGCAGCATGGCGATGGCATTGAGGTTGACGGAGAGCTTTGCAGGCATGCGGGTGGCCTCGGAAATCATTCAACGCGCCCACCTATAATGCCTTTGACGGGAACAGTAATGCCTTTGGTGGGAACAGACTGGGGGTTTCGCGTGTTCCAAGCCTGATGAGCGAACCCGGGAAAGGACGCACCGATGAATTTTCTCGATGAGGTTCCGGCAATCCGCCGTATCGAGACCAGCCGCGACGACCTTTTCGCCATCGATGTCGTCGGGCACGTTTCCGCGGCCGACGGTGAAAATCTTTTCGGGCTGCTGGAGGCAGCCTATGCCCTGCACCCGCGCATCGATGTGCTGGTGCGCCTCGTCGACCACGATGGCGTCGACTGGGCCGACATCGCGGACGAGACCCTGAAGCAGGGTGCCATTCATGCATTGGAACATGTCGGCCGTTGCGCAACCATCGGCGAACCGGACTGGATAGCGGACGCACAACGCTTTCTGCCGTCCTCACCGCCCATCGAAATCAGGCATTTCAGGGCGGAGGACGAGGCTGCCGCCTGGCAATGGCTTGCCGCACAGCCTATCGGGGCAACAGCATCCGGAGCCCCTACCTGACGATCGTCAGCCGTTCGGCCGCCCGCGTGATGGCGGTGTAGAGCCAGCGCTGGCGGGTTTCCTTGAAGGCCCAGCTTTCATCGAACAGCACAATCTCGTTCCACTGCGAGCCCTGCGCCTTGTGCACGGTCAGCGCGTAGCCATAGTCGAAATCGTCGAAGCGCTTCTTCTGCTGCCAGGGGATATCGGCATCGGGATCCTCGAACGCCGCCTTGAGCAGCTTGATCTTGGCGACGCCACGATCCGGATCGTCCTCTTCCGGCGACACCAGAAGGTTGATGCCGGGCTTCACCGTCTCGCGCGACGAGGTCATCACCTTCCACAGCGAGCCATTGAGCAGGCCCTTGGCCGGATCGTTGCGCAGGCAGACCAGCTTGTCGCCGGCTTGCGGATAATCGGCGTTGAAGCCCTTGAGCTCGCGCAGCCGCTGATTGTAGCGGCGACGCGTGCGGTTGGTGCCGACCAGCACCTGGTCCGCCTTCAGCACCAGCTCCTGGGTGACGTCTTCCTTGCCGATCACCTGCGCCGTGCCATAGTCGCCACGCATGAATTCACGGCCCTCGCGCACATCGAGCGCCAGCCGCAGGATCGGGTTGTCGCGCGCCTGCCGGTGGATTTCGGTCAGCAAAAAATCCGGCTCGTGGTCGGTGAAGAAGCCGCCGCCCGAGATCGGCGGCAGCTGGCCGGGGTCGCCCAGCACCAGGATCGGCGTGCCGAAACTCATCAGGTCGCGGCCGAGCTGCTCGTCGACCATCGAGCATTCGTCGATGACGACCAGTTTCGCCCGCGTAATCGGGCTCTGGCGGTTGAGCGAGAAGGTCGGCGACATCGACGTCTTGCCGGTGACCTCGTCCGATACCGATTCCTCGCCCTTCGGCCGATAGATCAGCGAATGGATGGTGCGCGCATTGACTGCACCCTTGGAGCGCAGCACCTGCGCCGCCTTGCCGGTAAAGGCGGCGAACTGCACCTGGCCGTCGACATGTTCGGCGAAATACCGCGCCAAGGTCGTCTTGCCGGTGCCGGCATAGCCGAACAGCCGGAACAGCTGCGGCTGGCCGGTCTTCAGCCATTGGGCGACCGCCTGCAGCGCGTCGTCCTGTTGGGGAGAGAATTCCATCAGTGCGACAGACCGGATTCGCAGGGGAAAGACAAGATCGGTTGCCACCATCATCGATGCGCCGGGACGCTTCAATGCCGCCGACGGGTCAGGCTATCAGGCACAGACAAGAACGTAAAGGGAACATACAAGCTCATCCCACACCTTATCGAATCGGCTGGGGATCGTTTTCTAGCAGGATCGGCTTGCCGTGCGGCGTGGCATGCGCGGCGCGCTCCCAGGCTTCAGCCATAGCGTCGACATCCGACTTCGCGGCCAGCCCTTTGGTGGCAAGCAGGCTTTCCAGCGCCGCCAGCCAATGTTCGTAATAATCATGGCCGTCCGCTGCGGCGCCCGGTCTCTTCACTTCTTCCGACAGTGCCTGCGCCCACTCGCTCCACGAAAACAGGCCCTTGTCGTGCAACGCCACCGTCATGGCGAACGCCTCGGCCTGCCATGGTTCGGCGAAAACAGGGGCATCGACGCCCGGAGGCAAATCGCCAACGAAGCCATCACGCCGGCTCAAGATAGCTCTCCCAGGCGTCGATCGACACAACAAGCATCGGGTCGGCGCCCTCGCCCCAGATTTCCGGCCCTTCGAAAACCACGGTGTAGACCCATTGCGGATTTTCGCCGTGTCCATGCGCGTTGCTGTCGGGGAACACGAAGCCATCGCGCACGGCCTCGATTCTACCCTGCTTGCCGCGTGCGTAGCGCGGCAGCCGCGTGTGGCCGGTCGGGTTGAAGTTCTTGGTCCGCACAGGATCGCCGGCCTTGAACCGCGCCGGCTGTGCCACCGGCCGGTCGCAAGGCCCGCCCTTGGCCAGCACGGCAGGCACGTTTTCCGCCTTCAGCACCCTTTTCGGTGTCGCAGCCGGATCAATCGCTCGGCCCTCAGCCAAATCGCGCTCGCTGACAAACCCATGGCGCTTGAGCAGCACCTCCAGCGCCTTGATCCAGATCTCGTAGTAGCTGGAGGCATAATAGTCGGCCGGATGCAGTGATTCCCGCGCATGCCGGCTCTCGTCGATGTTCCAGGCTCCCATGGCGCCGGCAGTCAGCGTCACGCCGAGCGCCCGCCTCTCCCATGCGGCATGAAAATACGGCTCGTCCTGTTCGGGCGCGACGGGACCGAACCCCATTTGTCCGCCGAGATCCTGCGGCCCGTTCATGCCGGCTGCCCCTCTATTTCAGGTCTTTGGGCCAAGCCGGTCCCGATCATCGCATCACGGCTGACCAGTTCCGCCAGCCGCTCCTCGCTCCAGCCTTCGGTATTTTCGGGCCGCATCGGCACGACGAGATAGCGCAGCTCGGCAGTGGAATCCCAGACGCGGATTTTCTTGTCCGCCGGCAGCGTCAGCCCGAACTCCTCCAGCACGCCGCGCGGATCGATGACGGCACGCGAACGATAGGGCGGCGCCTTGTACCAGACCGGCGGCAGGCCGAGCACCGACCACGGATAGCAGGAGCACAGCGTGCAGACGACGAGATTGTGCGTCTCCTCGGTGTTGAACACCGCCTGCATGTGCTCGCCCTGACGGCCGGTGTAGCTCAGCGATTCGATCGCCGCCGTCGCATCGCGTTTCAGCCATTCGGCATAGGCGGGATCGCTCCAGGCCTTCGCCACCACCCTGGCGCCGTTGCGCGGTCCGATTTTCGTCTCGTAGGTATCGACGATGACGTCGATCGCCGCCGGATCGATCAGCCCCTTTTGGGTGAGGATGGTTTCCAGCGCGCGGACGCGGGCGGTAAACGGATCGAGTTCGTTGTCGTGGCCATGATCGTGTGACATGGCCGCAAACTACGTTTCCAGCGATGCCGCCGCAAGCGCAACGGCTTGGGCCAACGGCACATGGCGCTGGCCCTGTCACATCATTCGGCCGCCGCCCGCTGCGGTTCGGGCAGCATGTCTTCCCTTGGTTTGAACAGCGAGAGCTGGTCGACATCTTCGACCGGGCTCGGCTCGCCCTTGCGACTTGACCAAAGCACGACCAGCCAGCCCGAGAAATTCTCCATGTAGACATAGATCACCGGCGTCACGAACAGCGTCAGCGCCTGCGAGGCAAGCAGGCCGCCGACAACGGCAACGCCCAGCGGCTGGCGCAGCTCGGCGCTGGCGCCGGTGCCGAGCGCGATCGGGATGGTGCCCATCAGTGCCGCCAGCGTCGTCATCATGATCGGCCTGAACCGCATCAGGCACGCCTTGTGGATCGACTCGGTCGCCGACATGCCTTCTCGTCGCAGTTCGAGCGCGACGTCGACCATCATGATGCCGTTCTTCTTGACGATGCCGATCAGCATCAGGATGCCGATCACCGCGATGACAGACAGATCCATGCCGGCGAAGCGCAGCGCAACGACCGCTCCTAGCACGGCCGACGGCAGGCCGGTGAGGATCGTCAGCGGGTGGATGAAGCTCTCGTAGAGTATGCCGAGCACGATGTAGATGGTCAGGATTGCGCCGCCGACCAGAAAACCCTGGTTGGCAAGAGAATCCTGGAAGGTCTTGGCCGTGCCGGCGAAGGTGGTCGAGATCACCGTCGGCATGCCGATCTGCTCCTTCAGCGCATTGATGCGCGTCACGCTGTCGCCCAGCGCCACGCCCTGCGGCAGATTGTAGGAGATGGTCACGGCTGGAAGCTGGCCGAGCTGGTTGACAGTCAGGGCGCCGGCCGTGCGATCGACCCGGGCGAAGGCGCCGAGCGGAACAAGACTGCCGCTCGCCGTTCTCATCTGGATGGCCAGCATCCGCTCGGGCGACCACTCGATCTTGGGATCGAGCTCGGTGATAACTTCGTAGCTGTCGGCCGAACCGAAGATTGTCGAAACCTGGTCGGTGCCGAACCCGCCATAGAGGGCGGAGCGCAACGTGTCGGTGTCGATACCGAGCTGGGCGGCCTTGTCGCGATCCACCACCAGCGTCGCCTGCAACGCATTGTTCTGCAGGTCGCTGGTGACGTCGGTGAAGTTCGCATGGTCGGCAGCCATCGCGTCGTTCAGTTTCTGCGCCCAAATATCGGTCAGGCCGGTATCAAGGCCCTGAACCACGAGCTGGTAGGCGCTTGCCGACGACCGCGAGCCCAGCCTCAAATTCTGCACCGGCTGCATGTAGGTCTCGATGCCCGCCACGCCGGCCAGTTGCTTGCGCAGATCCGAAAGCACCTTCTCGATATCGGGGCGCTGGTCCTTGCCCTTGAGCTGGACGAAAAGCTGCCCCTGATTGAGCGCATTGTTGCCGCTGCCCGCCGACCACGCCACATGGTCGACATAGGGCGAATGCGAGAAGACACTGGCGACCTGTCCTTGCAGCCTGGACATGGCATCGAAAGAGATGTCCTGACGTGCGATGGTGGTCACCGATATCTGGCCGATGTCCTCCTGCGGGAAGAAACCCTTCGGCGAAGTCTGGATCAGCCACACCGACGCTGCCGCGGTGCCGACGAAGACGAGGAACACCAGGAAGGTGTGGCGCAGGCAGAAGCTCAAGACCCTGTCGTAGCCGCGGGTGACGAGGTCCTGCTTATGACCGGGGCCATGCTTGTCACGGTCGGCTTTGGTCACCGACAGCAGCCGCGAGCACAGCATCGGCGTCAGCGTCAGCGACACGAACATCGACGCCAGGATGGCGACCGTCACCACGACGGCGAACTCGTTGAAGATGCGCCCGATGACGCCACCCATCAGCAGCACGGGGATGAACACCGCCACCAGCGAGATCGAGATCGAGATGATGGTGAAGCCGATTTCGCGCGCGCCCTTCAGCGAGGCGTCGAAGGCCGACAGCCCGTCCTCCTCCATATGGCGGAAGATGTTTTCAAGCATCACGATGGCGTCGTCGACGACGAGGCCGACCGCCAGCGTCAGGCCCATCAGCGATATGTTGTCGATGGAAAAGCCGAACAGGAACATCGCGCCGAGCGTGGCAATCAGCGAGATCGGCACAGCCACGGCCGGAATGATCGTCGCCGTTACCCGGCGCAGGAACACGAAGATCACCATGATCACCAGGGCAATGGTGAGCAACAGCGTGAACTGCACGTCGCTGACCGCCTGCCGGATCGAACTGGAGCGGTCGTTAAGCAGCTTGATGTCGGCGGCGGCCGGCATCTGGTCCTTGAAGGACGGCAGCATCGCCTTGACCTTGTCGACGACGTCGACAGTGTTGGCGTCGGGCTGGCGTTGCACCGCCATGATTATCGCGCGGGTGCCATCGTACCAACTTGCGGTGGTGGTGGTCTGCACCGAATCGACCACGCGGGTCACCTCGCCCAGCCGTACCGGATGGCCGTCCTTGGTGGCGATGATGATGTTGGAGAAACCGGCGGCGTCGGTCAGCTGCGTGTTGGCGGTGATGGTGAGCTGCTGCTTGTCGTTCTGCAGCACGCCCAGCGGCGTGTTGCTGTTGGCCGAGGCGACCGCCGCCTGCAGCTGATCGATCGAGATGCCGCGCGCGGCAAGCGCGGTCGGGTCGATCTGGATGCGCACCGCGTATTTCTGTTGGCCGAAGATCGAGACCTGCGCCACGCCGTCGATGGTCGACAGCGACGGCGAGATGACATTTTCCGCGAAAGCATCGAGATCGGTCAGCGGAACCGTGTCGCTGACCAGCGACATCAAAAGGATCGGCGCGTCGGCCGGATTGACCTTGCGATAGCTCGGCGGCGCCGTCATCTGCGGCGGCAATGATTTCTGCGTGCGCGCGATCGCCGCCTGCACATCGGCCGCCGCCGCATCGATGTCGCGGTTGAGCACGAACTGGATGGCGATCGAGGTCTGGCCAAGCGAGTTCGTGGTCGAGATCGAATCGATGCCGGCGATGGTGGCAAACTGCTTGATCAGCGGCGTCGCCACCGATGTCGCCATGGTTTCCGGCGAGGCGCCGGGCAGCGAAGCCGAGACATTGACCACCGGGAATTCGGCGCTGGGCAGTGCGGCCACCGGGAGGAACTTGTAGGCGAACAGCCCGCCCAGCACGAGGGCGAACGACATCAGAAGGGTGGCGACGGGTCGGCGTATGCAGAATTCGGAGATCATTGGGCCGCCTCGCCGGCGTTGGTCGCCTCGGCCACCTTGGGCGCGGCTGCACTCGCCGTGGCCTTGCCTTCATGCACGGCGGCGCCGTCCTTCAGCCTTGTCTGACCTTCGGTGACAACCTTCTCACCGCTTTTCAGCCCCTGGCTGATGGCGCTGTTGTCGCCTTCGGTCAGCGCCACCTGCACCGGGCGCATCTCGACCGTGTTGTCCGGCTTGACCACATAGACGAACGGCCCCTTCTGGCTTGGCTGCACCGCGACCGTGGGAACCGATGTCATCTGCGGCATGATGCCGGCGTCGAGCACGACATTCACATACTGGCCGGGCCATAGCGAAAGATCGGCATTGGGAATGCTTGCCCGCGTGGCAATCGTGCCCGACGCGGTGTCGACGCTGGAGTCGACGAAATCGAGCGTACCCTTGCCGATCGGCGTCGGGTCGCCATCCTTGGTCAGCGTCACCGCGCCCTGCTGCGGGTTGGCGAGCGCCTTGTGCAGCAGGGCCAGATTGCTCTCGGGAAGATTGAAGTTGACCTGCAGCGGGTCCATCTGGGTGATGGTCACCAGCGGAGTGGCCGTGCTGCTGTTGCCATTGCTGACGGTGACGAGATCGCCGACGGCGACGCTGACAGCGCCCAGCCTGCCGGAAATCGGCGCCGTGATCGTGGCGAAGCCAAGCTGGACATTGTCGGCGTCGATTGTCGCCTTGTCGGCATCGACAGTCGCTGCGGCAGCCTTCTGCGCGGCGACGGCCTGGTCGTAGGTCTGCTGCGTGCCGGCCTGCTTGGCGACCAGATCCTTCGCGCGCTGAAGATCCGACTGCGAGCTGGCGAGCATCGCCTGATCCTTGGCGAGCGCCGCCTGATCCTTGGCAAGCTGCGCCTTCAGCGCCCGGTCATCGAGCGAAAACAGAACGTCGCCGACCCTGACCATCTGCCCGTCCTTGACATCGATGGAGACGATCTGGCTGGACACGCGCGCATTGATGTTGACGACGGCTGGAGAGGAGACGAAGCCGATCGCGTAGCGCCGGATCGGGAAATCGGCTGTCGAGGCGACGGCCGAGAGGATCGAGGCCGAGCGCCCGGCATTGTCGGCCTTCTTGTCCGAAGCCGTGGCCTGTTTGTCCGGCGCGGCAACCTGCTTTGCGCCGATAACCTGCTGGACCCTGCCCAGCGCATCAGGCGAGAGATAAAGCCACCCGGCCGCACCCAGGCAGGCGACGGCCAGCAACGAAAGAACGACTTTTCCACGCATGGTCAAAGGCCCTCTCCACCCGACACGTCGTGGTCCGATGGTTCTATTCCAACGCGGCCCGTTGCCGCGATTTCGCCGAATAGATAGGACACGCCTTTGTCGGAAAAGGGCCAAAAGGCGGCATTACGAAGATTTAATGTGCACTGCACAACGGATGTGCAACACGGGCTCAATCCCGATCTGGGCGGTACGCCCGAGACTCCGGATCCTGTCCCTTAAAGATCAGATGATGCGCCCCGGGCCTACCTCAGCATCGGCCAAAGCGTCGCCGCCAGCAGCACGCCCATGGCGATGTTGAACCATTTCAGCCGCACCGGGTCCGACAGGAAACCGCGCAGTGCGGTGCCGAACCCAGCCCACACCGAGACGCTCGGCAAATTGACGATGGTGAAAGCCACGGCGATCAACACCACCGACAGGAACGGGTGCTCGGCATTGGCATAGACGGCCATGGCGGTGATCGCCATCACCCACGCCTTGGGATTGACCCACTGGAATGCGGCTGCCTCGATGAAGCGCATGGGCCGCGCTTTCGTCTCGCCCTTGCCGGTCAGCGTGCGCGACATGGCGATCTTCCAGGCGAGGTACAAAAGATAGGCGCCGCCGGCGATCTTGAGCGCGGTATGCAGCGCCGGAAACGCCGTCAACACAGCGCCGAGGCCAAGACCGACGGCAAGCAGCAGCACGAGGAAACCCATGCTGATGCCCAGCATGTGCGGAACGGTTCTGACGAGGCCGAAATTCACGCCCGATGCCAGAAGCATGAGATTGTTTGGCCCCGGCGTGATCGACGTCACGAAGGCGTAGACAAGCAGGGCAAGGAATGCGTCGAGCGACATGGATATCTTCCCTGACAAGTCAGCATCTTGTCTCTTCTCGGCGACCCCGCAAAGGTACGGACGGCCTCACCATGGAAACTGGCTGACGCGTTCGACGCCAGCCCCGCCGAAGTCCTACATCGCCTGCGGGCCGCGGTTCAACGCTGCCACGCCGGTGCGGCAGATTTCGACCAGGCCGAGCGGTTTCATGATGGCGATGAACTGGTCGATCTTGGAGCCTTTGCCGGTGATCTCGAAGATGAAATGCTCGGTGTTGGCGTCGATGACGCTGGCGCGGAACGCATCGGCCAGCCGCAACGCCTCGACGCGGGCCTCGCCGGTGCCCGCGACTTTGACCAGCGCCAGTTCGCGCTCCAGCGGCCGCTCCTGGCCGGATTCATGCGAACGCACGGTCAGGTCGACGACGCGGTGAACCGGCACGATGCGCTCGAGCTGGTGCTTGATCTGCTCCAGCACATGCGGCGTGCCGCGCGTCACGATGGTGATGCGCGACAGGTGTTTTTCATGCTCGGTCTCGGAGACGGTCAGGCTCTCGATGTTGTAGCCACGCCCGGAAAACAGGCCGATGACCCTGGCAAGCACGCCCGGCTCGTTGTCGACCAGCACGGAAAGCGTGTGGTTTTCCGGCTTTTCCGTCTCCTTGGCGATGAAATAGGCGGAGCCGGTCGGTTGTAGCTGTGCGTTCATGACATGAATCTCGTTTTTCAAGCTCTTGAGCTAATTCTCTGTTTGCGCGGGGCTTTCTCGCGACAGCCCTGCCTTGGTTCTGCCGGCTACACCAGTTCCCTGCCCTTGGCGTCGATGGCATTGGCCACCGCCTCGTCGGTCGCCTCGTCGGGCAACAGCATCTCATTGTGCGCCTTGCCCGACGGAATCATCGGGAAGCAGTTGGCGAGCGTCGCCACGCGGCAGTCGAACAGCACCGGCTTCCTGACCGAGATCATCTCCTTGATCGCGTCGTCCAGCTCGTCCGGCTTCTCGCAGCGAATGCCGTGGCCGCCATAGGCCTCGGCCAGCTTGACGAAGTCCGGCATCGCCTCGGTGTAGGAATGCGACAGCCGGTTGCCGTGCAGCAACTGCTGCCACTGCCGCACCATGCCCATATACTGGTTGTTCAAGATAAAGATCTTGATCGGCGCGTCGTGCTGCACGGCCGCGCTCATCTCCTGCATCGTCATCTGCACGGAGGCGTCGCCGGCAATGTCGATTACCAGCGCGCCTGGATGCGCGATCTGCACGCCGAGTGCCGCCGGCAGGCCGTAACCCATCGTGCCCAGCCCTCCCGACGTCATCCAGCGGTTCGGCTTCTCGAAATGATAGTGCTGCGCCGCCCACATCTGGTGCTGGCCGACCTCGGTGGTGATGTAGGTGTCCAGACCCTTGGTCAGTTCGTAGAGCCGCTCGATGGCGTATTGCGGCATGATCACGTCGTTGTTCATCTTGTAGGCGAGCGAGTCGCGCGCACGCCATTTGGCGATCTGCTCCCACCAGGGGTAGAGCGCCTTCTTGTCGGCCTTGGCGCTCGCACGCCACAAACGCACCATATCCTCCAGCACCCGGCCGACATCGCCGATGATCGGGACCTCGGTGTGGACGTTCTTGTTGATCGACGACGGATCGATGTCGATGTGGATCTTCTTCGAGTTCGGCGAGAAGGCGGTCAGCCGCCCGGTGATGCGGTCATCGAAACGCGCGCCGATGCAGATCATCACGTCGCAGTCATGCATGGCCATGTTGGCTTCATAGGTGCCGTGCATGCCGAGCATGCCCATCCAGTTCTTGCCCGATGCTGGATAGGCGCCGAGGCCCATCAGCGTCGAGGTGATCGGGAAACCGGTGAGATCGACCAGTTCGCGCAGCAGATGGCTCGCTTCCGGGCCGGAATTGATGACGCCGCCGCCGCTGTAGATGATCGGCTTCTTGGCACCGGCCATCAGCTCGACCGCCGCCTTGATCTTTTCCAGGTCGCCCTGGACCTTTGGCTGGTAGCTGGTGCGCGGCGCGATCTGCGGCGGGACGTAGAATCCCCTGGCGAACTGCACGTCCTTCGGGATATCGACGACGACCGGACCGGGGCGGCCGGTGGTCGCGACATGGAAAGCCTCGTGGATGGTCGCAGCGAGCTCGTTCACGTCCTTCACCAGCCAGTTGTGCTTGGTGCAGGGGCGGGTAATGCCAACCGTATCGCATTCCTGAAAAGCGTCGGAGCCGATCAGCGAGGTCGGCACCTGCCCCGTCAGGCAGACCAGCGGGATCGAATCCATCAGCGCGTCCTGCAGCGGCGTCACGGCATTGGTGGCGCCGGGACCGGAGGTCACCAGCATGACGCCGGCCTTGCCGGTCGAGCGCGCATAGCCTTCGGCTGCATGGCCGGCGCCCTGCTCGTGGCGCACCAGTATGTGCTCGACATCGTCCTGCTGGAAGATCTCGTCATAGATCGGAAGGACAGCGCCGCCGGGATAGCCGAAGACATGCTTGACGCCATTGTCCTTCAGCGCCTGCACCACCATTTCGGCACCTGTCATCTCGCGCCGCTCGTTCTGTCCGTTGCTCATCGGTCTGGTCCCGTACTGTCGCCATTGGGCGTTTGCTGGTCGTTTAGTCGTGTTTCAGGCAATAAAAAAGGCCCCCGAGGGAGCCTGTGTCTTGCGCATGGGGGGTTTTTGCCCGGCGGTTACACCGCCTTGCCCACGCGCTTTCCTACGAGAATGAGTGCCGTTTTCATGGTGGCGGACACTAAGGGCGGGCAAGGCAGCCTGTCAACGGGAAAAATCGCGCCGGCGCGCACAGCGTACAGGCGCGACTGCGGTGTCAGCCCGGCGCCTTGCAGCGGGAAACGCGTGGATCGCATTTGGACGCCTTCCTGGCCTCCATCTTCTCTGGCGGATGGTGGGGTGCCACCCTTGCCGGGCCATGGTGCTGGGGCATGTGCATTGCCAACGCTTGCTGATGCGGCTTTTGTTGCCCGCCACCGAGTGCAAGACGCTGCCCCGAAACCGGCTTGGGCGAAACCGGTTTGGGCGACGATTTGACAACGATGCGTCCGTCGCCCGCGGTCCTGTCGACATGCAGCTTGAGCGCATCGGCCTTCGCGCCGTTGCCGGCGACCATCCGCTTGCTCACGGCGTCGCCAGGCTTCACGACGGCCGGATTGCTGGCAGCCACCGCGCCGGGGGAAATGGCCTTGCCGCCGATCGCAGTCTTGGAGCCCGCCACGATTTGCCCGTTCCCCTTTGTATTGCCGGCAAGTCTCTTGATCTCGGCGCCCCTGGAAGCATCGAGCCGTGCACTGGCAAACACGCCTTTGCGCGGAGGAACCAATTTTGCCGCCTTGATCGACTCGATGACGGGCTTCGGGAGTTGCTGCAGCCGGGGTCCGGCATTGATTGCAACCACCTGATTGCCAAGCCGCACGTGCGGCGCCTTGTTGACCAGGACCGTCTGGTTGATGATCGTCGTGTTGCGCACGATGCCGACGTTCTCAGTGGCAGGCCGTACCACTCTGACCAGATCGACCGCGCCGATCGCCGCCACCGGCACGAAACACCACCAGGAATCGGCGAAGGCGACATCTACGTCGGGTGGTGCCGGCGCCCAGCCGACATCATTGCCGCCCTGGCGCCAGACCACCCAGGCTGGCGCCCATTGATCGCCGGCGATCCACACCCAGCCAAAATCGGGATCATAGGCCCAGCGGCCATAGTGATAGACGACATCGCCAAATGGCTCGGTGGACTGCCAGTACCAGCCATCGTCGGTCCAGACCCACCTGCCTTCGGTGTAGGGTCGCCATTCGGTACGGACCGAGGGAACCCAGACATCGCCGAAGCGGCTGGAGGTTCGCCATCCGCCATAGTTCGAAAGCCTTTCGCGGACGGTAACGGCAATTTCCGCCGCATGCGCCTGCGTTCCGGGCAGCACCAGCGGGCCGGTCAGGGTCGCGCTCAAGGCCATGACCGCGGCCATTGCCGCTGCGCGTCCACGCCGGCCAAGGGAGCGACATGAAGACGCTTGGATAAAAGGTACGATGATCATAACGGGCTCCAGAGTTCCGCATCCAGAAAATCCCGGGAACCGTCCTGTTGCCCGCCACCGCTTCCCGGCTTCTCACCGATCGGTTGTCATCGGCCTCGGTGACCGCATTGCGGCATTTGACCATCAATTTTGCGCGACCGGCGCGGCATTCACAAATGGAACGTTCGTTTCCGGCGCCCGAGCGATTCCGAAACTGTCCGGCGATCTCACTTATAGGATAGACCATTGAAATCGCTGGAAACTATGGTGGGGCGTGACGAGGGCCGCCATCTCTGACGATACTTGATCGTCCGGCGGCGAGCCCGGCGGAGCCACCACCATGACGATCTGGATTTCACGGGAGGAAACCTGATGCTCGACAAGCCCTCTAGCAAGAACACGGCCCCTAGCAAGAAACTGTCCGACCTGCTCGATCGATTCGGCGCCGCGCTTGCCGCCAATGACATCGAGAAAGCGGTCGATTGCTTTCAAGAGGATTGCTACTGGCGCGACCTCGTCACCTTCACCTGGAACATCAAGACCATGGAAGGCCGCGACCAGGTCCGCGACATGCTGAAAAGCCAATTGTCGAAGACCAGGCCGTCACACTTCGCCATCGCCAAGGGCGAGGACGCGACGGAGAGCGACGGGTTGATCGAAGGCTGGATCAGCTTCGAGACGGAGGTGGCACGCGGCTTCGGCCATGTCAGGCTGAAGGACGGCAAGATCTGGACGCTGCTGACCACCATGGCCGAACTGAAAGGCCACGAGGAGCCGGCAGGCTTTGCGCGGCCGATGGGCGCCAGGCACGGCTCGGGCAAGAACCGTCCGACATGGAAAGAAGAACGCGAGAGGGAAACCGCCGAGCTCGGCTTCAAGACGCAGCCCTATACGGTGATCATCGGTGGTGGCCAGGGCGGTATCGCGCTCGGCGCGCGGCTGCGGCAGCTTGGCGTGCCGACCATCATCATCGAGAAGAACGAGCGGGCCGGCGACAGCTGGCGCAAGCGCTACAAGTCGCTCTGCCTGCATGACCCGGTCTGGTACGACCATCTGCCCTATATCGATTTCCCGAAGAACTGGCCGGTTTTCTCGCCCAAGGACAAGATCGGCGACTGGCTGGAAATGTATACCAAGGTGATGGAGCTGAATTACTGGTCCTCGACCGAGGCCAAAAGCGCTTCCTATGACGACAAGAAAAAGGAATGGACCGTTGTCGTCCACCGCGACGGCAAGGACATCACGCTGAAGCCCAAGCAGTTGGTGCTGGCAACCGGACAGTCCGGCAAGGCCAATCTGCCGAAATTCAAGGGCATGGAGACCTTCAAGGGCGACCAGCACCACTCGTCGAAGCATCCGGGTCCCGACGCCTATGCCGGCAAAAAGGCCGTTGTCATCGGATCCAACAATTCCGCCCATGACATCGCAGCGGCACTTTGGGAAGCCGGCGCGGACGTCACCATGGTGCAGCGCTCGAGTACCCATATCTCCAGGTCCGACACGTTGATGGAAATCGGACTGGGTTCGCTCTATTCGGAGCAGGCGCTGCAGAATGGCATCACCACCGCCAAGGCCGATCTCATCTTCGCTTCGCTGCCCTACAAAATCCTGCACGAGTTCCAGATCCCGGCCTATGCCGAAATGAAGAAACGCGACGCGACATTCTACAAGGGGCTGGAGAAGGCCGGTTTCATGCTCGACTGGGGCGACGACGAATCCGGCCTGTTCATGAAGTACCTCAGGCGCGGCTCCGGCTATTACATCGATGTTGGCGCCTCGCAGCTGATCATCAATGGTTCGATCAAGCTGAAGAGCGGCGTCGACGTCGAAGAGATCAAGCAGCACTCGGTTCTGCTCAGCGACGGGTCGGAATTGCCTGCGGACCTCATCGTCTACGCCACCGGCTACGGCTCGATGAACGGCTGGGCCGCCGATCTGATATCCCGTGAAACCGCCGACAACGTTGGCAAATGCTGGGGCCTCGGCTCGAACACCACCAAGGACCCCGGCCCGTGGGAAGGCGAGTTGCGCAACATGTGGAAGCCGACGCAACAGGAGGCGCTATGGTTCCACGGCGGCAATCTGCACCAGTCACGCCACTATTCGCAGTTCCTGTCGCTGCAATTGAAGGCGCGGCATGAAGGCATCGCGACGCCGGTCTACGGCCTGCAGCAGGTGCACCACAAGGGGTAGGCGAGCGCCATTCCGGTGAAGCCGGAAGAAAGGAGGCACGGCTTGCACCCTGCCTCCTTCCCTGGGGAATTTACGCCGGCTTGCCCGCCGCGAACTGCGTCACCACCCGCTGCAGCAGCGGCACGTAATCGCGAAATGTCCGTGTCTTCATGTTGGCGATCTTGCCGCTCTCGTCCCAGATGCGGACCCGGACCGCTTCCTCATGGAAGGGGTTCTTGCGGAACTCGGCGACCTCCTCGGCATTCATCGGCCCGCCCTGCAGCGACAGCGTGTGCACCGAGGCCTGCGAAAGCCTGCCGAAATAGGTCGGGTCGGTGGCGCAGAGATAGCGCTTGGCGGCGACATGCAGCCTGACGCATTCGACGATGACAGGTGGAAAGAACGGCGCCAGCACCTCGCCGCCGGCCTCGTCATGATGCTTGTCCTCGACATCCTCGGGCGAATAGGTGCCGAACTCGCTGGTGTAATGGCCGATGTCGTGCAGCAGCGCCGCCGCCACCAGTTCGTCCGGCGCGCCGTCCTTTTCAGCGAACCAGGCACCCTGCAGCATGTGCTCCGACATGGTGACGGGTTCGCCGAGATAGGATTCGGCGCCCCGGCGCTCGAAGATGTCGGCGATGAACTCGACGATGGTGTCCGCGTTCAAATCCTGGCCGCTCATTCCGCGGCCTCCTTGAACCCGTGCTCGATTGCCGCGAGCGTCGACAGCAGACCGTCCTTGTCTGCGTAGCAACCCTGCAGCCAGCGCTTACCGGTACCGGAAAACGCCTTGCGGGCATGCATGACGCGGGTGTTGTCGACGATGAACGCTTGCCCCGCTTCGAGCTTGAACGTCACCTCGAAGGATGGATCCTCGATCAGTTCCGCAAACCGGCGATAGGCGGCGTAGTACGCTTCCATATCGCTGAACGGCACGTCGACCGTCGGCGCCAGCGAGCGGTTGTTGAAGCGGATGCAAATCAGCTCGCCATCGGGCCCGAGCTCGATCATCGGCCGCTTCGCCTGCAGCCGCACGCCGGAAGAGCCGGCATACTCGAAGCGCGCCGGGCATGAGCTCAGCAGCCGGAAGCCTTCCGGGTTCTCAGCCTGCAGCGCAGCCGCGACTGCAAACCCATCGACGACACTGGACTCGCCGCCCTCAACCGTATTCTCGATGCAGGACAGGATCTGCAGCGTCGGCACAGGGTCGCGATAGGGATTGTCGGTGTGCGCCTGGAGGCCGAGATTCGTGTAGGCGAGATTGTTCGGATTGACCTCGGCGCGCACTTCGAACCAGCGCCCGTAATTGGTTTCCCTGATGTAGCCGAAAAGATCGGACACTTTGCACAGTGCCCCGGATTCGGTCGGCAGATCGTCCATCACCGCGAAGCCACAGGTTTTCACCGCCGACAGCCATTGCCCCAGCACAGCGCGATCGCGGCTGGCCGCAACATAGCCGGCGCGCGGCACCGAATTCTGCATCGAGGCCTTGGTCCATCGCACGGTGGCCTCGCCTGTCCAGCCGGGCTGGCGGCCTGCGTCACGATCATAGGCATTGGCGCTCAGCCATGCCGCGGGAAAGCTGACCGTCTTCTGCTCGGGCACGAAGCTGACTTCCAGGGCGCCGCCTTTGATCGACGCGGCGCCGATCCTGGTGTCGGCGGGAATGTCGAGAATGGTGATGAGCCGTTGACCATTGCCGGCGCTGCGCGTCTTGTCGTCCAGCGCATTGTCGCGCAGCCACATGGCGTGAAAACGGCTGCGCGACCCGTCCTGCCAGCCAAGGTCGATTGTTCTGCCTTCGTCGCCGATCCGCGCCTGGGTGAGCATGGAGATCCGTTCCTGTCCATTGCGTCCCCCGCAGCCTGATCCGCAGGGTTTCGATTGCATGTTGATCGCGCGACAGACATAACTCAAATTATCATTTTTTAGCCAATGACCGCAGAATACTAATGGCTCGTACAAATACACCGGTGCCGCCTCTGGACTGGCTGCGCAGTTTCGAGGCGGCGGCGCGGCTGTCGAATTTCACCGCGGCGGCAGCCGAGCTCGGCCTTACCCAGGCCGCCGTCAGCCAGCACATCCGGCTTCTCGAGGAATGGCTGAAGACGCGCCTGTTTTCGCGGCTGGCGCGCGGCGTCGCGCTGTCGCCAGAGGGTGCGGCTTACCTGCCCCACATCCAGTCGGCCTTCGCCACCATCGGCAACAGCACCGCGGAACTGTTCGAGCCGCGCGCCATCCAGACCGTCTCGATCCGCGCGCCAATCTCCTTTGCCTTGCTGATGCTCGCCCCGGCGCTGCCCGATCTGGCGAAGGCGCTGCCGCGCATCCAGCTCGATCTGGTGACGATCCATCGCCCTGCTGACTACGACCTGCCGGGCTCGGTGCTCGACATCCGTTTTGGCAACAGATCCTTTCCCGGCCGTGAAGCCGACAGGCTGACCGCAGAGCGGCTCGTGCCGGTGGCGGCGCCAGTGCTCGCCGGCAACCCCGACTGGACCTCCCTGCCGCTGCTTCTGGTCGCCGGCGCGCGCGAAATGTGGGCGGAATGGTTCGCCGCCGCTGGACTGGCTGGCCATCCCAGACGATCGCACCGCTTCGACAGTTTCGTCACCGCCATGGAGGCGGCGAGCGCCGGCGCCGGCGTGCTTTTGGGCTCGCGGCCGCTGGTCGATGCGGCGCTCGACAGCAAGACGCTGGTCAGGCTTTCCGACTATGAACTTTCCAGCACATCGGGGCATTTCCTGACCAAGGCGTCGACAGCACGCCTGACCGGTGCCGAACAGGATTTTCGCCAGTGGCTGCTGTCACGCCTCTCCGCGCCGGCATGACCGGTTACGAGATTGGCCCGATCCGCTTCCAGTAAATCAGCGTGCCGGTCAGCCCGCCATGCGGCTTCAGGGCATAGTCCGGTATCTCACCGGCCAGCGTGAAGCCCAGCCGCTCATAGAGGCCTGAGGCGCCCTCCTCGGTCGCCGTGTCCAGAACCAGCAGCGTGCGGCCCCTCTCGATGGCAAGGCTCTCGGCGGCCCGCATCAGGCGCGTTCCCACACCCCTGCCCCGGTAATCGACTGATGTCATCAGCTTGGCGATCTCGGCCCGGTGCGGCTGGTTGGGCGGACAATCGAGCAGCAAGGTCACGGTGCCGACCAGGTTTTTGCCATCCCAGGCGCCAAGCACCGATCTTTCGCCCCTTGCCGCCGCGGCCAGCGATTTTTCCCAGAACGCCCTTGCCGCCTGCGGCGCCAACGGATGCATGAAGCTGACCGAACCGCCGGCCGCCACCGTTGCGACCAGCAATTCGGCCAGCATGTCCTGCGTCTCGGCAGCCGGGTTCAGGGTTGCGATCTCGATCGAGTTCATGTGCAGGATATCCTGTGATTGCGATAGAAGCGGGCGCATTGCTGTCACTCCAGATGGCGCGCGCGGCGTCGCTTACGCGCCGCCTTGATGGCGCTGATGCGGTCGGCGTCTTCGTGCCCGAGATGCCGCCCGCGCTCGAGGATCTCGAGCGTGTACTCCTCATAGGTCAGGCCAAGCCGCTCGGCTCTGTCCATGCGCAGCAGCATCACCTCGTGGCTCGGCGCCTTCCACGCCTTGGCGTACGCTGCCTGCCAGGCAAGAAAGATGTAGGGATCGCCCTTGCCCCATGGCGGGCCGTTGTACTCATCGAGAGGCGGCCCCCCATTATGGGAGCGCTTTGGTCTTCTTGCCATTGTGTCAGCCCCTGACCAGCGCGACGAGATAGTCGGCGCCGGGCTCCAGGGCATGGAAGGTGCAGTCCGACGGCGCCCCAAGCGCCAGGCAGTCGCCTGATACAAGCTTGTGCACTGTCTCACCTTCGATGAATTCGAGCCGCCCGGAGATCAGCCATATCTGCTGCTTGATGAAGGCGTATGAAGCGGCCGGAAAACTGACCTTGGCGCCCGCCGGCAGATGCACCTTGATCAGTTCCAGCGGCATATCGCCAGCCGGCGAAAGATGCCGCCTGACATAGCCGGTGTCGGGATCGCGCCACACCGGCTGGTCGGCTTCGCGCAACAGCCCGCCGCCCTGCAATTCCGCGCGCGCGATCAAGGTCGACAGCGTCATGCCGAAGGCCGACGCGATGCGCACCAGAAGCGCCGCCGTCGGGCTGGTCTTGCCCCGCTCGATCGTGCTGAGCATCGCCTTCGAGACGCCGGAACGCTCCGCGAGTTCGGCCAGGGACCAGTCGCGCACGATCCTTTCGGCGTGTATCCTGCGGCCGATCGTCGAGGAAATGTCGTTCGCTATATCATCCATATGTCTATTATAGCGAAAAATAGACGCCGGAGAAGAGCCGCCTTGCTACAATTTCCACGAGCCCCTTAATGCTCTCTACACCATCCGACCTCATCGGGCCTTAACCCCATTCGGGTAGCATCGATGCTCCAGGGGAAATGGGGATTGGCCTGTCCATGTATGTCGAACGCGAAGCCTCCGTTGGAGAACCGACATCGCAGGAGCGCCGCGACGCAGAGCAGAACGACAAGCGCATCCTCGGCAATGTCGTGCAATGCGATGGCGCGCGCGCCACCATCAGCGCCTACGCGAACGACGCCGACGGCGCGGTGACCGGCCTGTGGACGGTCGGCAAGATGATTTCCATCAATCTCGGATCGACGCGAACCGTCGGCCTGGTCTACGCAATCGGCAAGTCGGACCGCGCGTGGAGCAATGAGGGCCAGAACGCCATCGAGGTCAGCATCGAGCTGATCGGCGAAGTCCGTGACGGAGCAGAGCCCGGCGCCAAACCGGTCTTCGACCGCGGCATCACCACCTATCCGCATATCGGCGCCGTTGCGCATCGCATCCGCACCCGCGACCTGCAGGCGGTCTATGACCTCGCGGGGCGTCATTCGATCACGATCGGCACGCTCGCGCAGGACGAGACGATCGCCGCCAACATCGCCATCGACGATACGCTGGCGCGTCACTTCGCCATTGTCGGCACCACCGGCGTCGGCAAATCCACCGCCGTCTCGCTGCTGCTACGCAAGTCGATCGCGGCACGGCCGGATCTGCGCATCCTGATCCTCGACCCGCACAACGAGTTCGCTGCATCGCTGCCCGAATACTGCGTCAGGGTCGATTCCAAAACCCTGGATCTTCCGTTCTGGATGTTCACGCTGGAGGAATTCGCCGAGGTGCTGTTCCGGGGCCGCGAGACCGAGCCGGAAGAAATCGACGCCTTGCGCGACCTCATTCCGGCCGCCAAGAATCTCTACCGCAACCCGAATTCGGGCTCCTATATCAGGCGCGGCAGCGATGCGCTGACCGCCGATACGCCGGTGCCTTACCGCATCGCCGACCTGCTCAAGCAGATCGATGAGCGCATGGGCATGCTCGAAAGCAAGACCGATCGCCCGACGCTCAAATCGCTGAAGACGCGCATCGAATCGGCGGCGGCCGATCCACGTTATCGCTTCATGTTCAACTCGCGCCTGATCGAGGACACCATCCACGAGACGATCGGCAACATCTTCCGCGTGCCGCATCATGGCCGCCCGGTAACCTGCTTCGAAATGGCCGGCATGCCGTCGGAAGTGGTCAATTCGGTCTGCTCGGTGCTGGCGCGCCTGGCCTTCGACCTCGCTCTGTGGAGCGAGGGCAAGCTGCAGCTTCTGTTTTTGTGCGAAGAAGCGCACCGCTATATGCCGGCCGACCCGCGCCTCGGCTTCGCGCCGACAAGGCACGCGCTGTCGCGCATCGCCAAGGAAGGCCGCAAATATGGCTGCTATCTCGGCGTCGTCACCCAGCGCCCTGGCGAGCTCGACCCGACCATCCTGTCGCAATGCTCGACTTTTTTCGCCATGCGGCTTGCCAATGAGCAGGACCAGGCGATCATCCGCTCGGCGATTGCCGATTCTTCCGCCTCGACGCTTGCCTTCCTGTCCTCCATGGGCCAGCGCGAAGCCATCGCCTTTGGCGAAGGCGTGGCGACGACCATGCGGCTGAAGTTCGAAAAACTGCCGAGCCACCTGCTTCCTGGCACCGCCAAGCGCGAAGAGGCCGCCTCGTCGAAAGCCGGCGACGATGTCGATCTGGTGGCGATCGTGGAACGACTGCGCAACGTGCCGAAATCAACGCAGCAGGCGATGGCCTTCGCCGAGGTCGTCGATTCAGGCCGCCAGGCCGGCGATCCCGACTACCGCAAGCCACCCGCCGCACGCGCGCCATCGGACGACGATTTCGACATGCGCTACGGCCTCAAGCCCGCAACCTTCGGCCTGCGCCCGCAACACGATTGAGTTTGGGCGTCACGCACATCGGCGGATGGGTCTGTGCACCCAAGTCAGGGCTTCCGAGATCCGTTGGAAAAGCCTGGGTAAATCCCGTCAGGGAATTCGTCAGGCTGAGTCGGGTGGTGCTGTTTTCGAGAACCGAAGCGGAGCGGACATTTGAGTCCGTGAGCATCGGAAGCGCAGAAAACGGCGCCAGACGGCCAGCCTCACGAATTCAGTGATGGGATTTTCAGGCGCAGACGCGGTTGCGGCCTTGCCTCTTCGCTTCGTAAAGCTGGCGGTCGGCGCGGCGATAGAACTCTTCCGCTGTTTCCTTGCGGTCCCAGACGGCGAGCCCGACGCTGGTGGTGATCTTGAGGCGGACATTGCCTGACAGCACCGACATGTTGGCGATCGCCTTGCGGATGCGCTCGGCAAACTTGCCCAGAAGCTCGGCGTCCATATTGGGCGTGACCACGGCGAACTCCTCGCCGCCCAATCGCGCTACCACATCGTGGTAGCGCGTCATGTCCTTGAGACAGTTCGCGACGGCCTTGAGCACTTCGTCGCCGACGTCATGGCCGTGGGTGTCGTTGACCTGCTTGAAATGGTCGAGATCGAGGATCATCAGACCGACGGGCTTTTCGATGCGCCGGAACTCCTCAAGATACTCCTTCAGCGCATCATCGAAATAGCGCCGGTTCTGCATGCCGGTCAGGCCGTCGGTCAACGCCGCATGCTCGAGTGTTTCCGAGCGCGCGCTGAGCGAGACCGTCATGGCGCGCAGCTTGCCTTCCTCCGTCGCCTGTTTGCGGATCAGCGGATAGATGAAGAAAATGCCGAAGAACAGCGCGGTGGCCAGGAGCACGCCGGTCGCGAACAAGAGCTTGTTGAGATAGATGACCTTGTCCAGACCCGAAGCCGTATGCAACTCGTCGGCGAAGGACTGCAGAAGTCCGTAAGCATGCAGCGTCACCAGGCCGGCGGCCAGGATCACGAATATATAGACGAAAAATGCTGATTCCGCCTTGTGGAAACGCATCTGCTCCCCGTTGGAAAAGTGCCCACTGATCTTATGGCATGGGCGGGCTTACGGAGGGTTAATTTGGACAACCACAACGGGAACCTTTCCTTGCAGGTAAACTTTTCAGGTTGCATCGGAAGCAAGCGCTGAGATCGTGGTTTCCAGATCATCACCGGGGCGCAACCTCAGCCATTCCGGCCCCAATTGATGCCTGAACCAGGTGGTTTGCCGCTTGGAATATTGCCTGGTCGCGATCTTCGCGCGTTCGATTGCCTCGGGAAAGCCAATCTCTCCGGCCATCGCTGCCTGCAGTTCGCGAACGCCGATCGCTTTCATCGCCGGCAATTCGGGATCGAGACCAAGTGCTGCAAGCCGCTTGACCTCGTCCAGCGCGCCCTTGTCCAGCATCTGGTCGAAGCGTTTGTCGATGCGAGCGACCAACGCCGCCCGATCCGGCTCGATCACCAGGAAACGTGCGCTTTCCCGGTCGATGAGCGGCTGGCCGCGTTCCGCCTGCCATTCCAGGATCGAACGGCCAGACGCATCGAGAACCTCCAATGCCCGCACGATGCGCTGGCTATCGGTTGGCTTGAGCATCATGGCGGCCGCCGAATCCTCGCGCAGCAGCAGGCTGTGCAGCTTGACGGCGCCCTGCTCCTTCAACTCATAGCGCCAGCGGTCGCGGACCTGCTGCGGAATGTCGGGCATTTCCGAAATGCCCTCGGCCAGTGCGCGAAAGTAGAGCCCGGTGCCGCCGACGAAATTCACTGGCCGTTCGGAGAATGTGCCGTCGTCGATCAACTTCCTCACGTCGCGCAGCCAGGCGCCGGTGGAATAGGGTGTCGCCGGGTGGACATGGCCGTAGAGGAAATGCGGTGCGCGGGCGAGGTCGGCCGCCTCCGGCCGGGCGGTCAGCACGTCGAGCACCGAATAGCCCTGCATGGAATCGGTGTTGACGATCACGCCGCCCCTGCGCTCCGCCAGATCGAGCGCAAGCGCCGACTTGCCGCTGGCGGTCGGCCCGGCTATCAGGATCGCGTTCTTCACGCGGCCCTTGCCCGCCTGCCCGCCGGAATGTTCCATGCCGCTCATCGCCACGCTTGTTTCCCGTCCCACTGAGCGCGCTTTGTCGCTGTCGCTTGCGAATATGGCCTCACGGTCGGTCGGCGCAAGCGCTGTTGTCTGGCTGGCTGAAGCTATTGCCTGCGATCTCGTCCTGCCTGAGGCAGCCGACGCCGCCGTCACGAGTGCCGTCTTGCGCACGGCACTCGCCGGCGAGGCCGTCGACGTGATCGTCCAAGAGGCAGAAACCCGCCGCAAGAAAATCCTGATCGCCGACATGGATTCGACCATGATCGACCAGGAATGCATCGACGAGCTGGCCGATGAGATTGGCGTCAAGGATCGGGTTGCCACGATTACCGCGCGATCCATGAATGGTGAGATCGCCTTCGAACCGGCTTTGCGTGAACGGGTGGCGTTGCTCAAGGGCCTCGACGCCGCCGTGGTTGATCGCATCGTCGCCAATCGCCTGACGCTGGCCGCGGGCGGCCGTGTTCTGGTCCGGACCATGCGCGCCAACGGCGCCTGGACGGCACTCGTGTCTGGCGGGTTCGAGGTCTTCACGACGCGCATCGCCGCCATGCTCGGCTTCCAGGAGAACCGCGCCAATCGCCTGCTCGAGCAGGACGGCCGCTTCATCGGGCTGGTCGGCGAACCGATCCTCGGCCGCGCCGCCAAGGCCGACGCGCTGATCGAAATTTCAGCGCGCCTCGGCCTGACGCCCGCCGACGCCATCGCCGTCGGCGACGGCGCCAATGATCTCGACATGATCCGCCTGGCCGGTACCGGTGTCGCGCTCCACGCCAAGCCGACGGTGGCGGCACAGGCCAAGGTCCGCATCGATCATGCCGACCTGACCGCGCTGCTTTATGTGCAAGGCTACAGGCAGGAGGAGTTTGTGCAATGAAACCAATGCGTACCGAGCGCCTGATCCTGCGCAACTGGGAAGATCGCGACCGCGACCTGTTCCACCGCATCAACTCCGACGACCGGGTGATGGAGTTCTTTCCGTTCCGCCGTGGCCGCGCCGAGGCGGATGCCAAGATGGATCAGTTCCGCGCCGCCATCGATCGCGACGGCATTGGCTTTGCGGCCGCAGAAATCGCCGGATCGGGGGAATGTATCGGTTTTGTCGGTATAACCGGAACCGATCACATGGACTTCCTGCCAGCCAGCATGATCGAGATCGGCTGGCGATTGGCGCCTGAATTCTGGGGCAGAGGTTACGTCACCGAGGCGGCTCAGGCATGGCTTGCCTACGGCTTCGAAACACTCGGCCTTGACGAAATCGTCTCCTTCGCCGTCGCGGACAACCGCCGCTCCACCGCCGTCATGGAGCGCCTCGGCATGAGAGCCGATCCACCGGCCGACTTCGATCATCCCGGCATTCCCGACAGCCACCCCGCGCTCAAGCGCCATGTGTTCTACCGGCTCTCCCGCGCCGATTGGGAACAAGGAGAAAGGGCGGCTTGCTAGCCGCCCTTTCCATTCAAGATGAGGATTTCGCCGGATCTTCCGGATCTCAGTCCATTCGGATCGTCACGAACCTGAGCTCGCCGGTCTTCGAGGCCAGCATCAGCAGCGCATTCTTGCGCCCCTGTTCCTTCAAGGCGCCGATGCGGTCCATGACATCCTTGGGGGTGGCAACCGATTCCTGTGCGATCTCGGTGATCACCTCGCCGGGCTGGATGCCGCGTTCGGCGGCTGCCGAGTCCTTGGTGACGTCGGTGATGACGACGCCCGAAACATCGGCCGCGATGCTGAACTTCTTGCGTGTCTCGTCGTTCAGTTCGCCGACCGTCATGCCGAGCACCGAAGCAGTGGAAACGGCTGGAGCCTTGTCACCCTTGTCCTGATCGGTGTTGCTGCCCTCCTCGCCGCTGGCGAGTTTTTCACCGTCCTCGAGCCGGCCGAGCGTTACTTTCACGGTCTGCTCGACACCCTTGCGCACGATGAGCACATCGACCGCCTTGCCAACCGGGCTTTCGGCGACGACGCGCGGCAGATCGCGCATCTCATGGATGTCCTTGCCGTCGAACTTGATGACGACATCGCCCGCCTGGATGGTGCCATTGTCGACCGGGCCGCCCTTGATCACGCCGGCGACCAGCGCGCCCTTGGCGGTCGCCATGCCGAGGCTTTCGGCGATGTCGTCGGTCACCGGCTGGATGCGCACGCCCAGCCAGCCGCGCCGCGTCTCGCCGAACTGGCGCAACTGGTCAACGACGCCGGACGCGAGCTGCGAGGGGATGGAGAAGCCGATGCCGATCGAACCGCCGGAAGGCGAAATGATCGCCGTGTTGATGCCGATGACTTCGCCGGCGCTGTTGAACAGCGGTCCGCCGGAATTGCCACGGTTGATCGCGGCATCGGTCTGGATGAAGTCATCATAGGGGCCGGAATTGATGTCGCGGTTGCGGGCAGAGACGATGCCGACCGTCACCGTGCCGCCGAGGCCGAACGGATTGCCGATCGCCATCACCCAGTCGCCGACGCGCATCTTGGTGGAATCGCCGAACTTCACCGCCGTCAGCTTGTGGCCTTTCGGATCGACCTTGAGCACGGCGACATCGGTCTTGGTGTCGGTGCCGACCAGCGTCGCCTTCAAGGTGACACCATCGGAGAAATTGACCTCGATGTCGTCGGCATCGGCAATGACATGGTTGTTGGTGACGACGATGCCTTGCTCGGCATCGATGACGAAGCCGGAGCCCAGCGACTGCACCTTCTGCGAGCCGTTGTCCTTGTCGCCGCCGCGGTTCTTGAAGAAATCGTCGAAGAAATCCTGGAAGGGCGAACCCTCGGGCAATTGCGGCATCGGCACCGCGCCCGGGCCTTCGGTACCCTTGACCGTCTGCGAAGTCGATATGTTGACCACCGCGCCGAGCAGGCCTTGCGCCAGATCGGCGACCGAAGCGGGCCCATCGGCGGCAAATGTCGGCGTCACGAAGGACGGGACAGCGACGGCGCTGACAAGAAGTGCCGCCGCGCCGGCGATGAATGTCCGCCGAGCCGCGCACAGAATTGTATTGGATGTCATCGAGAAGCCTCCCGGTATCCTTGAAAAGAAAAGCGCTTCGACGAAAACGCCGCGTCACGCCATGTTGGCAAAAAATACGGCACGTTTGCGGCTATGACTATCGGCAGAGGATAAATCATCGCAGCCGTCATGCGCCTCGTACCAGCCAGACGATGCCGACGCCGATCACGATCGCCGCCAGCCCGGCGATCCGCAGCGCGTTCTCGGGCAGCGACAGCACTTCGGTGGCAAGTTTCCTGGCCAGGCCGGGAAAACCGCCATAGACCAGACCCTCTATGACAAGGACCAGGCCCATGGCGGCAAGAAAATCCTGCACCGGCCGCTACTGGCCGGTGCTGGGCTGTGCCGCCGGCGCGGCGGGTGCCGTCGCCGGAGCGTTTGGCGCAGGCGAAGCCGGCTTTGCCGGCCCCTCGCTGCCGTCGGGATTGCGGAAGAAACGGAAGAACTCCGAGTTCGGCGACAGCACCATCGTCGTTCCGGTGTTGTCCAGCGCCGTGCCATAGGCATTCATCGACCGGTAGAAGTCGAAGAAGGCCGGATCGCGCTGATAGGCTCCCGCGAAGGTGGCGCTGCGCTGGGCTTCGCCCTCGCCGCGCAGGATTTCCGACTCTTTTTGCGCTTCGGCGACAATCTCGACCACTTCGCGATCGGCGCGGGCCGTGATGCGCTGCGCCGCTTCGTTGCCGCGTGCCCTCAGCCGGGCAGCTTCCGCCAGGCGTTCCGCCTTCATGCGGTCGAAGGTCTGCTGCGAGACTTCGGCCGTGAGATCGGTGCGGCGAATGCGGACATCCTCGATCTGCAGGCCGAGCGATGTGGCGTCGGGCCTGAGCTGGTCGCGGACTTCGCGCATCATCACGCCGCGCTCTTCGGAGAGTGCTGCCTCGAAATCACGCAGACCATAGACACGGCGCAAGGCAGCGTCGAGACGCGTCCTGAGCCGGGCCTCGGCCAATTCGATCTGACCGGACACGGCGGAGCGGAAGACCCGCGGATCCGAGATGCGGTAGGCGATGAAGGCATCGACCTCATAGAACTTGCCGCCCGAGACCTGGACGCGGATGTTGTCGAGGTCGAAGCGCAGCACCCGGTTCTCGATCAGCTGCACCGTATCGGCGTCGAAGAACGAGAACGGCGCCTTGAAGTAGATGCCGGGTTCGCTCTTGACGTCGACGATCTCGCCGAACCTGAGCACCAGCGCCTGCTGACGCGCATTGACCACGAAGACCGACGAATAGAGCAGGAACAGGATAACCGCTGCTGCGACGACGATGATGGGAAGACGGTTGGCCATCACTGGTTACCTCCCGTAACGCCACTGGGCGCAGCGGGTGCCGGCGCTTTCGGCTGCAATGCCGGCAGCGGCAGATAGGGAACGACCCCTTGCCCGTTGCCCTGCTCGACGATGACCTTGCTCGAATCCTTCAGAACCTTCTCCATGGTTTCCAGGTAGAGGCGCTTGCGCGTTACATCGGGCGCCTTGGCATATTCGTCATAGACCGAGATGAAGCGCTGCGCCTCACCCTCGGCTTCCTGCACGACCCGGTTCTTGTAGGCGGCCGCGTCTTCGCGGATCTGTGCGGCCTCGCCGCGCGCCTGCCCGAGCTTCTGGTTGGAGTACTGGTTGGCCTGCTCGACGAACTTGTCCTCGTCCTGCTCGGCGCGCTGCACTTCGTCGAACGCATCGGCCACTTCACGTGGCGGTGCCGCATCCTCGATCGAGACGGCGTTGACGTTGAGACCGGCCTTGTAGCCGTCCAGCGTCGTCTGGATGATTTCACGCACCGAGGCGGCAATGCCCTGGCGGTCGTCGCGGAAGATGTCCTGCGCCGGCCGGCGGCCGACGGCTTCACGCATGGCGCTTTCGGCAACCTGCCGCAGCATGCCGTCGGGATCGGACACATCGAAGAGATACGCGCTCGGGTCGGAGACCTGATAGGCCACCGAGAACTGGACGTTGACGATGTTCTGGTCGCCGGTAAGCATCAGCCCGGACGTGTTGCCACTTGTCGCGCCGCCGCCGCCGATATCGACGAGCTGCTCGGAAATCTTGGCCGTCTCGACGGTTTCGAGCGGCCACCAATGGAAATGCAGGCCAGGCTGCGACAGTTCGGTCTTCGGCTTGCCGAAGCGCAGTTCGACCGCGACCTCGTCGGGCTGCACGGTATAAACCGCCTTGAACGCCCACAGCACCACAAGTGCAGCCGCGATCAGCGCGAAGATGGCCGGGCTCGCGCCGCCGCCACCCGGAAGAGCGCGCCGCAGCCGGTCCTGGCCGCGGCGGATAATGTCTTCGAGATCGGGAGGCGAGCCTTGTGGCCCGCTCGGTCCCTTTGGTCCCTGCCCCCAGGGCCCCTGATTGTTGCCGCCGCCGCCGCCCCATGGGCCGCCGCCACCACCGCTTTTATCGTTCCAGGGCATGAATGTCCTTTCGCTTGGAATTCCCTCAAGCGCCGGTATTACGGCGCAAAATCCAGTATTGTTCTTCTATAGGGACGCCACGAGGCGCTTTCAACGCGATGCGCTGCCGACTTCGTCCGATTTGTCCGGTCGCGACCCTTTGTCTTCCTTCAATGCCCCTTTTTTCAGTCAATGTCTCTCTCGACGCCGCTCGTAAACCGAATAGCGCGTCGGGTGGCTGTCCTTTTCCCCGGCCGGGACGTCGTGCGAGCTGACAATACGCCAGGAATCAGGATCGATCGGCGGGAAATGCGCGTCGCCTTCGACCGCTGCCAGCACATGGGTGACATGCAGCCGATCGGCCAGAAGCATGGCCTGGGCATAGATTTCGCCGCCGCCGATGACGCACACCTCGTCCACACCGACCATGCGGCGCCCGCGCACCGTCGCCAGTTGGACCGCGGCTTCGAGCGAATGTGCCACCTCCACGCCCTCGGCGCGCCAGGTCTTGTCGCGGGTGACGACGATGTTCAACCTGCCCGGCAGCGGCCGGCCGATGCCCTCATAGGTCTTGCGGCCCATGATGATGGGCTTGCCCATCGTATCGGCCTTGAAGCGCTTGAGATCGGTGGAGAGCCGCCACGGGAGCCCGCCGTCCCGCCCGATCACGCCGTTCTCGGCGATGGCAACGTAGATTGCGACATGCATCAATTGTCGTCCGTTGGCTCGAGGATCAGGATGTCGATGTCGCGCTCGGGGTAGAAATTATCCGCCGTCATCTCGAATGTCGTCGGTCCGGTCTTCTGACATTGTCGCCGCAGAACGAGACCAGGGCTTTCGGATTGCCCTTGTCGATCGTCAGCTTGAACTTTCCGATTGTGCCGGTGGCCCAGTTGCCGCCGGTGGTCAGGATATAGGCGATGCGGTTCTCGACATATTTGGGGTAGCCGTCAGGGTCGTTCTTCGCCGCCTTGCGCACCGCACTCTCGAATGTATCGTCCATGCAATAGCGGGCCTTGTAGGCCGCATACTGACCCTGGAATTTGCCGTCGTAAAAGAAGCTGACTGAAGACGTGCCGCCGACGCTCGGCTTGTAATGGTGGGAAACATGAACGTCCTTGTTGGCTGGAAAGGTCGAGCGCCACCAGTAGGTCGAACGCAATTGCCAGAACGGCGTGTAGACCTTGGTCGTCTCGGTGCCGTCGCTGCCGGTGTCCTCGATGATGATGCCGCGGTTGACCCAGTCATCGACAACCGCTTGCGGCAACTTGGCCAGCGCCGCCTTCGCCGCATCGCCGAATGGATAGAACGGCACGTTTTGCGCCTTCATCTCTGCGCTGATGTCGATGCCTAGCGCCAACACCTTCTGCTCGAGCTGCGGCTTGACGGCGGCACCGTCGATCGTCACCTCGAAGCCGAGGAAATTGTCGCTCTGGTTTTCGGGAATCGCCGGGATTTCTTCGGGATTGCCCGATATTTCGGGCATCGGGAAGGCGACGATGGCCTCGACATCGCGATCGGTGTTGTTGTGGAAGACATAGTCGACAGTGACCTTTTCCGGCGAGATGAAAAGATCCTCGCTTTGCATCGCCACGGCATCGCTGCGCGACAGGATCAGGCCGCCAGTGCCAAGTTCGGCAACCGAATCGTTGGCGAAGGCGGGCGCGGGCGACAGGGCCAGCACGGCGGTCAGAACATATCGCAACATGGAAGCCCCCTCGGCTAGAATGCCTGCAGGACCCTAGCCGTTTCAATGTGGCGTTTCAAAGCCCTTCCGCATCCGCGGACGCGCCAAAAAGGGTCTGGAGCAAGCGGTCTGGACACCCAGCAGCGGTCTGGACACGCGCCAGCGCGGTCTGGACACGCGCCAGCGCGGTCTGGACACGCGCCAGCGCGGTCTGGACTAACGGGTTCCGATCGGGCAGGAGTTCGCCCATGCGCAAGCTTCTCGTCATCGGCATCGGCGCCGGCAATCCCGACCACATGACCGTTCAGGCCATATCAGGCCTGAACCAGGCGGATGTGCTGTTCATTCCCGACAAGGGCGCGAAAAAAAATGAACTGGCCGAACTGCGCCGCCGGATATGCGACCGCTTCGTCACCAACCCGAAATCACGCCGTGTCGAATTCGACGTGCCGTTGCGCGACCTGCCAATGGAAGATGGGCCAGTAGAAGATGGGCCGGCCCCCTCCTACCGCTCGACCGTCGATGACTGGCATGAAGCCATCGCCACCATTTACGAAAGCCTGATCCGCGACGAGATCGCAGGGGATGGCTGCGGCGCCTTCCTGATCTGGGGCGACCCTTCGCTCTACGACAGCGCGTTGCGCATCCTCGAGCGCGTGCGCCTGCGGGGCAATGTCGCGTTCGAGCTTGAGGTGATACCCGGCATCACCGCTGTCCAGGCGCTGGCCGCCAGCCACAAGATGGCACTGAACCGCATCGGCGATTCCGTCCTCATCACCACCGGCCGCCGCCTGACTGAGGAAGGCATGCCGGACAATGCCGGAAGCGCGGTCGTCCTGCTCGACGGCAAATGCGCCTTCAACACGCTGGCCGACAAGGATGTCGTCATCCATTGGGGCGCCTATCTCGGAACGGAAGACGAGATCACTCTCTCCGGCAGGATCGGTGACATCGGCGCAAAGATCGAAAAGGTTCGAGAGGAAGCTCGTCGGCAGAAGGGCTGGATCATGGACAGCTATTTGCTGCGCAAGCCCGGTGAAGAGCAATAAGTCCTACTCCCCTACTCCCCTACTCCCCTACTCCCCTACTCCCTTCCCCCTCACCCAGCATCAATCTCCGCCTGCAATGCCTCCATATGCGTCGCCGCCGCCGCAGCCGCCGCACGCTCGATGGCGCGAAAACGGCTGACCACCGCCAGCCCCACAGCCGTCAGTTGCGCGCCGCCGCCCTTGCGGCCACCGGTCTGTGCCGCCACCAGCGGCTTGCCGAACACCCGGTTCATGTCCTCGACCAGGTCCCAGGCGTGCTTGTAGGACATCTCCATGCCGCGCGCGGCGGCCGAAATGGAGCCGAAGGCGGCGATCTGTTCCAGGAGTTCGATCTTGCCCGGCCCGACGCGCCCGTCGGGGTCGAGATTTATCCGCAAGCTCAGCGACGGCATCATTACTCTCCGCGGTCCAACCTCATACTAGCAGCTCCCTGGCGAAACCGCTATTCCAAAAAGACATAGCGGGATCACCCATCCACCTCGGCGGGCAGGCCGGCGCCGGTGTTCGCCCGATCGAAGCTCACCGTCTTGATCACCGCGAAAACCTTGCCGCCAAGATGGAGCTTCAGCGCCTGCCGCGACTGTTCGGTGATGCGGGCAAGCACGGTTGCACCATTGCAGTCGATACCGACCTCGACCGCAGGCCCTTCGCCGGGGCTCATCGCGGTAATGGTTCCCGGCAGAATGTTGAGCGCGCTGAGACCCCTCGGCTTTTCGGTGGCGATCATCACATCGCGGGCGCGGATACGGATGCGCACCGGCGTACCTGTTTTCATCGCCAGCTGTGGCACCCGGAGCTCGCCCGCGGCCGAGCCGAGCACGGTCATACCGAAAGTCTCGTCGTGACGCAGCACCTTGGTGTCCAGCACGGCGCCCCCCTCGCCGCGCTCCTCCGCCGGCAACAGGTCGAGCCTTTGCATCACCGCCTCGGTCGGCCCGCTGGCAACGACATTGCCCTGCGCCAGCATCACCACGTCGCTGGCCAGCCTCGCCACTTCGGCGACCGAATGACTGACATAGACGATCGGGATTTTCGTCTCGTCGCGCAGCCTTTCGACATAGGGCAGGATTTCGGCCTTGCGCGCTTCGTCGAGCGAGGCCAGCGGTTCGTCCATGAGCAGCAGTCTGGGGCTGGCAAGCAATGCCCGGCCGATCGCCACGCGCTGTTTCTCGCCGCCCGAGAGCTTTGCCGGCCGCCTGTTCATGAGCGGCCCGATGCCGAGCAGGTCGACGACGGCATCGATATCGGCGTAGCGCTCCGCCGGCGGCGTGAACCAGCGGCCGTAGCGCAGATTGCCGGCAACGCTCATATGCGGAAACAGCCGTGCGTCCTGGAACACCATGCCGATGCGGCGCTTGTGCTTCGGCACGAAAATGCCGGCACCGGTATCGACCAGCACACGGCCGTCGACCTCGATGCGTCCCTTGTCGGGCCGGATCAGCCCGGCAATCATGTCGATCAGCGTCGTCTTGCCCGACCCCGACGCTCCGAACAGCGCCGTCAGCCGCCCGGCGCTTTCGAAGCGGGCGTCGATGGCGAAACCGCCGAGCCGATGACTGATGTCGACGAGAACGCTCATTCGATGTCCAGTCGCCGGCCGACACGCCGCGCCAGCACCTCCGAAGCCACCAGCGCGGCCATGGAGATGACGATGGAGATCAGCGTCAGGCGGAGCGCCCCTTCATCGCCCCCCGGCACCTGCGTGAATGTGTAGATCGCCGACGGCAATGTCTGCGTCTCATTGGGAATGTTGGAGACGAAGGTGATGGTGGCGCCGAACTCGCCCATCGCCTTGGCGAAGGCGAGGATGGCGCCGGCGATCAGCCCGGGCAGGATCAGAGGCAGCGTGATGGTGGCAAAAACCCAGAGCGAATTGGCGCCGAGCGTTCCCGCCGCCGCTTCCATCTTGCGGTCCACCGCCTCGATCGACAACCGGATCGCCCGCACCATCAGCGGAAAGCCCATGACGCCGCAGGCCAGCGCCGCGCCTGTCCAGCGGAAGGAGAAGACAATGCCGAAATGCTCTGCCAGGAAGGCGCCGGCCGGGCCGCGCCGGCCGAAGGTGAGCAGCAGCAGGTAGCCGGTCACCACGGGCGGCAGGATCAGCGGCAGATGCACCAGCCCGTTGAGAACGGTCTTGCCCCAGAACTGTCCCCGGGCAAGCAGCAGCGCAATCAAGATGCCTGGCGGCAGGCTGGCGAGCATCGCCACCGTTGCCACCTTGATGGACAGCCGAACCGCATTCCATTCGTCGGGAGTGAGGTCCAGCAGCCAGTTCATAGTGCCCCTTGGAACTCAGTTGCTCGGCGCGAGCACGGTAAATCCCTGATCCTTGAACAGCGCGGCCGCCTTGGCCGACTGCAGGCATTTCAGGAAAGCCGGCGTATCCTTGTCCTTCGAATCGGCGGTCTGGGCAACCGGATAAATGATCGGCGGATGCGAATCCTCCGGGAAGGTGCCGACCACCTTGACGCCCTTTTCGGCATGCGCATCAGTGGCGTAGACGATGCCAAGGGCTGCTTCACCCGTCGAAACCAGCTTCAGCGCCGCGCGCACGTTTTCGGCCTGCGCCACCTTGCCTTCGACCGAAGACCAGACGCCGAGCGATTCAAGTGCGGCCTTGCCGTATTTGCCGGCCGGCACCGCCTTGAAATCGCCCATGGCGAGCTTGCCGTCGCCGATCAGCTTGGCGAGGTCAAAGCCCTTCTCGATCCTGGTGTCGACCGCCGAGTCCTTCGGCGCCACCAGCACGATCTCATTGCCGAGCAGCTTCACTTCGGTGTCCGGCTTGGTCAGCTTCTTGTCGGAGAGATATCTCATCCAGTCGAGATCGGCCGAGATAAAGACGTCGGCAGGCGCCCCGCCCTCGATCTGTTTGGCCAGCGCCGAACTCGCGGCATAGGAGACAGTCGCCGCCTCGCCGACATCGGCCTCGCAGGCTTTGTTCACGGCGTCGAGCGCGTCCTTGAGGCTGGCCGCGGCAAACACCACCACCTTGTCTTCCGCATGTGCTGCCGGCACGACTGCCATCAGCGCCGCAGCGAAGCCACCAATGGCGATCGCCCTCGATCCAAAACCTTTGCGCAGCATGGGAACTCTCCTCGGTTTGAAAGCTAGTCAGCCCTAAGTCTCCGACCGATATATCCGCATGAATATAACAAGGGAAGGCCCGGCGCCCCATGAAAGCGTCCGTACGACACCAATTGTCCTGGAAAGACCGGCAAAGAAACCCTGGAAAGATCAGTGCCCGCAACATCCCCTCCGGGGAACGATCGCCGAGATCGTCAAGGAGCCACCACCTCGCATGTCACGATCGACATCGGTGGCGGCGCCATCGTCACCGCCTCGATCACCAACAAGGCCGTCGCCGATCTCAAGCTCAAAAGGGCAAGCAGGCCTATGCCGTGGTCAAGGCCTCGGACGTGATGGTCGGCATCGACTGAAATTTGCGGCCTTAGACCGCGATCGGCGCTTTGATCGACGCGTCTGCGACGTAGTTTTCCAGCCGGAAATCCTCGAAGCGGAAGGCGAACAGGTCCTTCACCTCGGGGTTGATCCACATCGTCGGCAGCGCCCTCGGCGTGCGCCGCAGCTGTTCGCGCGCCTGCTCGAAATGGTTCGAGTAGAGATGCGCATCGCCAAGTGTGTGGACGAAATCGCCGGGTTTCAGCCCGGTGACCTGCGCCACCATCACGGTCAGCAGGGCATAGGACGCGATGTTGAACGGCACGCCGAGAAAGATATCGGCCGACCGCTGGTAAAGCTGACAGGAGAGCCGCCCTTCCGAAACATAGAACTGGAAAAGGCAGTGGCAGGGTGGCAGCGCCATCGCTTCCACCTCGGCTGGATTCCATGCCGAAACGATCAGCCGCCGCGATTGAGGGTTTTTGCGTATCTCCTTGAGGAGATTCGCGATCTGATCGATCGAGCCGCCATGGCCATCCGGCCAGGAACGCCACTGCTTGCCGTAGACCGGGCCGAGATCGCCATTCTCGTCGGCCCATTCGTCCCAGATCGAAACGCCATGGTCGGTGAGGTATTTGATGTTGGTATCGCCGGCCAGGAACCACATAAGCTCATGGATGATCGACTTGAGATGCAACTTCTTGGTCGTGGTGACGGGAAAGCCGCGCGCCAGGTCGAAACGCATCTGGTAGCCGAAGACGGAGCGGGTTCCGGTGCCGGTGCGGTCGCCGCGATCGGCGCCGTTGTCCAGCACGTGCTGCAGGAGGTCGAGATACTGGCGCATCGGTTCCGGCTCGATTCGGTTGTCCAGCCATCATAGCTTACGGACAGGCAATCGAACACCACAAAGCAGCGCAAGCCCTGCCCGAAGCCCGCCAGTCCCCAACAACATCAGGGCTGGCGCATGGACCGCGCCAGCCCTGCGAATTGAAGCGCGGTCGTCAGAGGGAGCCGAGCTTGCCCAGGTCCTTCGCGACGAGGTAGTAGAAAGTCACCCGGCTCTTGGTGTTGTCGGCAGCCATTGCCTTGCAAGTCTTCTCGATGGATGCATCGGCCTTCGCTGCATCGCTGATGCCGAGCTTCTTGGCGACCCAGTTGTCCCTGACACGCCCGAGTTCCTTCGGGTCGGTGCAGGATACCAGCGAGGAATCGCGGTTCCTGAGCGCGATGCCTAGGTGCTTGACGATCTTTTCAACCGCATCAGCACTGGCGCCGGCATCGTATTTCTTCACGTCTGCAAGATAGTCGGCCATCAAAATTCCCCTCGTCGGCGCCACGGATCCGATCGATGAGGGCTGTGGCGCTGCTGCAACATGTGCGCTAGGTCGGTAACTCCTCACCGGGGCAAAGCTTCGGTTGAGACCGCGCCCAAGTCAACCCTTTGGACTTGCGGTTTTGTCAGGGGGATAAAGTGCCATTGCGGCCTTCCATTTCTTGCGATGGCCCCCTATATTCAGTTTGTCGGCTTGACCGACTATGGCGATAAATGGGCGATGAAATAAGCCGTTCGGACCCGGGGGCGGTACCCGGCGCCTCCACCAAAAGCCGCTGCTGATGACAGAGCGGTTTTTGCTGGGGGCGAAATAGGATCGACGAAGGTGTAAAGATCGTACTTTTGCCCGGCATGGTACCACCGTCATCGGGCTAAACCTGTAGTTGCAAATGACAACTATGCGGAAGCACGTCTCGCCGCGTAAGCGGTGCGATAGCTTCAAATCAAGCCCTAGAGGTTCGCACTTCTAGGCGGGGTTCGGAGGTACCTGGCAACAGAAACCTCCACTTCTCCCCTCCTCCGATATGCAGCATGCGCAGTGGCAGCTTCGCCGCGAAGGCGCCGGCCGCGTGCTCCCTCCATGGACAAAACATGCAAAACGATTCCGATCGCTTCTTCGTGCTGACCGGCGGTCCTGGTTCCGGCAAGACCACCTTGATCGAAGCCCTGCGCCACGCAGGCTTTGCCACCTCGGCGGAAGCCGGGCGCGGCATCATCCGCGACCAGTCCGACATTGGCGGACCCGCTTTGCCCTGGCGTGATCGCGCCCTGTTCGCCGAGTTGATGCTGTCATGGGAGATGCGCTCGTATCAAATTGCGCAAGAACAGACCGGGCGTCCTGTTTTTTTCGATTGTGGCGTTCCGGACACGCTCGGCTATCTCAGGCTGAGCGGCCTGCCGGTATCCGAACACGCCACCGCTGCCGCCGAGCGCTTCCGCTATCATCAGCGCGTCTTCGTCGCCCCGCTTTGGCCGGAGATCTTCGCGCAGGATGAGGAGAGAAAGCAGACGCTTGAGGAGGCCGAGCGTACCTATCATGCGCTGGTCGGCGTCTACACGGAGTTGGGCTATGAAACCGTCCCGCTGCCTTTGGCGACGGTCGAGGAGCGGCTGCGCTTCGTGCTGATCGAGGCAGGATTGGCATGAAAAAGGCCGGGATGAACCCGTAATGCAGTTCACTTAAGTTGGGCTGGATGAGGATCTGGTAAGACCTATCGAACAGGATGGAGATTCGTTTCCATCCTGTTC
>NZ_JAMYTM010000047.1:0-42678 GCF_040322475.1 Mesorhizobium sp. M0140 | reverse complement strand
GGTCTCGGCATTCCGGCCATCATCGAGAAGGCGCGCAGAATAGTCGGCGACGGTCCGACCTATGTCTCATTCGACATCGACAGCGTCGATCCGGCATTCGCGCCCGGCACCGGCACGCCTGAGGTCGGCGGGCTGACGATGCGCGAAGTGCTCGAACTGCTGCGCGGCCTCAAGGGCCTCAACATCGTCGGCGGCGACGTCGTCGAGGTGGCGCCGCAATACGACGCCACCACCAACACGGCGCATGCCGCCGCACAGGTGCTGTTCGAGATATTGAGCCTGATGGTGTTCAGCCCGGCAATCACGGGCAAGGGAGCCTGACGTTCAGAAAGCAAAGGCGGCCGCCGCGCTGGAGCCGGCGGTCGACTCCCAACAAACAAAGCTTCCAGACAGGGGAATGACATGACGATCCGCAAGACGTTTGCCTCCATCGCCGCCGTGCTGATGCTCGGCACGGCCGGCTTCGGCCTCTCGATTCAGGCCGCCAGCGCCGATGCGCTGGCTGATATCACCAAGGCCGGCGCCATCAATGTCGGCGTCTTCGCCGATTTCCCGCCCTTCTCCTCGGCCAGCGCCGACATGAGCCTCAAGGGCTATGACATGGACGTCGCGCAATACATTGCCGACACGCTCAAGGTGAAGCTCAATCCCGTCGCCGTCACCGGCCAGAACCGCATCCCGTATCTGAACGACCACCGCGTCGATATTCTGATGAGCGTAGGCTATTCGAAGGAACGCGAGCAGGTGATCGACTTCGCCGTTGCCTACGCGCCTTACTACATCGCCGTGATCGGTCCGGCGGCACTTTCGGTCAAGGGCAAGGAAGACCTCGCCGACAAGTCGATCGCCGTCAACCGCGGCACGCTGGAAGACACCTCGCTCACCGAGGCAGCCCCCGCCTCGGCCGACATCAAGCGCTTCGACAACTACAATTCGGTGATCCAGGCCTTCATCTCCGGCCAGACCCAGCTGATGGTCGTCGGCAACGATGTCGGCGCACAGGTGCTGGCCAAGCAGGACGCGCTGAAGCCGGAGCAGAAATTCCAGCTCCTGACCTCGCCTTCGCATATCGGCCTCAACAAGAACGAAGACAGCCTGAAGAAGGCGGTCAACGATGCCGTCGCCAAGATGCTGGCCGACGGCAAGCTGGACGAAAGCTCGAAAACCTGGCTGAAGACGCCGCTCAATCCCGACAACCTCAAGGACTGAGTTTCCGTGGCCTTTGCCTGGCTTCCGGGTGCTGTCGGCGATATCGCGCGCGGCGCGGCCACGACGATCCTGTTGATCGCCGTGACCACGCTCGCTGGAACGTTCATCAGCATCCTGGGTGCCGCGGGACGCCGCAACGGTCCCGTGCTGCTCAAGCGGGCGATCGCCTGGTATGTTGAAATCATCCGCAACACGCCGTTCCTGGTGCAGCTGTTCTTCATTTTCTTTGGACTGCCTAGCCTCGGCATCCGGCTCGACCCGATCCTGGCCGCCATGCTGGCGATGACGCTCAACATGGCGGCCTATACCATCGAGATCGTCGGCGCCGGGCTTGACGCCGTGCCCGGCGGACAGACGGAAGCGGCCCTGGCGCTGGGCCTGAGGCCACGCCAGGTGTTCATCAAGATTGTGCTGCCGCAGGCGCTCAAGGTGATCTTCCCGGCGCTGACCAGCCAGATCGTCATCATGATGCTGGAGTCGGCGGTCGTGTCGCAGATTGCGGTGCGCGAGCTGACCTACGAGGCCGACATGCTGCAGGCCCGCACCTTCCGCTCCTTCGAGACCTATTTCGTCGTGACGCTGGTCTATCTCGTCCTGTCTATGGCCTTGCGCCGGCTGCTGGTGTCAGGCGGACGCCGCGTCCTGGGGGCCGGCGTGTCATGATCGAATTCACCTTCTGGGACATCGTGCGCAACCTGCTGCTCGCTGCCCGCTGGACGGTGCTGCTATCGCTGGCCGCCTTCATCGGCGGCGGCATCGTCGGCCTGGTCGTGCTGTTCTTCAGGATCGCCAAGAACAAGTGGAGCAGGCGTGTTGCTTCCGGCTACATCGCCCTGTTCCAGGGAACGCCGCTCTTGATGCAGCTGTTCCTGATGTTCTTCGGCCTGCCGATGCTCGGCCTGCGCATCGAACCGTGGACGGCGGCGGCGCTCGGCCTCACCTTCTTCGCCAGCGCCTATCTCGCCGAGATCTGGCGCTCGGGCGTCGCGGCGCTACCCCTCGGCCAATGGGACGCCGGCGCCAGCCTTGGCCTGCACTATCTGCAGGAGCTGAGGCTGATCATCCTGCCGCAGGCCTTTTCGATCACCCGCGCACCCACCGTCGGCTTCCTGGTTCAGCTGATCAAATCGACCGCGCTGACCTCGATCATCGGCTTCGAGGAACTGGTGCGGACCTCTAACGCCATCAACAATGCGACCTTCGAACCGTTCAAGGTCTACGGGCTGGTGGCTCTGATCTTCTTCGTCATGTGCTTTCCGCTGACGCAATACGCCCGCAGGCTCGAGAAACAGGCGGCTGCCCGCTGACGCGCCAAGGCAGATGTCCTTGCGGTTAGCGCTCGACTTCAGGCCGGCAGCCCAAGCTGCTTGCGCAGGCTCTTGTCGAATGCGGACGCGGGGACGAAACGGCGCAGGAAATTGACCTGGCGCGCCATTTTTCCCGCCGCATAGCGCTTCTTAGGGGAGGGATCGGTCGCTGCTGCCAAAACGGTGTTGGCGACCACTTCGGGCGCATCGCCTTTGTCCATCGATTTCCGCACGGATACAGTCATCCCGGCGCGCGCGGAGTCGTAGATTTCGAGCGACCGGTCGGGGGCGACAAGATTGTCCTCGAATGATGTGCGGGTATAGGCGGGCTCCACCAGCGAAACGCGGATGCCGAACGGGCGCAATTCGTGATCGAGCGACTCCGAATAACCCTCGATGGCATGTTTGGTCGCCGAGTAGAGTGCAAAATAGGGAGCGGGGATGAACCCCTGCACCGAACTCAAATTCACGATTCTGCCCTTCCCTTGGCGTCGCATTGCCGGCAGCACCGCGTTGGTCACGCGGAAAACGCCGAAGACGTTCACGTCGAACAGCGCCTTGGCCTGGGCGGTCGAGGACTCCTCCGCGCCGCCAAACAGGCCCATGCCGGCATTGTTGACAAGCAGGTCGATGCGTCCGGCCTTGGCCAGAACGTCATCGACCATTGTCGCAACGGACGCGTCGTCGGTCACGTCGCAGGTCAGCATGGTCACGCCGGCGGATGGCTGGGAGCTCGCGCGACGGCTGGTTCCGAAGACGCGAAAGCCGGCGCCTAGCAAGGCATCGGCGGTAGCGCGCCCGATGCCGGAAGACGCCCCTGTCACCAAGGCGACGCCGGGATTGGTCTTGTTCATGGAAATCGTGTCCTTCTTTGCGTTGGATCGGATTGGGAAAAGCATGAGAGGCCGGGGCAAAGGGCGTTGGTCATGACTGCGTCCGGCCACCGGTTAGTTCCAGCGTCTGAACAGGGCGCTGGCATTCACGCCGCCAAAGCCGAAGCCATTGGAGATCGCGTACTCCATCTCCATCGGCCGGGCCGCGTTTGCGACGAAGTCGATGCCGTCGCCGGCCGGATCGGCCTCGCCCAGGTTGAGGGTTGGCGGAGCAATCTGATCCCTGAGCGCCAGGATTGCGAAGATCGCACCAAGCCCGCCGGCCGCTCCGAGCAAATGTCCGGTCGCCGATTTCGTCGCACTGACAGCTATCGCGAAATCGCGCCCGAACACGCTCTTGATCGCTTCGATCTCACCCAGGTCGCCGACTGACGTGGAGGTCGCATGCGCATTGAGATGACGAACCTCGCGTGGCGAAATCCCTGCCTGGGCAATCGCGATCTGCATGGCCCGGCGCGCGCCGTCGCCGTCCTCCGGCCCGGAGGTGACGTGGTGGGCATCCGCGGTCGTGCCGTAGCCGACGAGCTCAGCCAACGGCTTTGCGCCGCGCGCCAACGCGTGGCTCAACGCCTCGATGACCAGCACGCCGGCTCCTTCGCCCATGACGAAGCCATCCCGCGATGTGTCGAAAGGGCGCGAGGCTTGAGCGGGTGCCCAATTAAAGCCGGTGGAAAGAGAGCGAGCCGCGGCGAACCCGCCGAGACTGACGGTGTTGATGCACGCTTCCGTTCCGCCACACACGGCGATGTCGGCTTCGTTGGCGCGGATCAGGCGGGCGGCGTCGCCGATCGCCTGGATGCCCGCCGCGCATGCCGTCACCGGTGCGCCGAGTGGACCTTTGAAACCATGACGGATCGAGATGTGGCCCGCCGCGAGGTTCACCAGGAAGGACGGCACCGTAAAGGGAGACAGGCGGCGGGCGCCACGCAGGTCCACCGTGCGCACCGCCTCGGTGATGGCGGGGAACCCGCCGATTCCTGAAGCGATGATCGTGGCCGTGCGCAGGCGCTCCGTTTCCAGGGCAGGCTTCCATTGCGCCTGCGCAAGCGCCTCTTCCGCCGCCGCCAACGCGAAGAGAATGAACCGGTCCACCTTGCGCTGATCCTTCGCGGATAGGACGGCATCGGCATCGAAACCAGTCTCCGGATCTTCGCCCAGGGAGGGAACCATGCCGCCAATCTTAACCGGCAGCTCTCCCACCACATCGTCCGGAAGCCTGCGAACGCCGGACCGGCCGGCAAGCAGGCGTGACCAGGACGCTTCGACATTGGCGGCCAGGGGCGTGACCGCTCCCATGCCCGTGACGACAATCCGTTGCATCTGCTCTCCTATCCTTGGTGTGCCGGCGGCACTGCTCGCGCCGTTCAAGTGGCGACTGCTTCGCGAACCTGATCGGCCGCCGCATCCAGAAAAGCCCGCGCAAGGTCGGGATCGTTGACGACCCGCGAGAGCACGACCGCGCCGACCATCGTCGAGAGAACGGCCATTGCCTTTTTTCCGGTCTTTTCGCTGTCGCCCTCGCCAACCCAACCGCCGAGCATCTCAAGGTACGCCTTGATGCCGTCTTCGAATGACGCCTTCACCTCGGCACCCTGCCTGGCTGCATCCGAACCGAGCGCAACGACCGGGCAGCCGTCCATCTTTTCCTCGCGATGGTCCATGCTGAGGTAGAATGAGATCACCCCGTAGAGCGGGTTCCCAGGATGTGCCGCGGTCGCGGCTGACCATTTGTGGGTGGCGCTTTCCATCGCCCGCCTGGACGCCAACGCCGCCAAATCGTCCTTCGACTCGAATTGCTTGTAAAAGGCGCCCTGGGTCAGCCCGGCACCCTTCATCAGATCCTTGAGGCCGATGCCGTCAAAGCCGCGCTCCCGAAAAAGCCGGCTTGCCACATTGATCACGGTCTCGCGGTTTTCCGCGGCCTGAGTGCGACTCACACGCATCGTCATCTCCTTTTTTAGATTGCATTCGTAATCTATACCCTATATAGAGGGTGAACGCAATCTAAAAAAAGGACAAATGAGATGATCCGCAAAACGCTGAGCGCCTCGCTCCTGGCGGCGCTGTTTCTTGCAACCCCGGCTCTCGCCGAGGAAGCCACCATCGGACGCCCGATCGAAGGCGGCAGCCTGCACCAGGGACACCTGGACATGGTGGCCTACTACGTTCCGCGCGGCGACCTGCTTGAGGTCACCGCCACTTTCGCACCGAAGACCGGGGGTGATCCGCTGCGGTTCGTCATGGGCCTCGCCAACAGTGACGCCGTGGCGTTTTCCATACCGGGCCACCCGGGCTCGCTCTACGCGTTCTCAAGGTCCGGTAAGGAAGTGACGGTCTCGACCGGGACCGGCACATCCCTGCGAGCCGATGCGACAACGCCCTGACCTGACGCGCAGGCCGCGGCCGCGCGATGCTGGCCGGGGCTCTCGCGTCCGATCACGCCATCCCAATGAGCCTGGAGAGGTCACATGCTTTACAGCTATTTTGTCGAGAAATCGATCCGGCAGAGCTTCGACGACGTCAACAACCATCGCTGGGACGCGGCGGTGAAGGCCATCGCGCCGCATGTCCATCACCGGGTTGGTGGCGCCCACGCGCTTGGTGGGGAGCGCCACGACAAGCAAGCCCTGCGCCGGTGGTTCGAGCGCCTCGGCCGTGTTCTGCCCACTCTCCATCTCACGGTCAACCACGTCTGGGTGAAGGGCTGGCCGTGGCATACCACCGTGTTTGCCCAGTGGGATGGCACCGCAACCCTGCTCAACGGCGATACGTCCTACGTCAACCATGGTCTCCACGTGTTCACGCTACGGTGGGGCAGGGTTCATGCGCTCGAGGAGTTTTACGATTCACAGGCGGCGGCGCGCGGTCTCGCCGCCCAGGCCGCAGCCGGCCTCGAAGAAGCTGTCGCCGAACAGATAACAAGCTAGCTGAAGCGCGGTCCGAGGACGGCCAAGGTTTAAGGGCCGGTCGCGCTGATCTTTTTCGTCGCGTGCCTTCCGCCTGCGCAGTATGCGCGGAGGGTCGGGAAGCGAGCGCCGGCGCTGGACTGCAAGCCAGGAAACCCAGTGCGGGAGCGCAGCGCTGCATCGATGCCGGTGCTGTCGCGGCAACGGTCGAGCCGAGGCAGGCATATAGCTTTCCTGCTAGGAATAGGCCTTGACATCTTGCCGTTCGAATTGTCCATTTGATGCTTGACCGGGCCGAACGGGGCGGCGAGGGCGGACAGGGGCAAACCGGCGCGTGGATAGACAGTCGAGTCGAGTGCTGTTGAAGACGGTTGGGCTGACAAAAGCCTTTCGAGGGCTGGTTGCCCTGCGGGATCATTCCATCGAGCTGCACGAAGGTGAAATCGTTGGGGTAATCGGGCCGAATGGCTCGGGCAAGAGCACGCTTTTCAACCTGATCACCGGCTTCTCCCAGCCGAATTCCGGTAGCATCGAGATGGAGGGCCGTTCGATCGTCGGCCTGCGCACATCGCAGATCGTCGCGATGGGCATCGCCCGCACCTTCCAGGGTTCTCGCCTATTCGGCAGCCTCAGTGTCGCACAGAACGTGCTGACGGCGGCGCAGCTGCGCCATCCTGTCGGGCCCGCCGATACCGTGCTGCGCGGTCGGCGCTATCGCGAGCGGGTGGCCGCGACGCGGCAGCAGGCCGACGAACTCCTCGACCTCATGGGCCTGACAGATCAGGCCGGCAGGGTCGCCGCGGATCTTCCCTACGGCGATCAGCGGCGGCTGGAGATTGCGCGTGCGTTGGCGACCGGCCCGCAGTTGCTGCTGCTCGATGAGCCCGCAGCCGGGCTTGATTCCAACGAGACCAAGGTGTTGGCGGCGCTGATTCGGACGATCCGTGACCGCTACGGCGTAACGGTGGTCGTTGTCGAGCACGACATGGACCTGATCATGGCGCTGTGCGAACGCATCCAGGTGCTGGCGACCGGCGAGGTGATCTGCGTCGGAACACCGGAGCAGGTACGCGAACACCCGAAAGTGCGGGAGGCGTATCTTGGCCACGCCTAGCCCCGTTCTGCTCAGCGTCGAGAACCTCGAGGTCAATTTCGGCGCGGTGCGTGCGCTGAAGGGCATTTCGCTCGACGTCCATGCCGGCGAGGTGGTGGCGTTGGTGGGGGCCAACGGCGCCGGCAAGAGCACGACCTTGCGCACCATTTCCGGCCTGTCGCGGCCGCGCGGCGGCAAGATCATCTTCGATGGCAAGCCAATTGGAGGTGTCGCTCCGTCGCGCATCGTAACTCTGGGCATCGCGCAGAGCCCGGAGGGCAGGCGCCTGTTCGGCGGCCTGACGGTGGCCGACAATCTGCGGCTCGGCGCCTGCACCCGCACCGACAAGGAGGCCGTCGTCAGAGATAGCGAGCGCATGTTCATGCTGTTCCCGGTTCTCAAGCAGCGGCTGAAGCAACTGGCCGGCACGCTGTCGGGCGGCGAACAGCAGCAGCTTGCTCTGGCGCGCGCGCTGATGGCGGCGCCGCGCCTGCTGCTGCTCGACGAGCCTTCGCTCGGCGTTGCGCCGCTGCTGGTGCGCCACATCTTCAGCGCGCTTGCCGAACTGAAGCGCCAGGGCATGACGATGCTGCTGGTGGAACAGAACATCACGCTCGCGCTGGACCTCGCCGACCGTGCCTATGTGCTGCGCACGGGTCAGGTGGCGCTGTCGGGCCGGTCCGCGGAACTGCGCGACAGCGAACGCGTGGCGCAGGCATATCTCGGGGCGGCAACATGACCCAGCTGGACTATATCCTGCAGCAGATCGTCAACGCGGTGAGCCTCGGCAGCCTCTACGCGCTGGTGGCGGTCGGCCTGTCGATCGTCTTCGGCGTCCTCAAGCTCACCAATTTCGCGCATGGCGACGTAATGATGGTAGGCGCATTCGGGGTAGCTCTGCTGGCGGGGATCGGCGTTCCGTTCCCTGTCGCCGTGATCTGCGGCATCGCCGCGGCGGCCGTCGCGGGCTTCCTCATCGAACGCATCGCCTATCGTCCGATCCGCGACGCGCCCGACGTTGCGCGACTGCTCACCAGCCTCGCCGTCACCTACATCATCGAGAACGTCGGAATCCTGGTGTTCACCTCCTCGCCGCGCAATTTTCCACTCCCCGATATTCTCAACACCTCCTGGGAAATGTCGAACGGCGCCATCACCTTCACCAGCATCAATCTCCTGACCATCGCGCTGACCTTCGTGTCGCTGCTCCTCCTCGGCTGGTTCATCACGCGCACCACGACCGGGCTCGGCATGCGCGCCGCAGCCGAGGACATGTCGGCGGCACACCTTGTCGGACTCAACGTCAACCGGCTGATCATCGTCGCCTTCATCGTCGCATCCGCCTATGCCGGCCTTGCCGGCATTTTGTGGGCGGCACAGGCCGGCGTGGTGCAGCCGCAGATGGGCTTCACGCCGCTCCTGAAGGCTTTCGTGGCGGCGATCATCGGCGGCTTCGGGTCGATCGCGGGCGCCCTGGTGGGCGGCTACATATTGGGCGCGCTGGAGATCTTCATCGTCGCATTCCTGCCGAGCAGCGTCTCGTCCTATCGCGACGCAATCGTCTTTGCCGTGCTGATCGCCTTTCTCCTGGTGCGCCCGGGCGGGCTGCTCCAGCCAAACCGGGAGATAAAGCTGTGAGCCGGGAAGCGCGGATCACACTCCTCGTCCTCGTCGCCCTGGTGGCGGGAGCAGCTGTCGCTTTCGGTGCGCCGCACGTGCTGAGCGACTATTTCGTCCGGATTATCCTGCTGATCGCGCTGAATGCAATCCTGGTGCTGGCGCTGTCGCTGAGCAACGGTTTTACGGGCGTGTTTTCGCTCGGTCATGTCGGCTTCATCGGCGCCGGCGCGTATATATCGGGAATACTGTCGATTCCCGTACAGCAGAAGATGGCACTGCTGCCGCATCTGCCGGCGTTTCTGCATGCTTTCAGCCTCCCCTTCCTGCCGGCGACGCTGGTGGCAGGTCTTCTGACGGCGCTGCTTGCCGTGGTCGTCGGTTATCCCTTGATGCGCCTGTCGGGCTATTTCGTTTCGGTGGCGACGATGGGATTCTTGATTATCGTCAACGTGGTGCTGATCAATGCGTCGGATTTCACCCGAGGCGCCCGCACTTTCACCGGTGTGCCGCTGGAGACGACGTTGCCCTGGGTGATGGGTTGGCTCGCCATCACGGTGTTCGTTCTGGCGCGCCTGGTCTATTCGCCTTTCGGGCGCGCCATGAAGGCGGTGCGCGACGACACAATCGCGGCCAGCGCTGTCGGCATCGGCGTGTTGCGGACCAGACTGATCGCCTTCGTCATCGGCGCGTTCTTCTCAGGCGTCGGCGGGTCGCTCTACGCACATTATCTCGGCTCGTTTTCGCCGAACACCTTTTACTTCGCGCTGACCATGAGCCTGATCACAATGCTGGTGCTAGGCGGCATGGGCTCCCTGACCGGCGCGGTGGTTGGCGTCATCTGCGTTTCGCTGTTGTCGGAGGTCCTGCGCTCGGTCGAACGCGGCTTCACGATCGGCGATTTCGCGGTGCCGGCCCTGTTTGGCGCCAGCCAGATCGTGCTCGGCTTCATCTTCATTCTAGTCATGATCTTCCGGCCGAAGGGGATCATGGGGGACCGGGAACTTACGTTCGGATTAACCCAAAGATCGGCAACGGTGAACCAGACAGAGGAACGAAAACGATGATCAAACTCACTCGACGCGACACCATCGGCCTAGGACTGGGCGCATTCTTCGCGCTTGCCTCGGCCAGCACGGCACTTGCTGCCGACACGATCAAGATCGGCTATCCGGCAAACCTGACCGGCATTCAGGCCTCGCTCGACGGTCCGATGCTGAATGGCGCCAAGCTGGCGGCAAGCGAAATCAACGCCGCCGGCGGCGTGCTCGGCCAACAGATAGAACTGGTGATCTACGACTCCAAGAGCGATTCGACGACGATCTCGACCGTCGCCAGCCAGTTGATCGACAGCGACAAGGTCGTCGGCATCATCGGCTTCGCCGATTCCGATTCGGTGCTGGCCATCGGACCGCAGGTCCAGAAGGCGCAGATCCCGTTCATCACGCCCGGCGCGACCTCGCCGAAATTGCCGAGCCAGCTCGGCAACGAGATCTTCCTCGCCGCCTTCGGCGACAACGTTCAGGCTGCGGTTGGCGCGGAATTTGCGCTGAACAAGCTGAACGGCAAGACCGCCTACCTGCTGACCGACATCGGCACCGAATACACAACGCTGCTGTCGGACTACTTCGTCACCGCCTACGAGCATGGCGGGGGCAAGATCTTGGAGCGCGACACCTACAAGATCGGCGACAAGACCTTTACCGCGCAGATCGCCAAACTGAAGGCGCTGTCACCGCAGCCCGACTTCGTCTATGCCTCGTCGAATGCCGAGGAAATCGGCCTGATCTTGAAGCAGATGCGCCAGGCCGGCATCAACCTGCCGGTGGTCGGCGGCGACGGTTACGACACGCCCTTGCTGATCCAGGTCGGCGGCGACGCGGCCAAGGACACCTACTTCACCACCCATGCCTATATCGGTGAGGGCGCCACCCCGAAGGTGCAGGCCTTCATCGACGCCTACACCAAGTCGGCCGGCAATGCCCCGGAGAACGCGTTCGCTGCGCTCGGCTACGATTCGGTCAAGCTGATGACCGACGCGATCAAGCGTGCCGGTGCGCCGGATCCGGCCAAGATCCGTGACGCGCTGGCCGCTACGTCCGGGCTCGACGGCGTGACCGGAACGATCACCTACCGCCCGGGCATTTCGGTGCCGGACAAATCGGTCTCGGTCATCGGTGTCAAGGACGGCAAGCTTGTCCTTGCAAGTGAAGCGGCACCGACCTTCGTCGCGGAGCCGTGATCTTGTCCACTCCGGGTTCCCTTTGGGACATCTACAGGTCGCGGCTCTCCGCCGCGACCTTCACCGACCTGACGCATGCGTTTCATCCGGGCCAGCCGCACTTCCCGGCCTTCCCGGACGAGGAGCGCCGTGCGTTGCTCGATTTTTCGAAGGGCGACGCCTTCCAGGTCCACCACTACGCCTTCGTCGGACAGTGGGGCACCCATGTCGATCCGCCGGTGCACTTCATCGACGGCGGCCGCTCGATCGACCAACTGTCGGTGGCGGAGATGCTTCTGCCGTTGGTCATCCTCGACATCAGCGACAGGGTCGCCGCCGATCCCGACGCGACGCCGACGCTCGACGACATTTCCGCCTGGGAGACACGGAACGGCCGTATCCCGGAAAAGTGTTTTGTCGCGCTTCGCACCGGGTGGTGGCCGCGCTGGCCAGACCCCGTGGCGTTTCAGAACAAGTCGGCCGACGGTATCTCGCATGCGCCGGGCTGGTCGAAGCCGGTGCTGGAGGAACTTTTGGAACGCCGCGGTGTCGCTGCCATCGGGCACGAGGGCATGGACACCGATCCCGGCCGCGCCACTTCCGCGGGTGACGCAAGCCTGGAATACTATGTGCTGTCCCGCGACTGCTGGCAGATCGAGCTCCTGGCCAATCTCGACAAGGTGCCTGACGCCGGCGCGTTGATAATGGCAAGCTGGCCAAAGCCAAAGGCCGGATCCGGCTTCCCGGCTCGCGCTGTCGCCATCCATGAAGCGGCCGGCTGAACGCGTGAAACCGCAGCTAGCGGCGTCTAGGGGCCGCCACACAACGATCACCAGACACACGGAATTCAGACATGGATATAGACACAGTCCGCGATGCTTTTCCGGCGATGGCGAGAGGTGCCGAGCCGAAGAAGCGGATTTTCTTCGACAATCCCGCGGGAACCCAGATGGCGAGCCGTTCGATCGAGCGCATGACGCGTGCCATGATCGAGACCAACGCCAATCTTGGTGGCTATTTCGAAACCTCACTCGCGGCCCAGGCGATGGTCGACGACGCGCATCAGGCGATGGCCGATTTCTTCAATGCCGCGGACCGGCGTGAGGTGGTGTTCGGCCAGAACATGACGACGCTGACTTTCGCCGTCTCGCGCGCCATCGGCCGCGATCTGAACGCCGGCGACGCCATCGTGTTGACGCGCATGGATCATGACGCCAACGTCGCACCCTGGCTGATGCTGGCGGAGGATCGCGGGCTTGAGGTACGCTGGATCGACCTCGATCCAAAAACGTTCGAACTCGACCTGTCGACGCTGGAGGCCACTATCGACGAGGAGGTCAAGCTGGTCGCCGTCGGCTATGCCAGCAACGTTACCGGCACGATCAACGACGTGAAGCGGATCGCGCAGCGCGCACGCGCGGTCGGGGCGCTGAGCTATATCGACGCGGTGCAGTTCGCGCCGCATGGAGTGATCGACGTCCAGGAGATTGGCTGTGATTTCCTGGTTTGCTCGGCCTACAAATTTTTCGGACCGCATCACGGGGTGTTGTGGGGCCGGTTCGATCTGCTGCAGGCGCTGACCGCCTACAAGGTGCGCGCGGCTTCGAACACGCCACCTGGAAAATTCGAGACGGGGACGACAAGCCGCGAGGCGCTTGCCGGGGTGCTTGGCGCCGTCGAGCACTATGCCTGGCTCGGACAGTCCTTCGGCAACGTCCACCCGCAGGCGACGCGGCGCGAGCGCATCGTCGCCGGCATTGAAGTCGCCGACCGTTATGAGCGTGTCCTGACAGCACGGCTGATTGCCGGATTGTCCAGAATTGATGGCGTCTTGGTCCAGGGTATAACCGATGTGGCGGCGCTGGCGCGCCGGGTGCCTACCGTGTCGATCACCGTTGACGGAACCGATCCCGCCGATATCGCCAAGGCGATGGCAAAGGAAGGCATCTATCTCTGGCATGGCCACAATTACGGTTTGGAGCCAATCAAGCGGCTGGGGCTTGCGGACCGCAACGGCGTCGTCCGCATCGGGCTGGCCCATTATAACACCGAGGCGGAAGTCGATTTTCTGTTGGCGAAGCTGGCGGACTGGATGAAGACGCGGACCTGACATGCGCGACAGAAACGGAACCCCGAGGATCGGCGTCAAGTTGCGCCATGCCAGACAGGTGCTTGGCCTCAGCCTGGAAGAGCTCGGCGCCCGCATCGGGCTGACAGAGGGTTATCTCTCGAAGATCGAAAACGACCGCGCGACGCCCTCGATGGCGGCTCTGCACCGGCTGGTGCAGGCGCTGGGCATCAACATGAACGCTATGTTCGGCACGCTGCAGCACAATGCCTCGGAAGTGTTCGTGTTGCGGCAAAACGAGCGTCCGCACATGGAGACGGGACATCGGCGCTCGGGCAACCATGTCGTGCTCGAGCAATTGGTGCCATCCGGTCCGGAATATCTGCTGCAGATCAATGTCCACGTGATCGAGGCCGGCGGCGGCAGCCTCGAGTTGATCAGCCACAAGGGACAGGAATTCGGCTACGTGCTCGAAGGTTCCGTCGAGTTGCTGGTCGAGACGAACGTGGTGGCGCTCGAGGCAGGCGACGCGTTTTATTTCAACTCCGAACTCGGCCACGGCTACCGCAATATCGGTTCGACCACGGTCCGTATCCTCTGGGTCAACACGCCGCCGACATTCTGACCGCCTCTATCGCGGAGTTGTGAAGGCGTTGTTCAATGAGCCAACGCCCACAGGACAACAGCCGCCGGGCCATCGGCCGTTCTGTTTCAATGCCCGAACGCGAGCGGCGGCGCCAACCGGTCGCGCCGCAGCCAGCGCGCCAGCAGCAGCGCGGCCACCACGGCCAGCCCCGTCGACAGGCCGATCCAGATGCCGACGCCATGCAGGCCGAAATGGAAGGCGAGCAGCACGCCGAGCGGCAGGCCGACGCCCCAATAGCCGATCGCGGCATAGATCATCGGCACCTTGGTGTCATGCAGGCCGCGCAGCATGCCGGCGGCCACCGCCTGGGCGCCGTCGAAGACCTGGAACAGCGCCGCGAAGACGAGGAACGACACGGCAAGTTCGATCACCCTGGCATTGGCCGGATTGCCCAGATCGATGAAGGCGCTGATCAGCGGATGCGGCCACAGGATCATCACCAGCCCCATCAGCGCCATGAACGAGACGCCGATGACAAAGGCGGTCCAGCCGGCGCGCGAGACGCCTTCCGGATTGCCGGCGCCGTGCGCAAGGCCGACGCGCACCGTCACCGCCTGGTTGAGGCCGAGCGGCACCATGAAGGAGATCGAGGCGATCTGGATGGCGATCGCGTGCGCGGCCAGGGAATCCGCGTCGATCAGGCCCATCAGCAGGGCCGCCGCATTGAAGATCGTCACCTCGAAGGCGAGGATGCCGGCAATCGGCAGGCCGAGCCGCAACAGGCCCTTGAAGCGCGGCCAGTCGGCGCGCCAGAAACGGCCGAACAGACGGTAGCGGCGGAACTTCTTCTCCAGCATCACCACGGCAGCCATGCCGATGAACATCAGCGCTGAGGACAGCGAGGTGGCAAGGCCCGACCCGGCAATGCCCATTGCCGGCACGCCGAGATTGCCGAACATGAACACCCAGTTGAAGAAGACGTTGCAGGCGACGGCGACGAAGACGATGACCAGCGCCCAGCCCGGCCGTTCCAGCGCCGAGATGAACGAGCGCAGCACGATATAGAAGTAGAAGGGCAGCACCGCCCATTCGAGCCAGCGCAGATAGATGCCGGCCTGATGGGCCAGAACCGGGTCCTGGCCCATGGCCAATAGAATGCCCTCGCCGTGCCAAAGCACGAGCCAGATCGGGATCGAGATCAGGATCGCCAGCCACAGGCCCTGGCGCACGGTGCGGCGCAGGTCGCGCACCGAATAGCGGCGGCGGCCGAGCTCGGTAGCGATCATCGGCGAGGTCGCCAGCATCAGGCCGAGGCCGAAGATCAGCGGCATGAAATAAAGGTTGGCGCCAAGCGCGCCGCTGGCCAGCGTATCCGGGCCCAGACGACCCATCATCATGACGTCGGTGGCCGTCATCGCGGTCTGGCCGAGATTGGTCAGCACCATCGGCCAGGCGAGCGCCAGCGTCGCCCTGATTTCCTGACGCCAAAGATTTTCCGGCGCGCGAGCGCCGGCTTCGATCGCAGACATTGTTCCGCTCTTTCCAGCTACGGCACGTCGGCCAGAGCCGGAAGCCGCATGTCAAACGGCAAAACCTTCGGTTTCGCCGCGTTTGCGTCAGCTTCTGGACGAAACGCGACATGAAGGCAAGAGAGGAGGGACGGGAACGGATTGAGCCAGCGACCGGCCCGATGCTCTAGCGGATCGCGTCCAGCATCCGGCGCTGGCGGTGCATCTCGAGGAAAACCTTGTAGTCGCGCTCGAAACGCCCTGATGATTTCGGGTTCGACGGGCGCGTCCTGCCGCCTTGCTGCATGGCAAGACAGGCGGCGTTGAGGTCGGGAAACAGCCCGGCAGCGGTGGCGGCGATCATGCCGGTGCCGAGCAGCACCGCCTCGTCGGCCAGCGGCTCGATCACCGTGCAGCCGGTGGCGTCGGCGTAGAGTTCCATCAGCAGCGGGTTCTTGGTGTGGCCGCCGGTGACGTGCAGCGTGTCGATCAGATAGCCGTTCTCGTTCAGTGCCTCCAGCACGTGGCGCACGCCGAGCGCGATGCCGACGGCGGTGCGCCAATAGAGCTTGCACAGGCTGTCGAAGGAGGAATCCAGCGTCAGCCCGCTGACGACGCCGACGGCATGCGGATCGGCGAGCGGTGAGCGGTTGCCATGAAAGTCGGGCAGCACATGCAGCCTTGCGGCGAGGCTGTCGCCCTCGATGGCGCGCAGCTCGGCGACACGCCTGGCGATCTTCGCATGCATGGCGGCATCCGGCTCGCCGCCGGCGCCGTGCCAGCGGATGATGTGGTCGAGCAGGGCGCCGGTCGCCGACTGGCCGCCTTCCGACAGCCACAGCCTGGGCAGCGCCGCGCCGTAATACGGCCCCCAGACGCCGGCGAAAGGCTGCGGATCCGGTGACATCGCCATGACGCAGCTCGACGTGCCGGCGATCAGCGCCAAATGCCGGCCGATGTCCTGTTCGTCGCCGGCAAAGCCGCCGAGCACGCCAAGCGCGCCGGCATAGGCATCGATGACGCCGGAGCCCACCCGGCATTTCTCGCTCAGCCCAAGCTCGGCCGCCGCTTGCGCCGTCAATCGACCGATATCGGCGCCGACGGGACTGGCCTTTTCCGGCAGGCTGCCGTGCTCGAAAAGATCGCCGAGGCCGACGAGCTCGAAGAAGTCGCGCCGCCAGCCTGTCTCCTCATGCGCCAGATAGGTCCATTTGGCGGTCAGCGTGCATTGCGAGCGGGCCAGCGAACCCGTCGCTTGCCAGGTCAGGAAATCGGTCAGGTCGAATAAATAGCCGGCTTCATTCCACGTGTCCGGCAAATTGCGCTTCAGCCACATCAGTTTCGGCGTCGCCATTTCCGGCGACATGACGCCGCCGATGTAATTCAGCACGGCGTGGCCGCTTGCCGTGCATTCGTCGGCCTCGGCGATGGCGCGGTGGTCGAGCCAGACGACGGTGTCCCAGCGCTTGTCGCCCGTGACCGAGACACTGAGCTGGCTGCCTTGCCGGTCGCGCACCACCAGCGAACAGGTGGCATCGAAGGAGATGCCGACAATGTCCTCAGGCTCGACACCGGCTTTTTCGCGGGCAGCGCGCACGGCGGTGCAGACGGCCGACCAGATATCGCGCGAATCATGCTCGGCGTGATCGGGCTTCGGCTGGTTCATGGCGATCGGCCGCTCGGCGCGGCCGAGCAAGGTGCCACTGGTGTCGAGAATGCCCGCGCGAGCGCTCCCGGTGCCGACATCGACCGCGCAAACGAACTGTTTCGTCAAGATGCTCTGTCTCTCGCTCCCAAGCCTGCAATCAGATCGGGCAATTGCAGCATGTCAGCGAATATAAAGTCCGGTTCACTCGACGCAAGCCGCGCTTTCAAGGCGGGATTGCCGGCATGCGATCCGCCGGTGAAGGCGAGCACGCGCATCCCTGCCGCCCGCGCAGCAGCGATGCCGGCCGGGCTGTCCTCGATGACGAGGCATTTGCGCGGATGGGCCCGCATGCTGGCGGCGGCATGCAGGAACAGATCCGGCGCCGGCTTTCCCTTGGCCACCATGGTGGCACTGAACAGATGCGGCTCCATCAGCCCAAGCAATCCGGTGACGTCGAGCGCGTAGCGGATGCGGTCGAGCGTGCCTGAGGACGCGACACAGTACGGCAGCCCAAGCTTGGGCAGCATCTTCCTGACGCCGGCGATCGGCTTCAGCTCCTCGCGGAATTTGCGCATCAATTCGACGCGCATCTCGGTCAGGTGCAGGTCGGTGATATCGAGCCCGAAGTCGCGGCCGAGGATCTCGCGCACGCTTTTCATGCTCTTGCCGAGGAAATGCTCGTAGGCGGCGTCCTCACTGACGCTGCCGCCGGCAAGTTTGACCATGCCAAGCAGCGCCGAGACGGAGAGCGCCTCGCTGTCGACCAGCACGCCATCACAGTCGAAGATGACCAGCTCAGGCGTCATGATGGAGAATGGCTCTCAGAGCTTGCCGGCGAGGTAGCGCGTCAGCGTCGCGCGCGCGCCATTCGCCCACAGCACGTTGAGCGCATGGGCAAAGGCCTCGACAAACGCCGTCGCGCGGCCGACATCGCCATAGATGTCCTCCATGGCGAGCCAGGCGGCGGGAGCATCCTTTGCCGCCTTTGCCGTCGCTTGCAGCCGGTCCCAGCTCGGATCGTTGGGCTCGATGACGGCACCGCTGTCGGTCGTACCGAAGCAATAGCGGCACCAGAGCGCTGATTCCAGCGCCAGGCCGACGACGCTTTTCCCGGCCTTCAGCCGGTCGGCGATGGTCGGGATGATGAATTTCGGCTGGCGGTTGGAGCCGTCGAGGCAGAGCCGGCGCACCGTGTCGCCGATCTTGGGATTGGAGAAGCGGCTCTCGATGAGCTGGTAATAGTCTTCCAGGACCGTGTCCGGCACCGGCGGCACGGTCGGGATGATTTCGTCCCGTTCGAGCTTGGCCAGAAACCCGCTCACCAGCGGCTCCTGCATCGCCTCATGGACGAAATGGATGTCCATCAGCCCGGCCGGATAAGCGATGGTGGCGTGGCCGCCATTGAGGATGCGGATCTTCATCAATTCGTAGGGCGCAACGTCTTTGACGAACTGCACGCCGACCTTTTCCAGTGGCGGCCGGCCGCCGGTGAAATGGTCCTCCAGCACCCACTGCCGGAACGGCTCGCAGAACACCGGCCAGTTGTCCTCAAGGCCAAAATCCTTGGCGAGAATGCCGCGTTCGCGATCGGTGGTCGCCGGCGTGATGCGATCGACCATGCCGTTCGGAAAGGCGACATGCTCGCTGGCCCAGTTCGCCAGATCCTCGTCGATCAAACGGGCCAGGCCGATGACCCCGTCCGAGGTGACATGGCCGTTGTGGGGGATGTTGTCGCACGACATCACCGTGAACGGCACGGTACCCTCGTCGCGGCGGCGCACCAGCCCGGCAAGGATGATGCCGAACACCGTCTTCGGCGTCGCGCCGGGCTGCGCATCGGCGACGATGTCGGGATGGGTCGGGTTGAACACGCCGGAGGCCGGGTCGATGAAATAGCCGCCTTCGGTGATGGTCAGCGAAACGATCTTGATGGCCGGGTCGGCCAGCTGTTCGATGATGCCGGCCGCATCGCCGGGCATCAGGAAGTCGATCATGGCGCCGGTGACGCGTGCGCTCATATGGCCGCTGTCCTGCTCGACCACGGTGGTCAGCCAATCCTGCTCTTCCAGTTTGCCGCGACCGATCTTTTCACCGTCGAACACGCCGGCGCCGATCAGCGCCCAGTCATGGCCGATGCCCGCATTGAACAAATCGTCGAGATAGACGGCCTGATGCGAGCGGTGAAAATTGCCAACGCCGAAATGCACGATGCCGGCCTTCAATGTTGCGCGGTCATACTTCGGACCGGCGACCTCAGTGGGCAGCTTGGAGAGGTTTGAGGACGAGAGTTTCACGGTCATCTGTTTTACCCTTTGGCCGGATTTCGGCCTTCGTTACGCTCCTCTCCCGGTCGGGGAGAGGATAAGGGATGGCACTTGCTACGCGCCCGCTGATGTCGGCCTCTGCTCCTCGCGGAGGTACGAGGAGCAGAGGCCGTCCCCCGCCCTCAACTCATCCACTGGCCGCCGTCGACATTGTAGGTCTGGGCGACGACGTATTCGGCGTCGGCGCTGGCGAGAAAAACCGCCATGCCGGTAAGGTCCTGCGCCGTGCCCATGCGGCCATAGGGCACCGCCTCGCCGACCAGTTTCTTCTTCTCGCCCCTCGGCCGGTTTTCATATTTGGCGAACAGCGAATCGACGTGATCCCAGTGCTCGCCGTCGACCACGCCAGGGGCAATCGCGTTGACGTTGATGCGGTGCTTGATGAGGTCGAGCCCCGCCGACTGGGTCAGCGAGATGACGGCGGCCTTGGTGGCGCAGTAGACGCCGACCAGCGCCTCGCCGCGGCGTCCGGCCTGGCTCGCCATGTTGATGATCCTGCCGCCCCGGCCAGCGGCGATCATCGAGCGGGCGGCAGCCTGCAGCATGAACAGCGTGCCGGCGACATTGACGGAAAACAATTTGTCGTAGCTTGCCTTGGTGATCTCGACGATCGGCGCCAGGTCGAACAGGGCGGCGTTGTTGATCAGGATATCCAGGCCACCGGTCTTCGTCTCGACGGCTTTCACCGCCGCTTCGATCGAGGCGAGGTCGGTGACGTCGAGCTTGACCGCATAGGCCTTGCCGCCGATCTCGGCGGCTGTCTTCTGCGCCGCCTCGAGATTGATGTCGGCGATGGCGACGGTTGCGCCTTCGCCGGCATAGGCTTCGGCGAAGGCTCTGCCGATGCCGCGGGCGGAACCCGTGATCAGCGCGGATTTGCCGGCCAGTCTCATGCTCACATCGCCTTTCCGTCGGCGCCGAAGCGGTGCAGCTTGGCCTTGTCCGCTGTCAGATAGATGGTGTCGCCGTGACGGACGGCGAGTTCGCCGTCGGCGCGCACTGTCAGCGGACCGACGCCATCGGACTGGACGTGCAGGAAGGTGTCGGAGCCGAGATGTTCGGCGACGCCGACAGTGGCTTTCCATTCGCCCGCCGTGGTCGAGATCTCCAGATGCTCGGGACGGATGCCGATGGTCTTGGCGCCGTTTTTGGCAGCCGGCGCGCCTTCTATCAGGTTCATCTTCGGCGAGCCGATGAAGCCGGCGACGAACAGGTTCTTCGGCGTCTTGTAGAGCTCCATCGGCGAGCCGACCTGCTCGATGTTGCCGGCGTTCAGCACGACGATCTTGTCGGCCATGGTCATGGCTTCGACCTGATCGTGGGTGACGTAGATCATGGTGGTCTTGAGCTGATGGTGCAACTCGCTGATCTCCAGCCGCATGGTGCCGCGCAGTGCCGCATCGAGGTTGGACAGCGGTTCGTCGAACAGGAAGGCGGTCGGCTGACGCACGATGGCGCGGCCGATGGCGACGCGTTGGCGCTGGCCGCCGGAAAGCTGGCCGGGCCGGCGTTCGAGATAGTTGGTCAAGTTGAGCACGCGCGCCGCGTCTCCCACCTTCTTGTCGATGGTCGCCTTGTCCTCACCGGCCATCTTCAGCGGAAAGCCGATGTTCTTGGCCACCGTCATGTGCGGATAGAGCGCGTAGGACTGGAACACCATGGCCAGCTTGCGCTTGGCCGGTGCCTCGCCGGTGACGTCGCGGCCGTCGATGTTGATGGAGCCGCCGCTGGTGTCCTCGAGCCCGGCGATCAGGCGCAGCAGCGTTGACTTGCCGCAACCCGACGGGCCGACGAAGACGACGAACTCGCCATTCTCGATCACCAGGTCGAGACCGGGGATGATGGACGTCGCTCCGAAGGATTTGGAGACGTTCTTGAGCGTGATGTTTCCCATGATTTCCTCCCCGAGGGGTTATTTCTGCCGATTGCTTCGAACAATTCCGTTATTTCACCGCACCACCAATTATTTGACCGCACCAAATGTCAGGCCGCGCACCAACTGCTTCTGGCTGAACCAGCCCATGATCAGGATCGGCGCGATGGCCAGCGTCGAGGCGGCCGAAAGCTTGGCCCAGAACAGGCCTTGCGGGCTGGAGAACGAGCTGATGAAGGCGGTCAGCGGTGCGGCTTCCGTCGTCGTCAGCCGGATTGTCCAGAACGCCTCGTTCCAGGCCAGGATGATGTTGAGCAGCATCGTCGAGGCGATGCCCGGCACCGCCATCGGCGTCAGCACATAGACGATCTCGTTCCACAGCGAGGCGCCGTCCATGCGCGCCGCTTCCAGGATCTCGCCCGGTATTTCGCGGAAGTAAGTGTAGAGCATCCACACCACGATCGGCAGGTTGATCAGCATCAGCATGATCATCAGGCCGATGCGGCTGTCGAGCAGTCCGGTATCGCGGAAGATCAAGTAGATCGGGAACAGCACCGCGACCGCGGGCATCATCTTGGTGGACAGCATCCACATCAAGATGTCCTTGGTCCGCTTGGTCGGCGAGAAGGCCATCGACCATGCCGCCGGTATGGCGACCAGCAGGGCCAGGATGGTCGAGCCGACCGAGAGCAGAACCGAGTTGAAGAAGAACTTGAAGTAGCCGCTTTGCGCCTGAACCTCGGCATAGCTCTCGAACGTTCCCGACGGGATGATGCTGAAGCCCTGGATGGCTTCCTGCTCCGACTTGAACGAGGTGATGATCGTGTAGAGGATCGGGAAGAAGATCAGCAGGGCGACGATCCAGGCGGCAATTGTCGCAATCGTCTTGTGCTGGGTGGTGACTGAGCGTGCCATCGTAGCCTCCCTTACTTGTCCAGGTTCTTGCCGACCGCGCGCATGGCGAAGAAGGCAACGATGTTAGCGAGAATGACGGCGATCACGCCGCCGGCGGATGCCTGGCCGATTTTGAACTCCAGCAACGCCTTCTGGTAGACGAGGAAGGGCAGGTTGGTGGAGGCGTATCCCGGGCCGCCATTGGTGGTGACGAGGATCTCGGCATAGACGGAGAGGAGGAAGATCGTCTGGATCAGGATGACGACCGTGATGGCGCGCGACATGTGCGGCAGCGTCAGATAGATGAAGCGGCTGATGAAGCCGGCGCCGTCCATCTCGGCGGCTTCCTTCTGCTCACCGTCGAGCGACTGCAACGCGGTCAAGAGAATGAGCGTGGCGAAAGGCAGCCATTGCCAGGCGACGATGATGATGATCGCCAGCATCGGATGCTGCCCGAACCAGTCGATCGGCTGGACCCCGAAGAAGCGGGCTATATCGGCGAACACCCCGTATTGCGGGTGCATGATCATGTTCTTCCAGACCAGTGCGGCCACCGGCGGCATGACGAAGAACGGCGAAATGACGAGGATGCGCACGATGCCCTGGCCCCACATCGGCTGGTCGATCAGCAGCGCCAGAAGGATGCCGCCGATCACCGTGATCAGGAGCACGCTGACCACCAAGGTGAGCGTGTTGAGGATCGATTGCAGGAAGGCCGGGTTGGAATAGAACAGCGCGTAGTTCGAGAAGCCGACGAAGCCGTCGCGGATCGGATTGAGCGGGTTGTATTGCTGGAAAGAGAACCAGATGGTGATGACCAGCGGCACAATCATCCAGACGAACAGCAGCACCACGGATGGCGCCATCATGAAACGGGCAAGCGAACGGGTCTGCTGAGTAGCCATGACGGTCACCCTTCACTGGTCAGACGGAATTTTCAAAAGGCGTTAAAGGCGGCCGCCCGAACTGGGAACTCGGGCGGCCGTTGCCGGTCAGGAGGCGACCGGCAGTCGGCGCCGGGAGGAGCCTTACTTGATGTACCCGCCTTCGGTCATAGCCGCGGTGGCAGCGTCCTGGGCCTGCTTCAGGGCATCGTCGACGCTCGACTGGCCGGCAAGAGCCGCCGAGAAGAGCTGGCCGACAGTGGTGCCAAGACCCTGGAACTCAGGGATGGCGACGAACTGCACGCCGACATAGGGCACCGGCTTGACGGTCGGATGCGTCGGATCGGCGGCGTTGATGGAGTCCAGCGTCATCTTGGCGAACGGAGCCGCCTTCTGGTATTCGGCATTGGCGTAGAGCGAGGAGCGCGTGCCCGGAGGAACGTTGGCCCAGCCTTCCTTCGAAGCGACGAGTTCCGCATAATGCTTGCTGGTCGCCCAGGAGACGAATTTCTGGGCGGCATCGGCCTTCTGCGTGCCGGCGGGGATCGCCAGCGACCATGCCCACAGCCAATTGCCGCGCTTGCCCAGGCCATTGTCGGGTGCCAGCGCATATCCAACCTTGTCAGCGACCTGCGATGCCTTGGGATCGGAGACGAAGGACGCAGCGACGGTGGCGTCGATCCACATGCCGCATTTGCCCTGCTGGAACAGCGCCAGGTTTTCGTTGAAGCCGTTGGAGGACGCACCCTCAGGGCCGTCGGCCTTCATCAGGTCGACATAGAACTGCAGCGTGTTCTTCCATTCCGGCTGATCGAACTGCGGCTTCCAGTTCTCGTCGAACCAGCGCGCCCCGAAGGAGTTCGACATGGCGGTCAGGAAAGCCATGTTCTCGCCCCAGCCGGCCTTGCCGCGCAGGCACACGCCGTTCACGCCATTGGCGCGATCGGTCATCTTGTCGGCGGCCTGCCTGATGAAGTCCCAGGTGGGCGCGTCGGGCATCTTCAGTCCGGCCTTCTCGATCAGGTCCTTGCGGTACATGACGAAGGAGCTTTCGCCGTAGAAGGGCGCGGCATAGAGCTTGCCGTCGACCGAAAGGCCGCCGGCGATGGCCGGGATGATATCCTTGGCGTCGTAGTCGTCGCCGAGCTTGTCGAGCGGCAGCAGCCAGCTCTGCTTGGCCCAGATCGGAACCTCATAGGTGCCGATGGTCATCACGTCGTACTGGCCGCCCTTGGTGGCGATGTCGGTGGTGACGCGCTCGCGCAGCACGTTTTCTTCGAGCGTAACCCAGTTGAGCTGGATGTCGGGGTTCGCCTTGGTGAAGTCCTCGGTCAGCTTTTGCATGCGGACCATATCGCCATTGTTGACGGTGGCGATGGTGATGGATTCGGCATGTGCGGCGAACGCAAGCGTGCTGGCCGACAACAAGCCCAGGGTGAGCGTGCGAAGTTTCATCAAATTCCTCCCTTGAACCAAGATGAGCATTTGCCTTGGCTTTGGGCAATTACTCACTTGGCGTGAATTATGTCAAGCCGGATTCGATGCTGCAGCGCAGCACCCGGGCAAACCGCAGGCCGGGACGAGCGGAAATTGCCAGGGCGAGGATCGTCCCGGCCGCAACAGTGAGGCAACAGCGGATAGATCTGCGAGAACCAGGTGCAGCCCGGAAGCTTGCCGGTCAGCAGGCGATCTCGGCCAGCAGCCAGTCGCGGAAGGCACGGATCTTCGGCACGTTGCGGCGCGCCTCGGGATAGACCAGCCAATAGGCATGGCCGTCGTCGCCAACCAGATCGAAAGGTTGGATCAGGCGCCCGTCCGCGAGTTCCGCCTTGAACAGCGCCCTGGTCAGGATCGCGACGCCATGACCGGCGATCGCCGCATTGGCCTCATAGGCCTGCGCGCCCATGCTGCTGCCGGGCCGCTTGGCAAGATCGTGCGAGTGCACGCCAGCAGCCGAGAACCATTCCGTCCACCAGATGTCGCCGGGATCGAGGATAGGCAGCCGCAAGAGGTCGGCCGGTTCCCTGACGCCGCCGATGGTCGCCGCGAGTTTCGGGCTCAGCATCGGCGTGAAGTCGGCATCGAGCAGCTTGTGCGCTTCCAGGCCCGGCCATTTGCCGCCGCCCGAGCGGATGGCGATATCGGTATCCTCGCGGGCAAAGTCGGTCAGGCGGCTCGACGTTTCGAGCCGCACCGCCAGCGACGGATGGGCGATCTGGAACGACCCCAGCCGGTGCGCGAGCCAGTTCGAGGCGAATGTCAGCACCGTCGTGACGCACAGCAAGCCGTCGGCCCCGCCACGCACCGCGGCATAGGCCTGGCCAAGGATGGCGAAGGCCTCGCTGACCGCAGGTGCCAGGCGCTGCCCGGCCTCGGTTAACACGATCTGCCGCGGCCGGCGTAGGAACAGCGGCGCGCCGACACGCTCCTCCAGCACCTTGATCTGATAGCTGACCGCCGCTTGCGTCATGGCGAGTTCGCCGGCGGCCTTGGTGAAGGAAAGATGCCGCGCCACCGCGTCGAACACCCGGATCGCCTGCAGCGGCGGGAGTGGCGAAACCTGTCGCGAGCCGAGGTCCGGCATAAGGCCTCCTTATGGATCATGATCGATGTTCGATTGGCAAAGACCGCCGGCAAGACCGACATTCCCAGTCAACCCGTCATTCGGGTCCAGGATAGCGAAGGTTGACGATCATGACCATGGCGCAGCAAAAATGCACTCCCGCACCGGATCACCGCTGGTTTTCGTGGCTGACGGATGGATTCGGCTGGTTCGCGACCAAAAAACGGGCACATCTCGATATCAGGGACCTGTCGCCGCATCTGCAGCGCGATCTCGGGTTTCTCGATGGCAACGACCCTTTCGGGCGGCACGGCTAGTGCGGTTGGCCTTATCGCAAACCGGTTGTGGGTCCGGTCAGATGCCAGCCAGCAGGGCGGCGGCGGTCCGTTCATCGGTGATGAGGCCGTTGATCAGCCGCCGGTTCGCGGCCGCTAGGATGCCTGGCAGCTTTCGTTCGCCCATGGCCAGTGCGATGACCAGCGATTTCTCGCGTGACGGTAGCGAAGCCGACGACACCCGGTCGTTGGTGATGCCCTCGATCATGCGGCCCTCCCTATCGAACACCCAGCCGACGATCTCCGCGATGCCGCCGGCCTTCTGCAGCGCCTTCAATTCGCTCTCCGAAATGAAGCCGTCTTCGTAGAGCGGCGCCTTGGGGCCGAGATCGCCGATGCCGATGAAGGTGACGTCGGCTTCCGCCGCCAGCGCCAGCGTCGGCTGGATCATCGGCTGGTTGAGCAGCATCTCGCGCTCCTCCGGCGACGAGGCGATGACCGGCAGCGGCATCGGGAAGGAGCGCGCCTTGACCCTGTCGGCCATGGTGAAGATGACGTTGTAGAAGGCGGCCGAGCCGTCCGGCGAGATGTTGCCGGTCAACGACACCACCTTGTGCTGCGGGCATTCCATTGGCGGCAGCTGCTCGATCGCCGCCTTTAGCGTGCGACCGGTGCCGATCGCCATGACGATCGGGGTCGGCGACCGCAGCCGCCGCTCGATCTCGGCGGCAGCCGCCTCGGCGATGCCGATCGTGGTCGAGGACGAATTGGGGTCGCTCGGCACCACCTCGACCAGATCGAGCGCAAAGCGCGATCTCAGCCGTGCCGCCAGATCGAGACAGTTGGCGATCGGATGGTCGACGCGAACCTTGATCAAGCCCTCCGACACCGCCAGCGATACCAGCCGCTGCGCCGTCTGCCGCGAAATGCCGAGCGTCGAAGCGATCTGGTCCTGTGTGTTGCCGGCAACATAATAAAGCCAGCCGGCGCGCGCCGCATCGTCCAGCCTGTTGCTGCCACCATCCTGCCGGCTATTCAAAGTCCTGCCTCCCGAGACCGCCGGTTGTGAGAGCGGCCCATGCCCCACTTTCGCAGGGAACGGCCAACTGCGCAATTGTCAATCTCGGGAGCAATTGCTTGCTGTTCATCGACGTAAGCACGGCCCAGTTTTTCTTCTCCCACGAAGTCTCTGTCGCCAAAGAGACTTGGCCGCGGTCTCGGCAGGCGGCAGGTTCTTGCGCTCCGAAGGTTTATCTCCCGGCTCAAACCCTTTAAGGGATGGCAAAAAGGAGCCTCACATGATGCCGAAAGCGGTTTTCTGGGACATGGACGGCACGCTTGTCGACAGCGAACCGCTGCATGAAGCAGCCCTGATGGCGGCGATGCGCAATGTCGGCCTTGTCCCGCCGGACGATCTGCATGAGCGCGTGCTCGGCGTTGCCGCCTGGCCGGTCTACGAGATGATGCGCGACGAGTTCGGCCTGGACCTGCCTTTCGACGACTGGATCGTGCGCAAATACGAACACTACCTGCCGCTGGTGGAGAGCCTGAAGCCGCGCCCCGGCGCGATCGAGATCTTCAACGAGCTGCGTGCAAGAGGCATCCAGCAGGCCGTGGTCTCGAATTCGGACCGGATGATCGTCGACGCCAATCTGAGCATGGTCGGCCTGATCTACCCCGGCATGAAGACGATCAGCCGCAACGATGTGCGCGAAGGCAAGCCGCATGCCGAGCCGTTCCTGCGCGCCGCGTATCTGGCCGGCGTCGACCCCGCGCACGCCGTGGCGATCGACGACAGCTGGCCGGGCGCCATGGCAGGGCTGGCGGCGGGCATGAAGACGATCTTCTGGCCGGAAACGCCGATGGGCGGACCGCCCGGCGCCGTCGTCATCAACAGCGCCGAGGAATTGCGGGCTGAACTGGGCCTGTAAGGCAATCAGTTCCGGTAGGCCGGTTCCTGCTCGTCGAGGATCGCCTTCAATTCGCTGAGATGGCGTTCGGCCTGGCCGGGATAGTCGTCCATCTCGCTCGCGGCCTTTTCGGCGATCGCATCTGACAGCGTGCGCAGCGGGCGGCCGGTCCAAAGCGCCTTGATGTAGGTCTCGGCGGCGCGTTCGAAATAGAACATGCGGTTGAAGGCATCGGCGACCGTATCGCCGATGACCAGCACGCCGTGATTGCCCATCACCATCACCTTGACCTTGGGATCGACGAGAAGCTGCGAGCAGCGCTCGCCCTCCTCCTCGAAGGCCAGCCCGCCATAATGCGCGTCCACGACATGGCGATTGAAGAACATCGCCGAATTCTGGTCGATCGGCGGCAATGTCGAGTCAGCGAGCGATGCCAGCACCGTGGCGTGGATCGAGTGCACATGCATGACACAGCGCGCGTGACGCACATTGCGATGGATGGCGCCATGCAGCCCCCACGCCGTCGGGTCGGGCGCATTGGGGCCGGAGAGCGTTTCTGGATCGTTGGCATCGATCATCAGAAGGTCGCTCGCCTTGATGCGCGAGAAATGCACCTGGTTGGGGTTCATCAGGAATTGTGTGCCGCCATCATTGACGGCCAGCGAGAAATGATTGGCCACAGCCTCGTGCATGTTGAGCCGCGCCGTCCAGCGGAAGGCGCAGGCGAGATCGACGCGCTCCTCATAGTAGGGCAGGTTGGTCAGCGTTTCCTTTTGCAGACGGGCAAGGCTCATCGAAAAATCCTCCGGTTTCGGCAAGAATGCCGTGGCCAGTCGATCCCCGCAACCGGTTTTGGTTGGTGCAGGGATAGCTGTCTCACGCCGCCGTGCTGGCAGCGGCAGCGCCGGCTCGCAGGCCGCCATGCTCGATGATGAAATCGATCACCTCCTGCAGCCCCTTGCCGCGCGACAGGTCGGTGAAGCCGAACGGCCGCTTGCCGCGCATGCGGCCGGCGTCGCTCTCCATGACATCGAGGTTGACGTTCACGTAAGGAGCAAGGTCGCTCTTGTTGATCACCAGGAAATCGGAGCGGGTGATTGCCGGCCCGCCCTTGCGCGGGATCTCCTCGCCCTGGCAAACCGAGATGACATAGAGCGTCAGGTCGGCGAGATCGGGCGAGAAGGTGGCGGCGAGGTTGTCGCCGCCGGATTCGATGAAGACGATGTCGAGATCCGGGAATTTCCTGTTCATCTGCGCGATCGCCTGCAGATTGATCGACGCGTCCTCGCGGATGGCGGTGTGCGGGCAGCCGCCGGTCTCGACACCCATGATGCGGTCCTCGGGCAGCGCCTGCAGCCGCGCCAGCATCATGGCGTCTTCCTTGGTGTAGATGTCGTTGGTGACGACGGCGATGGAAAACTCGTCGCGCAGCGCCTTGCACAGTTTTTCGGTCAGCGTCGTCTTGCCCGAACCGACCGGGCCGCCAATGCCGACGCGCAGCGGACCATTTGTCTGTGTCATGTCGGAAACTCCGTGATGGCGAGGATGGCAAAGCCGAGCCCGATCAACAGGCACAGCGGCGAATAATAGCGGACATCGAGCCGCGCGAAAGGCTGTTCCGGCGTCAGCCGCCGCCACCACGGCGTGAAGCCGGCTATGCCGCGTCCCAGGAACACCAGACCGATGAGCAGCGAGGTGGCGGCGAGCCCCTCCTGGGGGAAGGGCGAGGCAAAGACGCCTATGAGCGCAAGCGGCCACAGCGTCGCCAGGCACAGGCACGCGGCGACGGCGAAACTGGCGAACGGCGTCGGCATCTCATCGACGCCGCGAAAGCCGACGACGGCGTGAGCGCAGGAGGCCGCATCCTGGCCCGGCCAGATGCCGCCAAGGCCCCAATAGGCGTGCAGCGCGGTAATCAGGAGTAGAACGGTCGAAAGCGAGAAGGCGAGAAGGATCATGAACGGAACAATCGCGAATACTGGGTTTCGTGCTTCATCGCCATGACATCGGAAACGAAGGCGCAGCCACCGAGATCGTCGAGTGTCGAGCGCGCGGCGCGGGTCGCGGTCGCCAGGGCCAGTGGCTCGAAGCCGGCCAACAGAGCTGTGGCTTTGCTCTGGCCGACGATGCCAAGCCGGATCGCTGCCTGCACGAGGTTGGAGAAGAAGGTTTGCAGGAAGGCCGACAGCGCGTCCTGAAGCCCGATGCCGTTGCCGCCGGCAATGGCGCCGACGGCGACGCAATAGGCGCATTCAGCCGGCAAGCGCTCCAGCACTGGATTTGGCCAGGCCGCCGCCGCTTTGAGGAAGGCCGCACCCTGCAGCATGGTTTCGGTGTGGCGTTCGCGCGAGCCGGCCAGCGCCTCCGCGAGTGCCGCTACTTCATCGAGATCGCCTGCGTTGCGCGCGCGGCGCCAACTCTCGGCGAACAGCACGGCATCGTTCCAGCCGGAGCCCATCTCGACCAGCGTTTCCAGCCAGCAGGCGAGGCTGTCGGCATCGGCAATCAGCCCGTCATGCACCGCGCGCTCGAGACCATGGCTGTAGGAAAAGCCGCCGACCGGAAAGGCAGGCGACAGCCACGCCATCAGCCGCAGCAGGGCGATGTTCGAAGGCTGGTCAGTCATGATCGTGGCGATGGCCGGCATGACTGTGCGAATGGGAATGCGCTTCGCCATGAGAATGGCTGTGCGCTTCCGCGTGGCTGTGCGCATGCGCATGGCCGTGATCATGGCTTTGCCCATCATGGCCGGAATAGGCACCGCGCACCGGTTTGAACGGTTCGGACACGTCGGTCACGGTGGCGCCCAGCCCCTCCAGCATCGCCTTGATGACATGGTCGCGCAGGATGAGGATGCGCCCGGCCTCGATGCTCGCCGCGAGATGGCGATTGCCGATGTGCCAGGCGAGCTCGGCCAGATGCACGCCGTCGCGGGCGCGGATGTCGTAGACCTCTTCCGGCGCCGCGATGATCTCGATATGGCCGCCATCCTCCAGCACCAGACGGTCGCCATCGTTCAAGGCGACGGGCTCGGGCAGGTCGACCAGCACCTTGCTGCCGTCGGCAAGCTCGATGGCGCGGCGGCGCAGATGGCGTTCGTCATGGGCGAGAATGGCCCGGCCGGACGGTAGGGTGGTTCCGGCATTGCCGGCGGACAGCACGGAGACGGCGCGCGGGAATTTGGTGAAGTCGGTGTTGAGGTTGAGCTTCATTTCATGGATCCTCCATTTGCTTGTGCCCGCACACGCGCAGGCCGCGCCAGCACGCGGTCGAAATAGGCGTTGACGCGTTCGGACTCGATCTCAAACCGGCCGGCACGCGCCCAGCCGCCCATGTCGCCGAGCAGCACGTCGACGGCGGAAAACCGAGCGCCCAGCGCAAACGGTTTGTCGCCCAGCCGCCGCTCCAGCGCCTTCAGCTCCGAGGCAAAATCGTAAGCCGCCGCAGGACCGACATCGACGCGTACGTCCTTCGGCAGCAGGAAGCGATGGCGCAATTTGTTCCACAGCGGCGCTTCAAGCTCGCTCTGCGCAAAATGCATCCAGGAATCCATTTCGGCGCGACCGGCTAGGCCTGGGTTGGCGCTCATGCCCATGTCCGCGTGCTTGTCGGCGAGATAGACGCAAATCGCCGCCGAATCCGTCACCGTCAGTTCGCCATCGATGAGGATCGGCACCTTGCCCGATGGGTTGAGCGCATAGGCTTCCGGTGAGCGCAGCCTGACCTCGACGAATTCATAAGGCTGCCCGAGCTCCTCGAGCATCCAGAGAACGCGGCTGACCCGGGATCCGCGCGATCCAACGGCCTTGTACATGTCGAACCCTGCCTTTCCCCAACAAGCTAGACCATCGCGTTCGTTCAGACGATGGTGTCGAAGAGCCGCAGGATGAACGATATCTGATAGATGAGCGCCGCCGTCACGAAGGCGATATGGAAGCGGCGGTCGCGCACCAGGATCGCAATGATGCAAAGCGCGACGAAGACCGGCGTGCGGAACAGGTACTCGCTGCCGAAGCGGGCGAAATGCTCCGGCCCCTTCAGCAGCGTGTCGACCACGTCGAGCATATAGGTCGCCGCCAGCAGGCCGAAGAACCACGCCCGGCGCGAATAGAAGAAATCCTCGTAGCTGGTGTAGTCCAGCATCGAATCGGGAAACAAAAGCGCGCACAGCAGGAACAGCGTGATCGCGTAGAAGATGATGAACAGATACTTGCCGAAGGTCCAGGTTTCGATGGCGTAGAGGCCGAACTCCCACCACCAGAAATGCACCAGCATCAGGAGCACCGAGACGACCCAGGCCAGATGCACGGGATAGAGCTTGTATTGGCCGGGATGCTGGACGATCCGCGCCACCCCCGACAGCAGGCGGGCGACGCCAAGCCCGATCACCATGCCCATGACGATGCGGATATGCGGGAAGATGTCGTGGGCGGAAGCGATTTCGGTGGCCATGCTCGATCACAATGCAACTGGTGGTCGGCCGCATATTGCTGCCTCCCACCAAGGGCTGCAACGGATAAGGCTCGCCCGGTCGAATCGCCGCTTCAAAACAGAAAATACCTCTGCGCCATCGGCAGCACCGTCGCCGGTTCGCAGGTGAGCAATTCACCGTCGGCACGGACCTCGTAGGTTTCCGGGTCGACTTCGACATGCGGCGTGGCGTCGTTGAGCACCATCGAATGCTTGCCGATGCCGCCGCGGGTGTTTTCAACGGCGACGAACTGCTTGTCGACGCCAAGCCTGCCGTGCAGGCCTGATTCGAGCGCGGCTTTCGAAACAAAGGTCACCGACGAGTTGGTCCTTGCCTTGCCATAGGCGCCGAACATGGGCCGGTAGTGCATCGGCTGCGGCGTCGGGATCGAGGCGTTGGGGTCGCCCATCGGGGCGGCGGCGATCATGCCGCCGATCAGCACCATGTCCGGCTTGACGCCGAAGAAGGCCGGGTTCCACAGCACCAGGTCGGCGCGTTTGCCCGCCGCGATCGAGCCGATGTCTTTCGACAGTCCATGCGCGATGGCCGGGTTGATCGTGTATTTGGCGATGTAGCGGCGGACGCGGAAATTGTCGTTGTTGCCGGTCTCCTGCGGCAGCGAGCCGCGCTGGCGCTTCATCTTGTCGGCGGTCTGCCAGGTACGGATCGCCACTTCGCCGACGCGGCCCATGGCTTGGCTGTCCGATGAGATGATCGAGAAGGCACCGATGTCGTGCAAAATGTCTTCCGCCGCGATGGTTTCCTTGCGGATGCGGCTTTCGGCAAAGGCGATGTCTTCGGGGATCGACGGCGACAAATGATGGCAGACCATCAGCATGTCGAGATGCTCGGCCAGCGTGTTGACCGTGTAGGGCCGCGTCGGGTTGGTCGAGGACGGGATGACGTTGGGCAGGCCGCAGACCTTGATGATGTCGGGCGCGTGGCCGCCGCCGGCGCCCTCGGTGTGGAAGGCGTGGATGGTGCGGCCCTTGATAGCCGCGACGGTGTTCTCGACAAAGCCGGATTCGTTCAGCGTGTCGGTGTGGATCATCACCTGCACGTCATAGTCGTCGGCGACCGACAGGCAGCAGTCTATCGCCGCCGGCGTCGTGCCCCAGTCCTCGTGCAGCTTCAGCGAGCAGGCGCCGCCCAGCACCATTTCCTCGAGGGCTGCGGGCAGCGAGGCATTGCCCTTGCCCGACAGGCCGATGTTCATCGGGAAGGCATCGAAGGACTGGATCATGCGGGCCATGTGCCATGGCCCCGGCGTACAGGTGGTGGCCAGCGTGCCGTGCGCCGGACCGGTGCCGCCGCCGAGCATAGTGGTGATGCCTGACATCAGCGCCTCTTCGATCTGCTGCGGGCAGATGAAGTGGATATGCGCATCGAAGCCGCCCGCGGTCAGGATCTTGCCCTCGCCGGCGATGATCTCGGTGCCGGGACCAATGATGATGGTGACGCCATCCTGCGTGTCCGGATTGCCGGCCTTGCCGATGGCCGTGATGCGCCCGTCCCTGAGGCCGACGTCGGCCTTGAAGATGCCTGCGCTAGCATCGATCACCAGCGCGTTGGTGATGACGGTATCGACGGCGCCTTGCGCCCTGGAAACCTGGCTCTGGCCCATGCCGTCGCGGATCACCTTGCCGCCGCCGAATTTCACCTCTTCGCCATGGATGGTGAGATCCTTCTCGACCTCGATGAACAGTTCGGTGTCGGCAAGGCGCACTCTGTCGCCGACCGTCGGGCCATACATCTGCGCATAGGCGGCGCGGGTAATTCTGGCCATCAGCGATTGCTCCTGAAATGCGGTTTGCCGAAATGCGGTGGGATTGAAGCGCGGCTGCACATTGCTGCCATCCTATGGTCACGCAATGACCCGCTGGGCGACACCTTCTGATCCCATTTGGCGGTTGAGGTTAGGGGGTCACCCCAGACCGACCGTTTGCCAATCGATGGAAAGGAAAATCCATGCGCAAAACAATAATTCTTGCCGCTGCTGCCAGCCTGATGCTGGCGGGCGCCGCGGGTGCCCAGCAGCAACCCGCGCCACAGCCCGCTCCGGCGCCGGCAACGCCTGCTCCAGCCACGCCCCAGGCTCAGCCTGCGGTGCCGACGATCCAGAGCGTCAACATCGTCGACATCACCGAGCTGCCGAAGGACACCCAGACGCAGGTCAACCAGGTGATCGCCCAGCGTGGCGATGACGGCCTGAAGAAACTGCGCAGCTCGATCGACGCCACGCCCAAGGTGAAGTCGGCGCTGGAAGCCAAGGGGCTCAGTTCGGCGCAAGTCGTCGCCGCCAGCATGGAACCCAATGGCGCACTGACCCTGATCACCAAGAAGGCGAGCTGACGAGACGGCACGGCGGGCCGGCATCCGGCCTGCCGGCCGCATCGGGAAAGGAACCTTCGCCGGGCGGGATTCGTTTTGTTCTTTTCGCGCTAACCCGCGCCCCGAAACGACTTCTCTCAGGAGCGAGCGATGGCGATCACTTCTTTCTTGACCAGAATGCAGGCAGTCGCCGCCACGGCGTTCTTGGCGGCGGCAGGGTCTGTTGCCGGATTGAAAGCGCAAGGGCTGGAAAGCACGGAGACCGTCAACCGCATCGTCGGCTCGCACGTCAAGCAGGAAGAGGCCAAGGCCACCGCCGAAGCCCGCAGCGTCAACACGGCGATCGACCGCACGCGTGAAAACATCGGTACGGTGCGCAAGACGTCCAAGCTCGACAAGGTCGACATCGTGTTCCTCACCGACGCCGCGCGCAGCGAAGGCGGCCCGCCGCCGGAGATCGAAAGCAAGGTCAAGCAGCATCAAGACGACATCACGGAGCTGCGCAAGGAGATCGAGGCCAACGCGCTGCTGTTCAACGCCATCGAATCGCGGCGCGTGCAGGCGCAGGATGTCCTCGCCGTCGAATTCGACAATCCCGGAAAGATCGTCATCTACGCCGCGGCCAAGCCATCGAACTGAGCTGAGCGCGCCGGGAGATCTCACAGCTTGCCCATCACCTTCTGCTGAAATCCGTAGACCTCGCGCTTGCCGCCGAGCGGCACCAGCGTGACGTCGCGCTCCTGGCCCGGCTCGAAACGCATGGCCGTGCCCGCGGCAATGTCGAGACGCATGCCCCTGGCACGCTCGCGGTCGAATTTCAGCCCCTCATTGGTCTCGAAGAAATGGTAGTGGCTGCCGACCTGGATCGGCCGGTCGCCGCTGTTGGCGACTTTCAGGGTGACGGTCGGCAGGCCCTTGTTGAGCTCGATGTCGCCGTCCACCGTGATGATCTCACCGGGGATCATGGTCACCCTCACACGATGCCGAAGGCGAGGCCGATGCCGATCGCCGCGCAGGCGGCACCGGCAGTACGGGCCAAGCCGCGGAACCGGATGCCGAGACCGAGACCGGCGGCGATGCCGGTGGCATGCAGCAACAGCGTGGCGATGGCAAAGCCGGCCATGTATTCAAGCCCGCCGGCATTCTCCGGCACCTCGGTGCCATGCGCGTGGCCGTGGAACAGCGCGAACAGGCCGATGATGGCGACGCCGGCCGAGACCGGCAGATCGACCGCCAGCGCCACCAGCAGCCCGAGCGCCACGATTGAGGCCAGTATGCCGGGTTCGACGAAGGGCAGCGGCATATGCAAAATGCCCAGCGCGCCGCCGACCAGCATGACACCGACAAAGGCCGCCGGCCAGGCAAGAACCGCCTTGCCGCCCTTGATCGCTGCCCACAGTCCGACCGCGATCATCACCGTCATGTGATCGAGCCCGGAAAGCGGGTGCATGAAGCCGGCCGTGAAGGAGGAGGCCGTGCCGATGCCGACATGGGCATAGGCCGGCATGGCAGCGGCCAGCAGCAGGATCGCCGACAGGGAGAGGCGTTTGGCAGGGATCATTCTATTGCCTTTCGTTTTGCTCGGTCTGGTGTTTACGCCGCCTTGCGGGGGCCGCAGCCTTCGGCCTTGAGAACGCGTTTACTCGACGCCGGGTATTTCTTCAGCATCGCTGCCGGGCGGATCGGCCGCGCCGAAAAACCACCGCCGCAATTGGGGCAGATGCCGCCCAACACCTGTTCCACGCATCCGGCGCAAAAGGTGCACTCGAAGGTGCAGATCAGCGCATCCGTCGCCTCGGGCGGCAGGTCCTTGTCGCAGCATTCGCAGTTGGGACGCAGCTCCAGCATCCTGTCCTCCTCAACGGATCGGTTCGTGCACGGTCACCAGCTTGGTGCCGTCGGGAAAAGTCGCCTCGACCTGCACGTCATGGATCATCTCGGCGATGCCTTCCATGACTTGCGCGCGGCTGACGACATGAGCGCCGGCTTCCATCAGTTCGGCGACCGGACGGCCGTCGCGGGCGCCTTCGACGACGAAGTCGGTGATCAGCGCGATCGCTTCCGGATGGTTGAGCTTGACGCCGCGTTCGAGCCGCTTGCGCGCCACGATCGCCGCCATGGCGATCAGCAGCTTGTCCTTTTCCCTCGGCGTCAGGTTCATGCGTTTCCCTGGATTGGTAGAGACAGGCCTATAGTGACCATAATTTGGGCAGCCCCGCCCTTCCGTTGAGCAATTCGACGAGTGGAACCAGCCGCTGGCGCAGCCGGTAGCCGTCCCCGGCGTAGAGCCTCGCAAGAAGCTTGCCAGATTTCTTCACGCACCAGGCGCTGGCGCTGCCTTGGTCGCCGACGATCTCCAGAACCTGGTCGAGCAGGGCCTCGGCGCGCGGCGACACCAGAAGCAGCGTCGCCACCGCGATCGCGCCGCCGGCAACGGCCGGGCGGTCGAGCCTGGCGGCGATATCGGGTCCGATGCGGAAATCCTCGGCATGAATGAGGGCGCCATCCTGGCGCACGCGCCAGCGGTCATGGAAGTTGCCCTGCGTGGCGCGCTCGCCCATAGCCAGGCGACCGAAGACGGCGGCTTCCAGCACCAGCGCCTCGGCGCCGACGGCAAGCTCGACGTCGAGCGTGCGGGCAAAGGCCGCCCGGTCGAAGACGATGGTTTCCTGCGGCAGCCAGGCGATGCGGCCGTTTTCCCCGACCGACAAATTGACCCGCACTTCGGCACGGTCGGATGCCGCCCGGTAGATCTTCTCGCAGGCCTGCGTGGTGATCGATGCCGAAGCGGCCGCGCCGACATCCACGTCCCAGGCGATACGGTCGCCGCCGGTCATCCCGCCGGCGGTGTTGATCAGCACCGCTTCGAGCGGATCGGCCGAGACGGCCGGCATTCTTATCTTGGCGGCGCCGTCCTGATAGAGGCGCCGCAGGCGCGTGCGGCCCTCACGGAGCGCGCAGGAAAGCCGCGCGACGCCCGCAACGCGCTGCGTCGAAATCCCGCCATGTTCGCCCATATCCATGCCTGCACGTTAAGCACTCCGGCGGCTTTGTCGATATGGAGTTCGATATAGCTTGTTGCTTGACAACGTTTCGGTTTCTATAGAGGGAACCACCTTGGTACGGTCATGCTGCGCTTGGCGGGGGTATTAAACGACGACGGCGGCTTGATACCAGGAGAAAAAGGGGCGCTGCTCAGTTGGCGTCGGGAAACGTCGAGATAGTGGGGAAGGAACCGAATGGCCGACCAGCTGGCAACGGATATCATCGCGAAGATCAAGGCTCATGCCGAGCCGGGCGGCGAAGAAATCACCACCACCACCGAATTGACCTCGCTTGGCATCCATTCGCTCGAGCTGACGGAGATTATCTTCGATCTTGAGGAAGAGTATGGCATCGAGATCGAGATGAACACGGTCGACGCCTGGAGCAATCTGAAGAATGTCGGCGACATGGTCGAAGCTGTGCGCGCGCTGATCGCGAAAAAAGCCTGAACTGAATGCGGCAGCGCGTTGTCATCACCGGCATGGGCGGCATTTGCGGGCTCGGCACCAGCGCGCCCGCGATCTGGAACGAGATGCGCGCCGGCCGCTCGGCCATCGGCCAGATCACAAGTCCCCAACTGCATGATTTGAAGGTCAAGGTCGGCTGCGAAATCAAGGCGCTTCCCGATCACGGCATCGACCGCAAGCAGACCGTGTCGATGGACCGCTTCAGCCTGCTGGCGACGATCGCAGCCAGGGAAGCCATGCAGCAGGCCGGCCTGACTTCGAATGAAGCCACCACCTATCGGATGGGCACCGTCGTCGGCGTCGGCGTCTGCGGCTGGGAGGCGATCGAAGAGAGCTATCGTGCCATCCTGGTCGAGGGCAAGAACCGCGCCGGTATCTTCACCGTGCCAAAGGTTATGCCAAGCGCGGCCTCCGGCCACGTCAGCATGAGTCTGGGCCTGCGCGGCCCGGTCTTCGGTGTCACCTCGGCCTGCTCCTCATCCAACCACGCCATCGCCTCGGCCGTCGACCAGATCAGGCTTGGCCGCGCCGACGTGATGGTCGCCGGCGGCACCGATGCGCCGCTGGTCTGGGGCATCCTGAAGGGCTGGGAAGCATTGCGCGTGCTGGCGCCCGACACCTGCCGGCCATTCTCGGCCGACCGCCAGGGACTGTCGCTCGGCGAGGGCGCCGGCATGGCGGTCCTGGAGACGTATGAGCATGCCATGGCGCGCGGCGCCACCATCCTTGCCGAGGTCGCCGGCGCCGGCCTCTCCGCCGACGCCTCCGACATTGTCGCTCCGACCGTCGAAGGGCCGACGGCGGCCATGCGCGCCTGCCTGGCCGATGCCGGCTTCAATCCCGAGGATGTCGACTACCTCAATGCCCATGGCACCGGCACCAAGGCCAACGACCAGATCGAGACGGCAGCGATCAAGCGCGTCTTCGGCGACCATGCCTACAAGCTTTCGGTGTCGTCGACCAAGTCGATGCACGCCCATTGCCTGGGCGCATCGGGTGCGCTGGAGATGATCGCCTGCGTGATGGCGATCCGCGAAGGCATCGTGCCGCCGACGGCCAATTTTCGTGAGGCCGATCCCGATTGCGACCTCGACGTCACGCCGAATGTGCCGCGCGAGCGCAAGGTGCGCGCCGCGATCAGCAACGGCTTCGCGTTCGGCGGCACCAATGCCGTGCTGGCCTTCAAGGCCGTCTGAACGCAAAGGCCGGGCGCGCGATCTGCCCCAAGCAGGCCGTTCCGTTGACTGTTCGCGCGCAACGAAACCCTTGCACGCCATTGATCGTGCCGTGCGCCGCGTCTAATCCTTGGCCGACCCGCCAAAACCGCGCCGCTCGGCGCGAATCCTCATTCAGGAGTTTCCATGGCCGACCTGTCCGCCTTTCCGATCGCAACGCGTTGGCCGGCCAAGCGTCCGGATCAGCTCCAGCTCTATTCGGCGACAACGCCGAACGGCGTGAAGATTTCGATCGCCCTGGAGGAACTCGGCCTGCCTTACGAGCCGCATTGGGTCAACATCGGCCAGAACGAAAGCTGGACACCGGAATTCCTGTCGCTCAACCCCAACGGCAAGATACCGGCGATCATCGATCCGAACGGTCCGGACGGCAAGCCGATCGGCCTGTTCGAATCCGGCGCCATCCTGCTCTACCTCGCTGAAAAGACCGGCCTGCTCATGCCCATCGATGCTGCGCGCCGCTACGAGACCATCCAGTGGGTGTTCTTCCAGATGGCCTCGGTCGGGCCGATGTTCGGCCAGGTCGGCTTCTTCCACAAATTCGCCGGTCGCGAGATCGCCGACAAACGCCCTCTGGAGCGCTATCGTGACGAGTCAAAGCGACTGCTCGGCGTGCTCGACGGCCGGCTGAAGGGGCGCAAGTGGATCATGGGCAATGACTACACCATCGCCGACATCTCGCTGCTCGGCTGGGTGCGCAACCTGATCGGCTTCTACGAAGCCCGCGAACTCGTCGGCTTTGACGATTTCGTCAATGTCTCGCCATGGCTGGAGCGCGGCCTGGCGCGGCCGGCGGTGCAGAAAGGCCTGACCATCCCCGCCAAGGGATAGCCGAACCAGCCTCCGAAGCGCGGCTATTTTGCCTTCGCTTTGGCTTTCGAACCGCCTTTGCCCATGACGGAAGCAGCGAGCGACGCAGCACCTCGGGCGGCGACCATGACCGCGCCGGCAGCGACGTTGGCCGTCGCCTTGGCCGTGCGCATCGCGCTGCCGCTCACGGAGTCGCTGGAGCTTGCGGGCTTCTTCGGCTTTGCGGCTTTCGGCGCGGCTTTCGCTGCGGTCGGCACCACTTTCTTCGGCGCTGCCTTGCCGAAGGCCGGCTTGGCGTCCTTCGAACGGGCTGTCATCGCCGGGCCGGCGCCGGCCTTGGATTGGGTCGCCTTGCCCTTGGCGGGCGCGGGCTTTCTTGCCTTGATTGCCATTGGACCGAATCCCTCTTTTGGCATAATTGCCGTGTCGGGATAACGGCCTGAAAGTCTTAAGGTTCCCCTTGCGCAATCCGTCGAATCAAGCGGAAAGGCCGATCACCAGATCGGCAGCCCGGCGCCGCGCGAGCACGCGTTCGATGTTGGGCAGGTCGTTGGACGCGATCCAGGCGCGCGCATCTTCGTCGGAGCGGCCATGTCCGTGCCAGCGCTCCATCAGGCGGCGCTCGAGTTCGTTGCGCGGCACGTCGACGAAGATCGAGAAATCGAACAGCGGCGCCAGCCGCGACCACGGCTCTTCGTCGAGCAGCAGGTAATTGCCCTCGACCAGGATGAACTTGGTTTCCGTGGCGACGATCGAGGCGGCGGCGCGCGACAGCTCCATGCTGCGGTCGAAGACCGGGATGGCGATATCGGCTTCGCCGGCCCGGATACGCTTCAGCAAGGTTTCGAAACCGGCAAAGTCAAAGGTTTCCGGCGCACCCTTTCGGGTGCGCAAGCCGCGCCGCTCGAGCACGGCGTCGTCATAGTGGAAGCCATCCATCGGCACGACTTCCGAAGCACCTTCGGGCAGCAGTTCATGCAGCCGCGCCGACAGCGTCGACTTGCCGGAGCCTGGTGGCCCGGCAATGGCCACGATGAAGCGGTTTGCCTTGCCGGCACGCTTGAAGATGGTGGCGGCGAGATGGGCGATTTCGGACATGAGAGCCTCTCTGGCAGGAGCTTCAAATCCACCATGTTCCGCATGATGATTTCGGCCACATCTTGGCGGCAGTTCACGGAAATTTCAAACCCTGCGGCCGCGCAATCCCATCAAGCGGGCGCAGGCTGGCCAATGCGCAGGAAATCGCTGTCGAAGGGAACCTCCCGCGTCGCGCCACCCGTCACCAGTCGTATGCGGCCATCCGCCGTCGTGATCGCCTGTGGCGGCTCGCCGCCGGCCAGCGGAATGGCGCCGATGACATGGCGAAAGGACACGCTTTGGCCTTCGCCCAGTGCAAAGGCGGTCGCGACCCCTTCGCGCTTCAGCCAGTTGTCGCCGATCGAGGCGGCATGGCCGACGGCGGCGCGGCCATCCTCGATGCCGAGCACGCCCAGGTGGCGACCGCTCCAGGGCGCGTAGTCGCGCCCGCCATTACTGAGCCACAGCATGGTGATCGGCAGTTCGGCCGGGTTCTTCAGCACCAGCACCAGATCGTCTTCGGCCTCTCGTGCAAGCGCGGTCCAGCCCGGCCCGCCATGATCCGCCTCGACCAGCGTGAGGAAATCCTCGCGGCGGTCGTCCATGCGGTATTCCGTCAGGTCGAGCGTACCGCCGCCGGCGGCGGGGAATTGGCTGAGATCGGCGGATCGTGCCGGATAGGCCAGCAGGAAGCGGCCGCGCGCGGGATCCGGCTCCAGCGGGTCGTCCAGCGTCGCCGCAAACCGCTTCGGCGAAAAGGCCAGCCTGCCGCCGCCCGTCATCGCCGTCATCGGGTGATGCGCGACCGAGATGGCACCATGGCCGCCGGAAAACGCATGCTCCTGGTAGAGGAAGGGATGGCCGTCGCGCAGCGTCAGGATCTTGTCGACGCTGGCACCCATCACCTTGTGCCGCAGGCGGTAGACCGCGCGCCAGCCATCATCCGTCGCGGCACTTTCGGCGATGTCCCAGGCGCTGTTGGCCGGCCAGCCATGCAGCGGCGCTTCCTCGACATCGCTGCGCGAAAACGGCGCGCAGAGAAAATCGCCGGACAGCCGAACCGTACCTTCCGGCAAATTGTCCGGCAGCGTCTCATTCGCATCGACCCAGGGCGCGCGGTGCAGCGGCTTCAGCTGCCGCCCACCACCCTCGACGACCATGTCGGCGATGTGGCCGACCGTGAGGTCGAGCGAAACCGAAATTCCTCGGGCCTTGATGGTCTGGATGGTCATTGCGCTCTCACCGATTCTGCAGGCGCAAACTGGCCTGTTCGGCGGTGGCTGCGCAAGCACCGCAATCGGCATTTTTGCATCAGAATGAGGGTGGCGACTAATCGCCGAACGTCGGCGCTGCCCCCGCTCCGCCTCGCTACGCGAGGCACCTTGTATCTACACGAGAGAGATTTCGTGGGATTAGAGCGATTGAGCCAAGGTCCGGGCGGCCGCCCGGACCTTGGCTTGGCG
>NZ_JAMYTM010000046.1:0-42733 GCF_040322475.1 Mesorhizobium sp. M0140 | reverse complement strand
AGGAGATCACCGACCGCATCATTGCCGAGCTGGAGCGCGGTACCGTGCCATGGGTCAAGCCATGGGGCAGCGCAAAAGCAGGCCTCGGCCTGCCGAGGAATGCGTCCACGGGGCGCAGCTATTCCGGCATCAATATCCTCATCCTGTGGGGCGCCGTCATCGAGCGCAGCTATCCCAGCCAGAATTGGCTGACCTTCCGGCAGGCGCTTGCCCTGGGCGGCAATGTCAGGAAAGGCGAGCGCGGCACGACCATCGTGCATGCCGACCGCTTTGTCCCCAAGGACGAGAAGGAGCGCGCACGCCACGAGGGCGATGCACCACAGGCCGTGCCTTTTCTGAAGCGCTTTACCGTCTTTAATGTCGCGCAGTGCGACAATCTTCCGGAACACCTCCATGCCCCCGCCGAGCCGCTGCCTCAGTGCGAGATCGCGCCGCAGGCCGAAACGCTGATTCGCGCCAGTGGTGCGGATTTCAGGGTCGGCGGCGATCGCGCTTTCTACATGCCGGGCAGCGACCACATTCAGGTGCCGCCGCAGCCGGCGTTCCATCAGCAGATCGACTATTACCGGACCTGCTTTCACGAGCTTGGCCACTGGACCGGCCACCCGACGCGGCTTGCTCGCGACCTCTCCGGCTCCTTCGGCTCCAAGGCTTACGCGCGTGAAGAATTGGTCGCCGAAATCACTGCCGCCTTCGTCTGCAGCAATCTCGGCATCGAGCCGACCGTGCGTCACGCCGATTACATCGGCTCATGGCTGAAGGTGCTGCGCGAGGACAACCGCGCCATTTTCCGTGCCGCCAGCCTCGCTTCGAAGGCCGCCGATTTCCTGCTTGGCCTTCAGGCCGATGCGGAAGGCGAGGCGCAAGAAGGGACTGCGGCATGACGATGCCCGATGCTCAACTGGCCACGACCGAGCCGACGCCGGATAGCGAGGAGATGCCCATTCCCGACGGCGCCCGGGACTCACCCGCCCCGATGCAGAACTATGCCGATCTGCATCGCCAAGGTGCGCCCCGGGTCGCAGCGCGCAGCCAACGAGACAGTGACTGCCAGCCTTGCCGGCTGCAAGGCTGACGCCGCATTCGGCAAATGCGGCACAAGCTGTTGGCCTGCCCGGTGGTGGCCAGCGGCAATCGCGACCCCTTGCTGCCGCCGGCATGTTCGCGCGCAAGGTGGGCGCTTGGCGACGACAATTCGTGCGCGTCGTCGGCATATGGCGGCAACCGGACAATGGCGTTTCGATCGCTTGCGCGACGAGGAAATCGCCGATTCGATGCTCGCCGAGATCGGCGGCAAGAACATCGAGAAGCCGCCTCAGCTTGAGGCCTGGCTGCCGCGCTGGATCAAATTCCCGGCCGAAAGCTACCCAGCTGCGAGGCCTTCCTATTCGCCGATCTGTGCGCAAGGAAGCAGTCGCTGTTCGTGCGCGAATAGTCGATCAGGGCCCGAGCGGCGTTTTCTCGAGTACTGCCGCTAAGGACGCGCGCGCCGCTCCGGGCCGCGCCGGCTCCGATTGATCGTCTTGCCGAGCCAGTGCCGCGTGCGATAAATTCCAACGCCAATTCGCCCCCATTCGGCAGCCCCGCACCGCCCCGGATTGCTTGCTGAGGCGCCAGGCGCATGGCGCCAATTGTACATCCGGTTGCCGAGAGAGCCCGCGCCGCCGGCCCCCTGCATAGTGCCGCCTGCTTATTGTGCCCCCGATCGCGCACCCTCTCTCCATTGTGTCTCAGGGACCATTCCCCTGCGCCTGGCTTGACGACCTATGGGCGGATCCGGCCGGCCCGAAACCCTCGCCGGCAGCTTTTTTCCCCGCCGCCTGCGGCGGCTTCCTCGCGCCGCTTCGCTTCAAAAAAACTCCCCGCTCGGGTCCTCCGCTATCGCTGCGGCCGTGCCGGTTCCGGCGATCCGGACGCGCCCATCACGGTCCGCCATCGCAGGGGAATGGTCCCCTGCGAGCACCAAGAGGAGACTGAAAATGACCGCAATCGGATACGTGACCAAACAGGAAAACGGCGGCTACAAGGGCCAGCTCAAGACGCTCAGCGTCCGCGCCGACATCGACATCGTGCCCAATCAGGCAAAGAGCGCCGACACCCATCCGGACTACCGGGTGCTGACGCAAGGGGTCGAAGTGGGTGCGGCCTGGATCCGCACCGGCGAGACCTCCGGCAAGGACTATGTGAGCCTGTCGATTGCGGCCCCCGAGTTTGGCCCGCGCAAGCTCTACGCCAATCTGGGCCGCGCCGCCGGCCAGGATGACGACGACACTTACGCCATCATCTGGAACCCGGTCGACTGACCGGCCGACCCGCAAAGCCCTGCGCCGCCCACCGGCGCAGGGCCTCTCTCAGGACCCGTGAGGCCGCCGAAGGGGCGGCGAAAACTCGCCCCCCACTCTTCGCCCGTCCCCAAAACGATCTCGCTCGCCGATCCTCGCCTCGCTTGCCCGTAACGAACCGAGGATCATCATGGACGACGAAAACGAACGCGCAGCCCGCGCCAAGAAGGGCAGTCCGTTTCTCAACACCGCGCAGGCGGCCTTCTATATCGGGCTGTCCCAGCGCACGCTGGAGAAGATGCGCCTCAAAGGCGGTGGCCCACAATTCCGCAAGCACGGCCGCTATGTCCGCTATCACATCGACGAACTCGACGACTGGTCGAAGGGGCACGCGCAGGAGACCGCGCCCGAGGATGGCGCGCACCAATCCGGCTCGGCCGGTGAGGGAGGCCGCTCATGAGCCGGCGTCCCACCATCCGTCTGATCGGCAGCCATCTGCGGCGCATTCGAGCCCGCAAGACGATCGTCGTTGCCACAATCGGCCTTGGCCTGATCGGCTTCGCCGCCTTCGGCAAACCATCGCCCTGGCTGGTCTGGAACGCCTCGGCGAGTGCGCCGGTCGGCCTCTATCGCGTCGCATCCGGATCGCCCGCTCGTGGTGATCTCGTACTCGTCCGCCCACCAAGACCGGTCGCCGATCTCGCCGCCGAACGCTTCTATCTGCCCAGCAACGTGCCGCTGATCAAGCGCCTTGCGGCGCTGCCCGGCGAGCATGTCTGCACCTTCGGCGACGCCATCATCATCGGCGGCGAGATAGCCGCGCGCCGGCTTGCAACCGACACGCAGCACCGTCCGCTGCCTTGGTGGAATGCATGCCGAAAACTCGCCGCCGCCGAGGTTTTCCTGCTCGGCAGCGATAAAGATCGCTCGTTCGACAGCCGCTATTTCGGGCCGGTGCCGGCCGAAAACATCATCGGGAGGCTCGTGCCGCTATGGACGGAGTGACCCTCCTTATGCTGAGCATGGCGTGTCTCGCACCATGCTCCTGTTCCGCCGCGACCAACACGAAGCCGGTCGTCATCTCCCATAGTCCGCAGCTTGCAAGATGGCAGCCCTTCGTAGCCGAAGCAAGCCGGCGTTTCAGCATTCCACAGACCTGGATTTATGCCGTCATGGATGCCGAAAGCCGGGGGCAGACGACGCTCAATGGGCGGCCGGTCACGTCGAGCGCCGGCGCCATTGGCCTCATGCAGGTGATGCCAGCCACCTACGAGGAGTTGCGCGCAGAGCTTGGCCTGGGAGCCGTCCCGCACGACCCTCGCGACAACATTCTGGCAGGCACTGCCTATCTGCGCGCCATGTATGACCGCTTCGGATTTCCAGGCCTGTTTGCAGCCTATAACGCCGGGCCGAAGCGCTACGAGCAGCATTTGCAGCGCGGGCGACCGCTGCCCAGCGAGACGGTTTCGTATCTGGAAGAGATCAAGGCGGCGGGCATTTCGGCCGCCGATATGGACGCGCTCACCGGCAAATCCCGTTCCAAAAGCGCGCCGGGAATCCCGTCCGGGCAGTCGCTGTTTTTTCTCCGAAACGGTGTTTCCGTGACCGGCCCGAATGGCCAACTCCTGGTGCCGCTCGGATCGGAGCGAGCAAGGTCAGGCCGGCCGGATCGCAGGTGAGGGCAGCGGCTACCGTGGTTCGGGCGGGGCAGGGAGGCAGGTCGGCGGAAGGCAAGATAAAGGCAGCGCCTCCTGGAGGCGGCGAAGTGTCTGTCTGCACATCGTTTTCCCCGGAGGTTGCCTCCGAGTCCAGGAGGGTGTGGCGGGCAAGCTTCTGATTTTGCTGCTGGTTCATCGGAGGCCGCATGCAGGATAACGAATTCACGCCGAAGCTCGGCAAAATTGGCTCGCGCGGCTCGAAGGCGGGCAAACGCTACGCTGGCCAGGTGCAGGCCGCGGTCAACCGAGCAGGCGGCAGGAGCGGACGTGGCAGCCGCTTCATCGGAAGCCGGGTGGGGCGCGGCGGGGCCGCTGCCGCCGTTCTTAGAGCGCGCGACCGCCACGCGGCGTTTCGGCAGCGGCGCGCAGTCGTCAAGGCACGCATCGTCAAGCTGGCCGGCAAGGGAGTCGACGGGGCTCGTGCGCACCTCCGCTACCTCCAGCGCGACGGCGTCACCCGGGAAGGCGAGCGTGGCGAGCTCTACGCTGCCGACAATGACCGCGCGGACGGCAGGGCCTTTCTCGATCGCGCGAACGGTGACCGTCATCAGTTCCGCTTCATCGTCGCCCCTGAAGACGGTATCGAGTATGATGACCTGAAGCCGCTCACCCGTCGCCTCATGGCGCAAATGGAAGAAGACCTCGGCACCAGGCTAGACTGGGTGGCCGTCGACCATTTCAACACCGGCCATCCCCACACCCACATCATCGTGCGCGGCAGGGACAATCACGGCGAAAACCTCGTCATAGCGCGGGACTACATCTCCTCTGGCTTGCGCGAGCGCGCAGCCGAACTGGTTAGCCTCGACCTTGGCCCGCGCACCGACCGCGAGATCGAGCAGCGCTTGCGCCAGGAGATGGAGCAGGAACGCTTCACCAGCATCGACCGGCAGCTGATGCGCATGCGCGACGATGAGGGGTGTGTCTCACTGGCCAGCCGAGACACCTTTCGCCAGACGCTGCACCAGGGCCGCCTGCGCAAGCTCGAGCGGATGGGCCTCGCCGAGGAGATGCCTGCCGGTCGCTGGCGCCTGGAGGATGAGCTCGAAGCCACGCTACGCCACATCGGCGCGCGCGGCGACATCGTCAAGACCATCCATCGCGAGCTGACCGGCAAGGGGCTCGTCCGCAGTGCCGCCGACCATCTTATCCACGATCGATGCGACGGGTCGGCTCAAACCGTGGTCGGACGTGTCGTCGGGCGCGGGCTGGCCGACGAAATGACTGACCGCCATTACCTCGTCGTCGACGGCGTGGACGGCAAAAGCCACTATTTCGATATCGGCAAAGGCGAGGCCACCCAACCGACACCAGAGGGCTGCATAGTGCGGGTCAGGCCGAGGGACACCGGGCCAAGAAAAGTCGACCGCACAATTGCCGGCATCGCCACGGTCAACGACGGGCGCTACAGCATCGATATACATCTCAAGCATGACCACTCGGCCACCGAACGCTTTGCCGAAACGCACGTGCGGCGACTGGAGGCGATCCGCCGTGCGACCGGTGGCGTCGAGCGCGAGCCGGACGGCACATGGACAGTCGCGCCCGACCATCTCAACCGCGTCGCGGATTACGAGCGTCAGCGAGCGAGGGCCCAGCCTGTTGTCGTTGACAAGCTCTCATCAATGCCGCTGGAGAGCCAAGTAGGCTTCGACGGCGCCACCTGGATCGACCAGGAGCTGGTATCAGCCCACCCTGAGTCCTTGCGCGACTCTGGCTTCGGTCGCGAAGTACGTCAGGTCCAGGCCCGCCGACAGCAGTGGCTGATCGCGCAAGGTCTTGCCCATGATGCGCAGGATCGGGTCATCTATCGCGCCAACATGCTTTCAATGCTGCGCCAACGAGAGCTGAACCGTGTTGCCAGTCAGCTCTCGGACGAACTCGGGCTCTCGTATTCTGAAGCGCAGCATGGCAATCGAATAGACGGAACGCTGCGCCGCTGCGTCGAGCTCGCCGGCGGAAAATACGGTGTCATCGAGGAATCGCGCGAGTTCACGCTGGTGCCTTGGCGGCCGGTGCTTGAGCATCATATCGGTAAGGAGGTGTCTGGCGTGGTGCGCGCCGAGGGGATTTCCTGGACGATCGGACGCCAGAGGAGCGGGCCCGGCGTTTCGTGAACTGGCTACAATTTATTTGTCCGCGTTGAAACACATACTCAGCCCAGACGGAGTTCCTCCGCCTGCTGCTTGCTCGCAGCATTCATTTGGCGGAGAGTCAGTGTTCTGCATTAAGGAGTAGCTCGTTCCGTGTCCAAGCCCAGACAAGCCTTGGTTTTCTCACGGGCGCGATACAAAAGGCACAGGCTGGACTTGGCTGTCGGAGGCGGGGCTTGTCGACCGCTCGATGGAAAGTGAGATGCGAGGCGGAGAATCACCCATGTGCAGAGCGGCAAGGCGCTCGCCTACCTCCCTGTCATTCACCGTTAGCCGATGGTTTAGACGAAGATAGTCCGTCCATGTCGGCGTGCGGAATGTCTCGGTCCAAAGCGTCGACTTCTGAAGGTCGCGCTGGAGGGTCCAGTCCCGCGCACCGGCGCGGCTCTGAACGCGCCGCCTTTCGCGCATGCAGCTCAGAAATTCATCGATACTCTCCTCGAGTATCGAGTACTCCATCTTGATCACGATCGGACCGCTCCTGGGCTTCAAAGGGAGGGCCAGTTCTGGTGGCCTGAAGTCGACGGCCGCTTGATCCGATTCCTCCCATAGCCGCACCGGCAATAGCTTTCCCACAGCCGCGACCAGCAACAGTGCCGCTGCAGCACCTTCCAAAGCCCACGTCAGCGAATAGTACTGCGCGACAGCACCCCAGATCCAGCTACCCGCTGCCATGCCGCCGTAGGTCAGGGCGTAATAGATGGACAGGGTGCGACCAACGACCCACCTTGGGCTTGCCAACTGCACACACACGTCGGTTCCGGTCCAGGTGACAACCCAGCCAGCGCCACCGATTGCAAGCGCGATCGCCGCCACAGCCACCGACGATGTGAGGGCCATCAAAAGGCAGCACGTTGCGCAAGCAACGGATGCGAGCGTGATCAATCGGTTCTGGGACGTGATGCGTCTCAAGTAGCTGCTGCCAATGCCGGCGATGAAGGCGCCTGTGCCGAAGCCGGCCAATAGCACGCCGTACACAATTGGCCCTCCCGCCAGCTGGTCGCGAACCAGGAGGGGGAGCAAAGCAAGGATCGAGATGCTTGATAGCCCGAACAGGGTTGCACGCACGATCGCCACTCTGATCTCTGAGGATATCGCCGTGAATCGCATGCCATCATGAATGGCCGTAGTCATCCGCTCGCGCGGAAGAGGCGAAGAGCGAACTTGCCATTGTGAGCGCAGAACAGCGCTCAACGGGACCAGGTCACTTAGCGCAGCGAGGGCGAAAGCCGTAAGGGGGCCCAGCAAAGCTAAGATTACACCGCCCAGCGCCGGTCCTATGCTGCGAACCACGTTGTACCCCACCGACATCAGCGTCACTGCAGCGGGTATGTCGCGCTTTTCCAGGATATCGCCGACCGAGGCGTGCCAGGCTGGATCGTTCAAGGCAAAGCCGCATCCGGCCAAGAAACTCAGTCCCAGGATTAGCCATGGACTAGCAAAGCCCAGTCCCACAGAGAGTGCCAGCGCCGTGGATGCCAGTGCGATCAGGCAGTGTCCGGCAAGCATCACGCCACGGCGGCTGAAGCTGTCTGCAATGGCTCCAGCAAGGATCGACAAGAAGAACGCGGGCAGTGTCGATGCAGCCTGTACGAGCGCAACCATCAGATCGGAGGCTGAAATCGTGGCCATGAGCCAGCTTATAGCCACGCTCTGCACCAGCCAGCCAAGGCTGGATATCTGCGTGGCTGTCCAGATAGAACGAAAGACCGGGTTGTGAAGAGGGATCAGTGTGTTTGCCGCAAAGCGCGGAGGATCTTGACGCCGCATCACTTCTTCACCTCCACTGGGTGTCGTTCTTCCGCTCATTTTGCTTACCAGCGGTGCGCTCTCTGCACAGACTGCGTCACAACGAAGTTCCGAGATCGCGCTCGCAACAAGGACAATGTCGCATCCACGGTGCTGATGCGCGTTGAGGTACCAACCTGGCCGTTAGCTGATGGGTCCCGCAGCCCGCTTGGTGCGGTCGGTTCTGCCCTGCGACTCTTGGCTTTGGACGGTGCTAGCGCCCCGATGGCCGGCTTGTCAAACTGCCGTAGTGCCAGCACATCCATCCCATCTGTTGAACGCGATCTCCGACGAGGTCGAGCAGCAGTAGGTCAACGGCAAATCTTGGTATTTCCGCTTCCGGTCGAGCGCGTGGCCATCGTCCAGAAACCCGAAGACGTTCATCACCCATGCGACCACGCGCCCGAGACGATGCGACACGGCGATAGCGGTTCACCAGAGGACGTGCGTTCTGCTCAGCAGGAACATTGTTCTGCCGATCGTCGGCTGCGCCAGCAGCCACATAAAGCGGCGCCAGAGTTCTTGCACGCGTCATTGGACTCCCGCTTTGCAGGTTTCGCCTAGGGCCTGCATCAGGTCATCGATAATGTCCTGAGGATGTTCAAGCCCTACAGAAATTCGCAGCAATCCGCCTGGCGCTTTGGACTTCGCACCTTCAACGGATGCGCGATGCTCTATCAGAGAATGCGTCCCGCCAAGGCTTGTCGCCCGGACAACAATCTTCAGGCGGCCGGCCACGGCCATTGCAGCATCGGCTCCGCCCTCGACGACAAAGGATAGCATCGCTCCGTAATGGCTCATTTGCCGCGTAGCAAGATCGTGTCCCGGATCAGTTTGCAGACCAGGAAAGAGCACTTTTTCGACGCGCGGATGAGACGCCAGGGCCTCGGCCACTTTCTGGGCGCCTTCGCAATGGGCGCGCATGCGGACCGGCAATGTCTGCAGGCCCCGCAACGCCAGCCAACAGTCGAAGGGCGCTGCAACGCTGCCCTTGTGTTTCTGGACCATCCGCAATGGGCGACCGAGGGGTGACGCGTTTGGGACAATGACTACTCCGGCCATCAAATCCGAGTGGCCGCCAATGTACTTTGTCGCCGAGTGCATTACCGCGTCTGCCCCGATTTCGAGTGGCAGTTGAAGCACTGGGGTGGCCCAGGTGTTGTCCACCACCGCCAAGGCACCGGCCTCGTGCGCGATTGCGCAGATGGCCGCAATGTCGACAACGCGGATCATCGGGTTTGACGGCGTCTCGATCCAGACGAGGCCAGTCCGCTTCGATGTCACCGCGGCGCGCAAAGCGTCCAAATCGCGCATGTCGACTGGGGCAAAGTCGAAGCGAGACCCAATGTCGGTCTCTTCGATCAGCGAACGAATGCCGAAATACATGTCATCCGGCAGAACGATCCGACCCGCCGACGGATGGCTCTCGAAAACTGCAGCGATTGCGGCCATGCCTGAAGCGAAGGCGATGCCGTCTTCCCCTCCCTCAAGCATCGCCATGGCCGCCTCGAACGCATTGCGTGTAGGATTTCCATCCCTTGTGTATTCGAAGCCGGACGGAAATGACCCGTTGACACCGCGTTCGAACGTCGTGCTGGTGTGCAGCGGCATGGATACGGCCCCCGTGGACTCGTCGACCCCTCGGCCGCAGTGGATCGCCTTCGTCTCAAAACGCATCGGTCATTTCCTTCCTAACGGGCAGTTGCAATTTCGGCCTGGTCATTATACTGACCACAATAGGTGAGCCGAGGTCCTAAGTCAATATAATGACCGATGTTACGACAGCGATGGGTTCCGAGCAGGTGCTTGGCAAAGCTATAGCGGTTCGAATCCGAGACTTGAGGCGCGACCAAAATCTGACCCTGGATCGACTGGCAAAACTGAGCGGCTTGTCCAAAGGAACCGTCGTCTCGCTGGAGCAAGGCAAGGCGAACCCTAGTATCGGCATACTTTGCCGACTGGCGGCGGCGTTTTCGCTCTCCGTGGCCGATTTGCTGAATGACGAGGCTTCCACAGTTCGCCTTCCTATTGAGCGGACAGAGACAAGGACACTTTGGACAAGCGCCAAGGGAAGCTTTGCACAACTTCATTCATCGACCTCGGGGCGCACGATGTTCGAATTGTGGAGCTGGGTCATTATGCCGGGCGACGTGTTTTCCGCGGACGCTCATAGTCCGGATACGCGCGAGCTGATCTCGGTCAGTCAGGGTGCCCTGAGCGTTGTGGTAGGTGCCCATGTGGTAATATTAAGCGAAGGCGAGAGTGCGCGGCTTGTCACTGACCAACCGCACTCATATGCGGCGGCATCTGATGTGCCCGCCCACTTCACGATGGCGGTGCTTGAGCGTAGTGGACACCGAGATCCGGGGCACTCGTCGACGGCAGCGAAGATTCAGGGGCCCGTTCCGTAAGATTTCGCCGATCACTAACAGCCGCCATTCACGACAGGAGATTTAGCGTTGTACGTTCCGCCACATTTTGCCGTCCCCGATCAGAACGCCCTGTTCGAGCTTATCGAGAGACACCCGCTCGGTATCCTGGTCACCCACAGCAAAGGCATCCTCGACGCGAACCACGTCCCCTTTGAGCTCGACCGCTCGAAGGGAGACAAGGGCGTCCTCAATTGCCATGTTGCCCGCAAGAATCCAGTCTGGGAGGAAGTCGCCAATGGCGATGAGGTTCTCGTAATCTTCCGTGCGGCCGACGCTTACATCTCGCCGAACTGGTATCCAAGCAAGCATGAATTCCACAAGCAGGTGCCGACGTGGAACTATCTCGTCGTCCATGCCCACGGACGCATCACTGTCCGGGATGATGAGCGGTATGTGCGCCGCAACGTGGCGAAGCTCACTCATATGCAAGAAACCTCCCAGCCGGTCCCATGGAAGATGGGCGACGCGCCGAGGGACTTCATCGACACGATGGTCAAGGCAATCGTCGCCCTGGAGATCGAGATCACCGGCCTGGTTGGAAAATCAAAACTCAGCCAGAACAAAGAGGTGCGCGACATTCAGAACCCTGGTGAAATGCTGCGTGCCCAAGGGGCCATTGCGATGGGAGAAGCGATGCTCGCGGCTGCGGCGGCCAAATCCCAATAGCATGTGTCTTGTCCCGACAAAGCCGCTGGTGCCGGCTTCCGACGGGTCACCTAGCCCGCCTTGACGCACGGCAATAGCTTTTGACGGCCTCAAGCGACGCTGTGGTCACCGTTGTGATACTTTCCCACGCGCCTGGTCAGGCGGCAGGATTGCTCCGTAGCGGCCGACGGGTTCGTTTCAGTCGCCTGCGCCCCGTTGTATGTCGGCGACCATCCGCTACCGGTCTTGAATGAGGCGCATTCCACGCGTTTCGAAGCCACGTACCTTGGGCGGCAAGCTCGACCATGCACTCGACGCAGCTCCCAAGTGGCGGCGCCGTCAACGATCTCCTTGAACCTGCGGAACTTGCCTGAAAGCACTTCTCTTACGGGAGATGATTGGCTATGTCGCCGAACCGATGATGGAGATGGTGGCGGGCGCCGCCGTAGCGATCAGACCCGCCTTGCAGCGCAATGGCTACCCGGGCCCGACCGGGAGATGCGGGCGGGACTGTGGAACTGCGGAGACGGAGCGGATCGGCATGGAGCCGTGACCGCTTGCGGTCTGGCTCTGGAACGAGTTAACGAAGCGCGGACTTCCGATCGTGTCAAGCGCCGCCCTCTCGATGATGCCGGACAAATCGGGCCCCCACGAGCGGCGGGCCTTGCCAGATCGGACGGCCGGATGGTTTAAGCAGGTTCGCACCAAGAGCCACGGCACCTGTGTCGTGCGGGTGCTGCTGTCGGCACGCGACCTTCTCGTCAGCCTAGTAGGCAAAATCGAGAACAGATGCCTGGGCTTCTTAACGCCTTCGGCGTCATATTCGGCAAGAAGATCGATGCCCAGGTGATCCTACACATGCTCAGGATCCAGGCGACGCAGGTCTACCATGATCCGCTGCGAGCCGGCATCAACGACGTGCAGGAACTGTCGAAGACACATGAAGCGATCGCCAGGGCCGAGACCGAGATCCAGCACCGCATCCTGACAACTACCTGCCGCTGTATTTTCCCGAGATCGATCGCTTCCGGGGGAACAGCCGCAGCGATCGGTTCTTTGCCTTCCTCGATGCCTTTTCGACCCCAGCAAGCATCACGGCGCTGACGAAGGAGGAGTTTGTGGCAGCAGCTTGGGATGTCGTCGGCCGCAAGGTCAGCAAGACGAGATTCTGATGGATGTTCGAGACGGCGCGCCCATCGATCGGATTGCCGCTGCCACTTGATGCGCCTGCCGTTCGCATGTTCCGGATGGTCATTGACGAAGCACGCAGCCTGATCCGGCAACGCAATGAGATCGAAGCACAGGCCGACGATCTGCTGCGGCACAGCCAGGATTATCAGCTCCTGCGACAAATCCCGGGCATCGGACCGATCAAGGCATTGACCGTCATTGCCGAAGTCGGCGATCCTCGCCGCTTAGGTCATCATCGCCAGTTTTTAAAGTTCTGCGGGCTGGACCTCTCGACACAGAAGTCCGGTCAATATCGAGGCCAGACCCGCCTTTCCAACCCAGTCTCCCCGGTTCGGTCTGAATGGACAACCTCCCGAAAACTCACAGCAAGCACACGACCCATTCAGCATTCCTAAGCATACTGACCAGGGCGACCTCGACCCCCCTAATCACAGCGGTGAGCTCGCAGGCGGGGTCGATGAACACTATTGAGGCCGAGCTTGAGCGGCATCTCTATCACATTGATAGCCTATTAGGCTGGTCCGGCGTTTGATCGGACCCATGATCCATCCGAGCAGCTTGTGAGGGATGCAGCCGAACCAGGCGCTGCTCCCACAGTCTTCGCAGGTCCTCCATCAGAGCTTCATGCTCAGCCTGATCCGGCGCAATTATATTGAGGTGATCGCTTAACACGGCTTCGCCCTCAATCCGCATCAGCAGATTAAACAGGTCGTTTGAAATTCGCACACTGTCAATGCTGGAGTGGTTCGGAATAATCTCGCAGACAGTCTCCTGATGATCTCGCGCTGTGTAAGCACGGGTTTGATGGAGGGAGACTGAGGGAGGCAATGAAATCGAAAGCGCAGTCCAATCCTGCAGCGTTGCAGCCCGTTTTTTTACCAGGAAGGGCCCGACCACAAGTCCATCCAGCTCTGTCGTCAAAAATGTGGCAATCGCGTCTGCAACCGTATCCACGATCGGTTCAGCATTGTTGTTAAAGGACGTATTGAGCAGAATTGGAGTGCCTGTCCGCTTCTTGAACGCATTGATGACCTCCCAGTAAGCGGGGTTGGCATCGCGCGATACTGTTTGCAGCCGAGCCGTACCGTCGACGTGCGTAATGGCACCCAACAAGGCGCGCTTTGAGTCACGCACGCGAACGACGAAATTCATGAATGGAAATTCGTGTTTACCGTCCGGGAGGTCGAAAAATTCGCTCGCATCCTCTTCCAGCACAGATGGTGCGAAAGGCCTATAGCCTTCGCGCTTCTTGACCATGGCATTGATCCGGTCCTTGTTTGCAGCGGGCCGAGGGTCGGCAAGAATGCTGCGGTTGCCCAGCGCACGTGGCCCAAACTCCGAACGACCCTGCACCCAGCCGATCACGGCGCCGTTGGTGATCCAGTGGGCTGCACTGCTCGCTACGTCATAAGAGCGTTCAACCTCGAGATGTCCGGACCATGCATTCAGTTCCTGTTCCACGGCGCGGTCGCTCCCGAGATCAGGACCCCAATAGACCTCCTGCAGTCGCTCACGCGGCGCGGGGCGGCCCATCTCGTTAGAGACTATCAGCGCAGCTCCCAATGCGCAGCCAGCGTCGTGAGACGCGGGTTGCACGAAGATGTCTTCGAAAAGCCCTGAATACAGCAGCTTGCCGTTCATCGTGCAGTTGTGGGCTACCCCTCCCGCCAGACACAACCGCTTCATGCCGGTGGCCTCACGGTGGTGCCGGAGAATGTGGAACACGATCCGCTCAAGCGCTTCCTGCAGTGACGCACTCACATCTCGATGCTGCTGGGTGAAAGGCATTCCCTTTCGCCTGATCTCGATGTTGCGGAGCAACGCCGGACCGATGCGGTCGAGGTGAACACGGTAGCCACCGTTGGCGGAGAGCTCGTAGAACTGCTCGAAGAGCTCGCGATAGGGAGCGGGGTCGCCATAGGGCGCGAGTCCCATTACCTTATACTCGTCGAACATGCCGTAGCCGAGACAGCGGATCGTCTCGAGATAAAACAGCCCAAGAGAATTGTCCTCCGGGAAAGCCTCGATTTGCGTAATTTCTGTGCCAGACCCTATCGCCACAAGGCCCGACAGGAAATCACCACAGCCATCAATCGCTAGAATGAGACTTTGTTCGAAGCCCGACATTGCAAAGGCGCTCACGGCGTGCGCCTGATGATGACCTACGAATGAAATACGCGAACTGTCCAACTTAGTGCCGAACTCACGCGCTAACAGGTTCTGCACCAACATTTTAGCATCCAACGGAGTGGAGAGAATGTCCGGTTGGGAAGCGGACATACCTTCAAGCATGGCGTTGGCATAGGGCTCGCTGGCGTAGACCGCGACACGATCGATGTCGCTGAGCTGAACCCCGGCCGTCGAGAGACAGTATTGAATCGAACCACTTGGCAGCTTGTTCGAGTGCTTGATTCGATTGAGGCGTTCCTCTTCTACGGCGGCTATCACCTTTCCGTCTCGGACGAGCACCGCGGCGCCATCGTGCATAAAGGCGTTCGGACGCTCGAATCGGTTTTCATGGACTTGGTCAAGTCCGCCGCTGATTCCTAGGCACAGCATTTCTTTCTCCAGATAGTAACGGGAAGCCAAATTGGCTTACCTCGACTGTTTCCAACTAAATAGGCCGTGTTGTCGCCTGCAGCTGCGACCGCCCGTCAGGCATCAGCGGCATCGAAGAAAGCCTCATAAACGATCAATGAGATGCTTCGACTGTGACGCCTACGGTGCCATCACGCCGAGAGCTTGGCTGGATCATCCAATCCTGAGCGGCTGCTGACATGTATCCGGCGATGTTGTTTTCATCGGCAGAACCAACTTGCGATGCCGCCTGTCTTGGGAAGGGCGGCCGTCGACGAATAACAGTACCGCCCCCGTGGACTGGCCCGATTTCATTCTCCGAAGCGACCATGGTCGCACCGCCCGACATTGTCGGCCAGTTGCAACTCACTTTCTCGGCACGACCTCCACTGCACGTCAGGGCGCATCGAAGATTTTCTCCTTTGGATTGTTCCTAAGGCAGCTTTCGTCACGCGATAGAGCAGGGTGTGATTGGTGCGTGAGGCTCTTTTTTGTCCATGCACGATTCCGGAAGAGTGATGAAATCGATTGTTTTGATCAAAGTCATCCACGCTATGAATAACAGCCGCAGCACATGCGTTTTCAAAGCGCTTCAGGCTTCCCGGATGGCTACTCCGATGTGAAGCGCATGGCATTCCAAGCGCTCTGTCAACCAAACGATGAGTATCGGCGTCGACCCTCATTGCCTTCGTCTTCGCGACTCCGTGACAGCGGCTGGCATTGTGTTTGTAGGGCATCGGGCGAAGATCATGTCGATCGGCCATCTCGCCTGCCTATTGACAAACCCTTGAACAATGATCCACGCACCAGCGCGATTGTGATCACGAGCGCCTCTGAGCTCGGGAGGTTCGGTTTTCTGAGGGTTCCTGGGTCTCCGAAGCGATGGAGGTAGCTAGCCTTCCTGGTGCTATACGGTTGTGCTCTTCATGGAGTGGACGCATTTGCGTCTCGAAAGCGGTTCTTCAGTGGAACCGGCGCCAAGGCCCGTCTGTGGTCGTTCAGAACACGGGGTGCCGTCTCCAAACCGGATATTGGAGCGGGCAGCCGCCGGAATTTGACCAATGGAAATGAGCGCCTGTCAGGAGGCGTTCGAAAACGGCGCGATCTTCATCGCGGCTGTTTCATGGTGTCATTCCTGACATGTTCTTTATAATCGGCAGCTTGCGGATAGTCTTGCCCGTCGCCGCCCGTAGCGCGTTGGCGACGGCCGGGCCGATCGGCGGCACACCTGGCTCACCAACTCCCGTGGGCGGCTCCTCGGACGGCACAATGTGCACCTCGACTCGCGGCATCTGCTCGATCCTGAGCGGTGTATAGGTATCGTAGTTCTCTTGGTCTACGACACCGCCCTTCAGGGTCAGCTCCTCCTGGAGGATCGCACCTAGCCCGAATCCGATACCGCCCTCCATCTGAGCGCGAATCTGGTCAGGATTTATCGCGGTGCCGCAATCTACCGCGCAGACGACGCGGTCGACCTTGAAACCATTTTCATCATTGAGGGTGATCTCCACCACATCGGCGACATAGGTCGAGAGGCTTTCATGCAGGGCCACGCCGCGGAAACGGCCTTCCGGCAGAGGCTTGTCCCAGCCTGCCTTCTCAGCAGCCACTTTAAGCACGGCGGCATGCCGTGGATGGTGACCGAGCATTGACAAGCGGAAGTCGACCGGATCACGGTTCGCAGCGGCGGCGAGCTCATCGATCAGGGTTTCCACCGCGTAAGCGGTGTGGGTGGAGCCTACCGAACGCCACCACAGCACCGGGATGTTCACGTCCGTGGTGGTCAGCTGGACCTTCAGGTTCGGGATCGCATAGGGCAGGTTGGTGGCGCCCTCTACGGAGGTTGGATCGATGCCGTTCTTGATCATCGCCGCAGAGGTCGAACCGCCCAAGACCGATTGGCCCACGATGTGGTCATGGAGAGCGACGACATTGCCTTTCTTGTCGAGCCCCGCCTTGACTGCGTGCACATAGGCCGGCCGGTACCGCCCACCCCGCATGTCATTCTCGCGGGTCCACTGCACCTTCACTGGCTTGCCGCGTCCCAGTGCACGCGCTGTGGAAACAGCTTCGATAATGACATCTGCATCCAAGACCGCGCGGCGGCCGAAACTGCCGCCGGTCTTCATCACGTGCAGCCTCACCTTGTCCGGCGTGGTGCCGCCTACCTGAGCGGCAGCCGCCTGATAAAGGTCGGGCATCTGGTGTCCGCCCCAGACGTCGATGGTGCCGTCTTCGTTGATTCGGGCGGCCGCGTTGAGTGGCTCGATCGAAGCATGGACAAGATAGGGGAATTCGTAGTGCCCCTCGATGATTTTCTCAGCACTGGCGAACGCTGCGGGAGTGTTACCGTCGTCGCGCGCGGTGGCCGCGCCCAGATCGTCTGCTGCCTTGTTGTATTCGGCCATGATCTCGGCCGTGCCGCGCTCTTCGGCCTTCTCCTCGTTCCAGGTCACCTCCACGAGGTCGCGGCCCTTCAGCGCCGTCCAGGTGTCCCTGCCAACCACGGCAATGCCTCGCGGCGTCTGGACGACATCGACAATGCCGTCGAGTGCCTTGGCCTTGGTTGCGTCGAAGCTCTCGATCTCGGCGCCGAACTTCGGCGGATGGATCATAACGGCCGTCTGGAGTCCCTCCATCATGAGGTCGATCGTGTAGGTCTGCGCGCCGTTGGTCTTGCCGGCGGAATCGTAGCGCTTGAGGCTGTCCGATCCGATCTGGGCCCACTTGTCGCGCGGCTTTAGCGGCACGTCGTCGGGAACCGGCATTCCCGCTGCGGCTTCAGCCAGGTCACCGTAGCGCGCCTGCATCCCTGAGGCGTGCGACACGACCCCGGAAGCGACTTTGATCTCGCCGGCTGGCACGTCCCACCGCTGCGCCGCGGCCGCCACCAGCAAGGCCCGTGCGGCAGCACCCGCCTTGCGGTAGCGTTCCCACGACGAGCCCATCGACGTGGAGCCACCAGTTGCCTGTGCGGCCCCGCCCCAGGCGAGATTGCCGTAGAACGCGGTATTGCCATATCCGCCGACCACGTCCACCTGCGCCCAGTCGCCGTCGAGCTCTTCCATAACCAGGGTGGCGATGCCGAAATAGGAGCCTTGTCCCATCTCGAACTGCGAGGAGTGGATGATGATTCGGTTCTCCTTTGTGATCTCGACATAGGTCTGGAAGGGGTTCGCCTGAACCTTTGCAGGGGTCGTTTGTGCGATGTCGGGCGCGGCCAGCACTGGCCGGTAGCCCACTGCGAGGCCGCCGGTGGTGACGCCCGCGCCGACGAGGAACCAGCGGCGCGTGGGCCGCACGGCAGTATGCTTCGAGAGAAACTGCGACATGCCTCAAGTCTCCAGCCGGTTGGCGGTCTCGTGGATGGCCGCGCGGATGCGATGATAGGTGGCGCAGCGGCAGAGGTTGCCGCTCATCGCCGAATCAATATCATCGTCCGTCGGCTTAGGCGTTTCTGTAAGGAGGGCCACGGCCGACATGATCTGGCCAGACTGGCAATAGCCGCATTGAGGTACGTCGAACTCGGCCCACACGGCCTGGACCGTTTCGCCTATCTTGCCCGACACACCCTCAATGGTGGTGATCGAGGCTCCTTCGATGTCGCCGACTGCGGTCTGGCACGAGCGCGTCGGCATGCCGTTAACGTGAACCGTGCAAGCGCCGCACTGGGCAAGCCCGCAACCGAATTTCGTTCCCGTGAGTCCGATGACGTCACGGACCGCCCAGAGCAGCGGCATCTCTGGATCGACGTCGAGTGTTCGCGCCTCGCCATTGAGGGTAAAAGCGACCATTGCTTGCTCTCCTTGTCCTGAGCTGGCTATCTCGTTGAGCCTCCGCCCGCCTGGCAACCGAGCTCTTGTTGCTGAGGCCTAGCGACCACACCGTAGGAACGCGCAGCTCAAGCAACAAGCCGCTAGGTTGGCGAGTTACGAGATCGTGAAGTGGGTCGTGTCGAAAGGCTGGAGGCAACTGAATGTCATTTTTTGGGCGGACAGGCCGCTTTAGGCTGGGTTACACGAGACTGGACATTCGGGTCGTCGCGAACATCGACCGCTGGTCGGCCGCGTCCGGCAGGGCCCTGATTGGCTACACGAAATGAAATGGGACTACTATCGATGGGGGCCTACCTCGACCCGCAACCTCCACGACTGGACCCTCAGGTTTCCGGCTATCGTCCCGGGCGGTGGCCGAGCTCGGCGCCTCGGACGCGATAATAGACGGTGAGGCGTTCGTCGCTGACCAGAAGGCTTGTCGCGCATTCCCAGTCTTCAGCGGGCTCTTGGCCGCGGCGGGAGACGTCAGGACCGTGCTTGCCGGCTTCGACCTGCTCAAGATCGACGGCGAGGGTCTTCGCGATCGGCCACTGTCGATCGGCGCAAAGCGCTAGTTAACCTGCTGAGACGCCGCCAAACGGCATCGTTCTGAGCGACGAGATCAGCGGCGGCAGCGACATTCTCGCGCAAGTCTCCCAGTTCGGCCTCGAGGGCATCGTCTCCAAGCTGCGTGTCAGTCCATATCGATCCGGCCGGCGCCAAGAATGGGTGAGACAAAATGCGTGCTGAGTGATGAGTTCATCGTCATCGGCTGCGAACCCGGCAACAGTTACGGCGGTCGGGAAGCGTGCTCTGGCGAATGTCGAGGACGGAAATCTGGTGTTCGCCGGCGGCATTGGCACCGGCTTCAATGCGCGCACCGGGCCGGAAGTAAAGCGCCGGCTCGATGCCATTCCAATGGATAAACCACCGATTCCTAGTTTGAAGGCGAACGGTGCGGCATGGGCGGAGTGCCCTGCGCAGTCTGTACCTCCGCAGTCGATTGTCGAGTTCGAAGGGGGTGTGATTGGCGTCGAGACCGCTCCAGCCATGGCTATCAGCACGCCGAGTGCGTTGTTTTCGATCAGTTCTCGAAATGAGCGGGTAAATACCTTTCACTTGCCGAACGGGGTTTGCTGTTCACCGGCTGGCATCCGATGGCAAACCTTTCAACGCGGCGGCGATCTGGCGCTTCGCTGCTGGGGGCAGAGGCAGGATGGGACGCGGGGGTTCGGCACTGCAAACGTCGAGCAATTCAGCGAGTGCATAGACGACGCGAAGGCTCGAGAACTCCTTGAAGAGGCTCCAGATCGGGACCAGCGCGGCATTGATCCGTCGCGCTTCGGCCGCATCGCCCTGTTGCGCCGCTGTGACGATCGTCATGCAGACCTCGGGCAGGATGCCCGCGAGGACGCTGTACCATGTGTCGGCGCCGGCGATCATGGCCTCGGCGGCGTTCCAGTCGCCGCTGTAACCAATCGAGAACCCTTCCGGCAGTGTGCGCCTCTGGGCGGTCAGGTGGTTCTTGATCGCATCGCTTTTGTCTGTCGGATTCTTGATGGCGACAATCCCAGCCACCTTTGCCAGGCGGCTGACAAGGGGTGGACTGAAATGGAAATGCGTCGTTCCTGGATTGTCGTAGACGACGATCGGCAGGCCACTTTCGCGCGCCACAGTGGAGAAATGATCGAACACCTCGTCATCAGTAAGCGGGGTGTAGGAGGCGGCGGCAAGCAAACCCGCAGCTGCTCCAAGGGCCTTGGCGTCTTGCGCGAGCCCCACGGCTTCATCGGTGCGCAGCGCGCCCACACCCACCACGACCGGCATTTGCCCCGCCGTTTGGTCCAAGGTCTCGGAGAGCGCCCGCCGCCGTTGCTCGCGCGACAGATAGATGTATGTGCCGGTGCTGCCGAGAAGACCGATGGAATCGACCTGAGCAATGCCAAGCCGAGCAATCAGCCTGCGCAAGGCAACGCTATCGACGCGGCCGTCACGATTGGTCGGGGTGATGGGGAACGCGGAAAGACCGCTCAGGAATGCCATGGCAAGGCTCCAGATCTATGTGTGAGCGCAGAGGTGGCCGCACGCCAGGTCATTACAAGACGTCCAAAGCCCGCCGCAGATCGGCGATCAGGTCATCAGCGTCTTCAAGCCCCACCGAGAGACGCATGAGATCCTCGCCGACTCCATCGGCCAAATGGGCATCCTTGCGGATCGGCTGCCGAGCACGGGTGAGGCTTGCTGGATGATAGATGAGGCTGTCGGCATCGCCGAGGCTGACGGCGCGAATGATCAGGTTGAGCCGGTCCATCATCCGGCGCGCTCCTTCGTATCCAGCGTGGAGGCCAAAGGCCAACATGCCCGATCCGTTGGACATCTGTTTTCGCGCCGTCACCTGATCAGGGTGCGAGTCGAGGAACGGATAACTCACAAATGCCACCGCCGGGTGCGCTTCCAGCGCCCGAGCCACCGCAAGGGCTGTGGCGCTGTGCCGTTCCATACGCAGCGTCAGCGTCTTGAGACCGCGCAGGATTAGGAAAGCTGACATGGGCGAGAGCGCTGCGCCGGTGATGTAGCGCAGGCCCGTTTCATGCAGCGTACGGAGCGTTTGGGCGTCGCCGAGAAGCGCCCCGCCAAGGGCATCGCCATGACCATTGATGTACTTGGTCATCGAATGGAGCACGATGTCCGCCCCGTGCTCAAGCGGTCGCTGGAGCGCGGGCGAGGCGAAGGTGCTGTCGACTGCAACCCTTACACCGCGCGCGTGAGCGCGCTCGGCAATTGCCGCTATGTCGAGGATGCGGCTCAGCGGATTCACCGGCGTCTCGAAGAAAACCAGCCGCGTCCGCTCGGTGATCGCAGCATCGAGATTGTGGGGATTTGACAGATCGACCGCGACGACCTTGATGCCGAAGCGGGGGACCGCCTGTTCGACCATGGCAAGCGTGTTCGCATAAAGCGTCTTGTGGACGATGAGTTCATCGCCCTGGGACAGGAGCGACAGGATCAGAGTGCCGAAGGCCGCCATCCCCGAGGCAACAACCAGCCCCGCCTCGGCTCCTTCCAGATTCGCGAGCCGCTGCTCGAGGATCTCGGTCGTGGGATTGTATTCGCGCGCATAGAGCCTTCCACCAAGGGCGGCGGCGGCATCGTTTGCTGCCACGCTTTCGAACCCATAGGTTGACGTCAGGAACACTGGCGGCTGGACGGCATTGGAAAAGCCGGCCGGATCGTAGCCATGATGGATCGCCCGGGTGGCAAATCCGGGGCTGGTGCGGTTGAGCGACCCCGTGGGAGCATCGGTTTCGGATTGATGGGAGCTGGTCATTCGGCCTCTGCGATCTCTCTTGGGGTTCCGAAAGATTGACGGCAACCTGGCCAATGTGAAATATCCAGTTGGCGATGAAAGAGATGGTCCAGTCTTCAAGTGCCGGGTCTGCAGCGCGCTCGCACGCGATGGGTGCACGCCAGATATACGAAGCCCTTCGCGAGCAAATCCTCGGCGGCGTCTACGAAACCGGCAGTCAGTTGCCATCCTCCCGGGCCCTGGCAAATGACCTCGGCGTTTCGCGAACCACGGTGACGGTCGCCTATGAACAACTGGCTGCGGAGGGTTTCATCGAAGTCCGTCAAGGCGCACGACCTCGCGTTGCGTCTTCGTTGATGGGCCATGGGACGGGGCGCACTCACGCGCAACGGGTCGGCCCAATCCACCTGTCCGCATATGGCGAGCGGCTGCGCGCGACGTCACCCTGGCCAGATTATCTGCCGACTGGGCTGAAGGTCGAGTTCCGCTATGGCGACCTCGCGCCGTCGGATTTCCCTTCATTGGTCTGGAAACGCGCGATGAACGAGGCGATGGGGCAGCGCCCGCTGCGTCTTGCCTATGACGATCCTCGCGGCTCGCGCCGGCTTCGCCAGGCGCTTCAGGGCTATCTCTGGCGCGCCCGGACCCTGAGCTGCGACCTCGACCAGATCATAGTTGTGAACGGTTCGCAGCAGGGCCTTGATCTGTGCGCGCGCCTGCTTCTCGATCCCGCCGACCGTTTCGTCATCGAGGATCCGTGCTACAGGATGGCGCGTCAGGTCTTTGCCAGTACGGGTGCGTCACCCATCCCGGTCATCGTCGACGAAGACGGGATGAGGACCGAGTTGCTGGCGGGGATCGGAGCACGACTGGCTTATGTGACGCCATCGCATCAGTTTCCGCTGGGCGGCGTCATGCCGATCGCGCGCCGCCATCAGCTTCTGAAATGGGCGCGGCACAACAACGCCTATGTGATCGAGGACGACTACGACAGCGAATATCGCTACGACATCAATCCGGTCCCTCCGCTGCACAGTCTCGAGGACCACGGGGCTGTCATCTACCTCGGCACGATCTCCAAAACGCTCTCGCCGATGCTGCGCATCGGCTACCTCGTCGTCCCGCCCGAATTGCAGGAGGTCTTCGCAACCGCCAAACAATTCGCAGACCGGCATTCGCCGGTCGCTGAACAGGAAGCGCTGGCATCGTTGATCGAGAGCGGCGGCTACGAAAGCCATGTGCGCCGTGTGCGCAGGCTGAACGGCGAGCGTCGGGAAACGTTGTTGGGTGCCTTGCAGCACAGCTTCGGGGATCGCATCACTATCCAGGGAGCAGATGCGGGACTGCACGTCGCGGTTTGGTTCAATGACCTGCCACGATCGCGGGAAACGGCCTTGGTCGAATCCGCCCGCGACGCTGGCCTGGGGCTACACCTGATCTCGCCGCTCTACGAACGGCCATCGGACGAAGGCCGCACCGATCGCGTCGGACTTGTCATGGGCTATGCCGCCTTGAGCATTCGGCAGATCGGGAAGGGCGTTGAGGTCCTGCGAGAGGTTGTCAAGCAGGTGCAAGACGCGATGCCGGCGCGGAACAACTGAGCCGGGGCGACGCCGAAAGCTGGCGCTGAAAACGGTCCGAGGGCCCCCCGTATTTCTTTCCAAACAGCCAACTGGACCGGGAAAATGCCATGCAACTGGCGCTGTTGATCAGGCCAGTTTTGCAGCAGGTTTCCACGAGACGAATTTCCGAGAGCGATGATGACCTGGCGAGGAAAGCTGCTTCACGTCCACATCGCGCCTGCCGCCTCCTATGAAATGGAGGAGCTGGCGCAGGCGCAGCTTATTGCCGGCCAAGGCGTTGTCGGAGACCGCTACTACCTGGGGACGGGGACCTATTCCGCGCGTCCTGACGTTCGCGAAGTGACGCTGATCGAAGCTGAAGTCTTGGACGCCATCGCGCAGGGCGAACCCAGAATTCCGGGCTTCAAGGCCAAGCTCGCACCCGAAGATCACCGGCGCAATCTGACGACACGAGGCGTTCCGCTTAGCGATCTTGTCGGCAAACGCTTCCGGGTCGGGGAAACGATTCTCAGGGCCGCCCGGATGAATGTGCCGTGCAAGTATATCGAGGAGTTGCTCGGGCTTCCGGGTCTCTACGAGGGGCTTCTGAACCGCTCCGGCCTGAACTGCACAATCGAGGTCGGGGGCGTGATCCGCCCCGGTGATCTGATCTTGCCCATCGACGAGTGAAACGCCATGGCCTCGCCGCGCATCATCATGAAGCTGACCGTGACCGCCGCCCGCAAGGAGCCGGGCGACGTGCTGGTCATCGACCTGAAACACCCACGCAAACCTGTGCTGCCGGCGTTCGAAGCGGGTTCTCACGTCGACGTCCATCTGCCTGAAGGGAAGGTGCGTCAGTATTCACTTTGCGGCGATCCGACCGAGCTTGGCCGCTACACCATCGCGGTGAAGCGCGAGAATGACGGCCGTGGCGGCTCGGCGTGGATCCACGAAACCATTGCCGTCGGCTCCACACTGCCTGTCTCCGCGCCACGCAACCATTTTGCGCTCAAGCCAGGCGAGGGGCCGACTTTGCTGCTGGCAGGGGGAATCGGGATCACCCCGATTCTGGCCATGGCGCGCGCGCTCACCCGGCAGGCCAAGCCCTTCGAGTTGCACTATTTCACCCGCAGCCGGGCGCTCACGCCACTCTTGGCGGCGATCGGGAGCGATCTTCCTGGCGGCAATGTGCGGATCCATTTCGACGACGAGCCTCAGACCCGGCAGAACATCGCCGCGCTGCTGGCGAACCGTTCGGACGACGCGCAGACATACTACTGCGGACCGCCTGGCTTCATGGCGGTTGTGGGGCGCGCGGCTCAACACTGGCCCGAGGGTACTGTTCATTTCGAAACTTTCCAGCCTCCCGAGTTTGATGGCGCGCCACCGGAACCGTTCGTCATAGAACTGGCTGAGGGCAGGGTGGTTGAGGTTTCGGCTGAGACCACGGCACTGGCCGCCTTGCGTGCGGCCGGTGTGCCGTTGATGGCCTCGTGTGAGAACGGGGTGTGCGGGACCTGCGAATGCGCAATGCTGGCGGGACAGCCGATCCATCGGGATGCCGTCCTGTCCAAGGAGGCACGCGGCCACCGCTTCATCCCCTGTGTGTCGCGCGCGACAGGTGTGTTGAAACTCGATCTTTGACCATTTGGGCGGGGGTCCTGTGAGACCGGCAGCTGATTTGCGGGAAACTGAATGACGAGGAAACTGGAATATCTGAACGAGATCGAGCGCTGCGTCTCCTGGCTCGCAGCCTGGACGATCCACCACGCCAACCACGTCCGCGAGGGCGATGAGATCAAGGTCGGGGGGCATCAGGCCTCGTCCGCGTCGCTGAGTACCATCATGACCGCGCTCTACGGTTCGGTCCTGCGCCCGCAGGATCGGGTGGCGGTCAAACCCCATGCGGCGCCGATCTTCCATGCACTTCAGTATCTGGCGGGCAACCAGACCCACGAAAAGCTCATGAACTTCCGCGGCTACAAGGGCGCGCAGAGCTACCCTTCGCGGACGAAGGATGTCGACGATGTCGACTTCTCGACCGGGTCGGTGGGTCTCGGCGTTGCTCAGACGCTGTTCTCGTCGCTGGTGCAGGACTACGTCTCGGGTCACGGCTGGATGAAGGAGCGTGCCGAGGGCCGAATGGTCAGCCTGATCGGCGACGCCGAGATGGACGAGGGCAACATCTACGAGGCCCTGATCGAAGGCTGGAAGCACGGGCTCAGGAACTGCTGGTGGGTGGTCGACTACAATCGCCAGTCGCTCGACGCCGTGATCCGGGAGGGCCTCTGGCAGCGTTTCGAGCAGATTTTTCGCAACTTCGGCTGGGACGTGATGGTCCTGCGCCACGGCGCTCTGCAAGAGGCTGCCTTTGCCGAGCCGGGGGGCGAGAAGCTGCTCGAGTGGATAGAGCGCTGTCCGAACCAGCTCTATTCGGCGCTGACCTTCCAAGGGGGTGCTGCCTGGCGCAAGCGGCTGCTCGACGAGATCGGAGACCAAGGGCCGGTCACCACTCTGATCGAACGCCGCTCCGACGACGAGTTGCAGGCGTTGATGACGAACCTTGGCGGGCATGACATGCCGAGCCTCCTCGAAGCCTTCGAGGCGGCGTCCAGGCATGACCGTCCCGTCTGCTTCATCTGTTACACCATCAAGGGCTACGGTCTGCCGCTTGCCGGACACAAGGACAACCACGCGGGGCAGATGACGCCCACGCAGATGGAAGACTACCGCCTGCAAATGGGCGTAAAGCGGGGTGAGGAGTGGGACAAATGGGCGGCCGCCACCTTGCCGGAAGCGGAACTTGACGCCTTCTTCGCAAAGGCGCCGTTCTTCAGTGAGGGGCATAGGAGGCTGTCTGCGCCGTCGGTGCCGGTGCCTGAAACCCTTCCGTCACCGGGGCAGCCCGGCAAGCCGCTCTCGACCCAGATGGGGTTCGGCCAGATCCTGAACGACATCGCACGCGAGCGCAGTCTGCTTGCCGACCGCATTGTCACCACCTCGCCCGATGTGACGGTCTCGACCAATCTCGGTGGCTGGGTCAACCGGCGCGGCCTTTTCGCCCGGGAGACCATGGCGGACACCTTCAAGGCCGAACGCATTCCGTCGACCTTTACCTGGGAATTTGGGCCGAAGGGGCAGCACCTCGAGCTCGGGATCGCCGAGTCGAACCTGATGATCATGCTCGGGGCACTCGGTCTCTCGCACTCGATCAATGGCGTGCGCCTGCTGCCGATCGGGACAGTCTATGATCCCTTCATCTACCGATCGGCCGACCAGCTAAACTACGCCTGCTATCAGGATGCGCGCTTCATGCTGGTCGCAACGCCCTCGGGCGTGACGCTAGCGCCCGAGGGCGGAGCACACCAGTCGATCGGCACCCCATTGATCGGCATGGCGCAGGATGGGCTTTGCGCCTTCGAACCGGCCTTCGTCGACGAACTGTCCGTGATCATGCGCTTTGCCTTCGATTACATGCAACGTAATGGCGAGGGGGATCCGGATGAGACGACGTGGCTGCGTGATCAGACCGGAGGATCGGTCTATCTTCGCCTGTCAACCCGGCCGCTCGAGCAGCCGCTGCGCGAGATGAACCCGGCGCTCGCGCGGGACATCGTCAATGGCGCCTATTGGCTGCGTCCGCCTGGGCCCAACGCGAGTGTCGTCATTGCTTATCAAGGCGTCGTCGCGCCGGAGGCGATTGCCGCGACGGGTCTTCTGGCGGAGGACCGGCGCGATGTCGGGCTGCTCGCGATCACCTCCGCGGACCGGCTTAATGCGGGCTGGCAGGCGGCGGAACGTGCCCGGCAGCGTGGCGCGATTGGCGCCCTGAGTCATATCGAGCGGCTGCTCGCGCCGCTATCGCGTGACTGCGGCATCGTCACCGTGATCGACGGCCACCCGGCGACGCTCGCGTGGCTCGGTGGGGTTAACGGGCATCGCGTGAAGGCGCTCGGGGTCGAGCAGTTCGGCCAGACGGGGACTATTGCGGACCTATACCGTCACCACGGCCTGGACACCAACGCCATCGTACATGCGGCGCAGGCGGTCAGTGCGGGACCGGCTGTTCGCTACCGGAAGGCGCTGCCTTGACCATGAGCGACCGGATGCTCCGTGGCTGGTACGGATCGGCTGTTTCCACGGGCGTTCCGGTTCGCTTCAAAGCGGACAGGGCCGGGACACTGTGGACGTTCTGATCGCGCTTGAGTAGCTTGTGCGACCCCCAGGGTCACCTGGGAATACGCAGGGAGGCGGCTTTTATTTAGCCTTGCGCCCAATTACGAATTCGATCCAATCCAGTCCGGAGCAAAAGCTCCGCGTCCTCCCGATTTTCGGCTTCGACGTAGCACCGCATTTCCGGGGCATTTCCGGATGGACGCAAATGCAAGACACGCTTATCCGCGAGAGTGATACGAAGTCCGTCAACATCGCTAACCTTGCTTACCACTCCAATCGACCCGACGAAGGCGGCGATGTTAGTTTCCGCTGTACGAAGGTATGTCATGAGGCGAGTGCTGCTTTCGACGGAAAAATTTTCCAAGCGATCCGCCGCCGCCGCCGGCAATTGAAAGGAACTGCCAATCTCCGACAGTGGCTGCCCACTTGTATTAACAAGGGAAAGTGCCGCGAGGATGGGGAGAAAACTGTCGCGTGTAGGTAGCGCTGGCAGTTTAGTTCCGTTCGGGTCAAAGTCCGTGCCGGTCAACAAACCACCGTTTGCTTCGAAACCAACCACGCGCTCGTGACCCGACGCAACCAAATCGAGCATGGCAGCAATAACAAATGGCGATCCAACCTTGGTACGCACGACTTTAAAAGAACCTGCGGTCTCGATACCAGAGTTTGATGTGACCGGCGTGACGACTGCCTTCGCTTGCAGGAAGTTCGCCGTAATCAGGCCTAACAAATCACCGCGAAGGGGGTCTCCGTGGTCGTCAGCTACCAGTGGGCGGTCACCATCGCCATCTGCCGAGACGACCGCATCAAGCCGATGCTCTTTGGCCCAGAGCTTGAACTGTTGAGCAGTCTCGTCAGAGACCGCTTCAGTGTCGACAGGAATGAAACCTTCCGAACGTCCCAGGGTTACGACCGTCGCACAGTGATATGAGAGAATGTCAACCAAGAGATCGCGCGCGACTGTGCTGTGCTGATATACGCCCACCGTTAAGCCCTTTAGAGCATTAATCTCCATAAGCTTTCGATTGCGCGCCATGAAAAAGGCCTTGCATTCGGCCTCCCGGTGCTGCCGACGTGCAACAGCACCTTCAAGGACGTATCCGCGCTTCTCCAGCTGCAAGGCGATGCGCGTTATCTCCCGCTCATCATCCTTGTCGATCTCACCGTCGGGTCGATAGAATTTTATTCCATTACGGTCGGCCGGAATGTGCGAGCCTGTGATCATCAAACAACCACTCTTACGCGCCTGAGCATACAGTGCCAGGGCAGGGGTGGGGACTGCGCCGCAATCGACTACGATGAAGCCGAGCGCGGACAGTGCCGCCGCACAGACGGCGGCGATGGCCGGACTCGAGGCGCGAAAGTCGCGCCCTATGAGTATCTCGTCGCCAATTCTGGCCAGGCCGGATTCCAGCAGGAATGTCGCGAATGCCGTTGCATATAGGGCAGAGGCGGCTCCTGCCAATTCTGTCGCCAGGCCCCGTAATCCACTTGTTCCGAATTTCATACCAAATCCGACGTTGCTAACCGGGTTTTGAAGGTAACATGCTCAAACTTTGGCTCGTCCGGAATGCCCATCGACAGATCCCTCGGACGAGAACAAGAAGTACATTCGGTTACCGTAGACGCGTTCGGTTATCGACGGTTACCCTTGTGAGGATTGACGCAGTCGGCGTCGGCGTGGGCAGCGCACCGTGACCTTCACGGCGACGAGGTTGGAGCGGATGGGGTCCGGGTCCGGCGGGGCTCCTCGCGGCTGGCTCACATGAGCGCTATCGCCATCGAGTGATTGTCTCAGTCTACATTAGCTCTGGGTCCCGAAAGCGCGTACAGGCCTGAGACGCAGCAAATCCTCTTATCTACCGCCGTTCGGTGTAGCTCCCGTTTAGAAATGCATGATAGACACTCTCGATGCCTTCCATGAGAGTGATCTTTGCTGCCCATCCCAAAGTGCGCAGCTTGTCGACGCTCATCAGCTTTCGCGGTGTACCGTCAGGTCTAGAGTGATCATGCGCGATCTCCCCAGTAAATCCGACTACACGGCAGATCATTCTAGTCAGCTCTAGGATCGTGATGTCCTGTCCGCAGCCGAGATTGACGTGATCATGGTCAGAGTAGTTCTTCAGAAGGAAGACTAATGCGTCGGCGCAGTCGTCGACGTGCATGAATTCCCGACGTGGTGTGCCCGTGCCCCAGATGGTGATTTGCTTATCACTTATGAGCTTAGCTTCATGCGCTTTCCGGATCAGCGCTGGGATGACGTGGCTTGACTGCAAGTCATAATTGTCGCCTGGCCCGTAGAGATTCGTCGGCATAGCGGAGATGTAGTCGCGGCCGTATTGCTGGCGATAGGCTTGAGCCATTTTGATGCCGGTGATCTTGGCGACGGCGTAGCATTCGTTGGTGCGCTCTAGTGGCCCGGTCAAAAGCGCGCTTTCAGGAATGGGCTGTGGTGCCATCTTCGGATAGATGCAAGACGAGCCGAGGAAGAGGACGCGGTCGACATTGTTTTCGTGGGCTGCCGCGAAGATATTGGCCTCGATCATCAGATTGTCGTAAAGAAAGTCGACCGGATAGGTGGCGTTCGCGAGAATACCACCTACCTTTGCCGCCGCCATAATGATAGCGTCCGGTTTCATCACTGCCACGAAGTTTTCAACCTCGGTCTGTCGCTTGAGGTCTAGCTCTCCCCGAGGGGCGGCCACAACTTTGCAGTCTTCAGACGCGAGTCGGCGTACAACAGCGCTGCCCACCATACCTTTGTGGCCAGCGACCCACACGGTTTTTCCGTTCAGATCATACATTACGCTTCCTTCATGACTACAGATGTCTGCATGACCTTCAGGTCTTCGCGCACCATTTCCGCAGCAAGCTCGCGCACGGATGTCTCATGCACCCAGCCGAGCTTCTCCTTCGCCTTGGTAGCGTCACCCAGGAGAAGATCGACTTCCGTGGGGCGGAAGTAGCGTGGGTCCACTTGGACTAGGCATCTGCCGCTCGCTACATCATAGCCCTTTTCGCCGACACCCTTGCCACGCCATTCGATCTCGACGCCGATATCTTCGAAAGCCCACTCGACGAATTGGCGGACAGGAGTCGTTTTGCCCGTAGCCAGCACGTAATCATCCGGTTGATCCTGCTGTATCATCATCCACATACCTCGCACGTACTCACGCGCATGGCCCCAATCGCGTTGAGCATCGAGATTGCCGAGATAAAGCTTGTCCTGCTTGCCCAGGTAGATAGCAGCGGCAGCGCGGCTGATCTTGCGCGTCACAAAAGTTTCGCCACGAAGGGGGCTTTCGTGATTAAAAAGAATGCCGTTGGAAGCGTGCATACCATAGCCCTCGCGATAATTGACGACCATCCAGTAGGCGTAGAGCTTGGCGGCGGCGTAAGGGCTGCGCGGATAAAAGGGCGTCGTTTCGTTCTGCGGTACGGACTGCACGAGGCCGTATAGCTCCGAAGTCGAGGCTTGATAGAAGCGGGTCTTGTCCGTCAGGCCGAGGAGGCGAATCGCCTCAAGAAGTCGCAATGTACCGATACCGTCCGCGTTTGCTGTGTATTCAGGTGTTTCGAACGACACCTGCACATGGCTCTGAGCAGCCAAGTTGTAAATTTCGTCTGGCTGAGATTCCTGAACCACGCGGATGAGGTTAGTCGAATCAGTGAGGTCACCGTAATGCAAGATCAGGCGCGGATCGGATTCGTGCGGGTCTTGGTAGAGGTCTTCGATACGACCCGTGTTGAAGGAAGAGGAACGTCGCTTAATCCCATGAACGATGTAGCCTTTTTTGAGAAGAAGACGGGCAAGATAGGCACCATCCTGTCCAGTTATGCCCGTAATAAGAGCAATTTTTCTGCTATCGCCCATTCTATTCCTGCTCTATCTAAAGTTTAAAGTTTCGGCTCCGGCTCGCCACGCCGACACAATGTGCGGCCCGCCCCGTGCCCTATGGAGCACTTCGACAGATGCGGCGCGAAGCTCGTCATTGACAGTCTGCCAGCCGAGCACACCTGCTCTTGCTTGGAGTCACAGCAAAATAGAGTTGCGCCGCTAACTGGGATTCGTACATGCGGTCAGAGTGCCGCTCAGCTCACGCCGCGAGCGACTGTACTCCAAGCACCTTGCAGCTGATTTGCTCATCTATCAGCGAGTGAGGACGCCCTTCTTTCTTGCTTCAGCGTCTTCTAATGGGAATTGTTTGGATCAGTGAAATCGATTGTTTGGATAAAGTGCATCCACAGAATGGATGGTCTGACCGAGCAGCCGGGGCGCATCGCCGGCCCGGAGTCGTAGGTCCCGAGCTTCCGTTCGGGGCGAGGACAAAGTTCGTGGCCGCGAGCCCTCACCACAGCATCCGGCACAGGTCGTGCAGAACTTTGGGAGCAGACTGCAGATTCTGTCGATCAGCTGGTTCCAGGCGCGTCGAGCTGTCGACCTCATCTCGCCCGGTACCGGTTGCTGTATGCAGCCTTGCACCCTTGGCGTCTGGCGTCGACGGAATGATTTGCTTCGGCAGGCAGTGTCGCAGCGTTTCCCGGCTGTTTCGGCTCTATTGGCCGGGCCCGCGTCAGCCGAGCCCCTTCATCATGGCATCCAACACATGGATGGCCGGCATCCACTCAATAGATTTTACATATGCCGCGGAAGCCCATTAGAGAAGGCTGAACCGGAAGCGAGGGCATCGGCTTCAAGCTGTGCAGGGATAAGTGGGCAGTGCTGAGGGAGCTCTTCTGCCCTACGGCCCGGCCTCTGCCAAGCGCCCGGCGTCAGGGTCTACTAGTGTCGACTAAGGATTCCAAGCCGGATGCAACCTCCTCTCCGAAACGAGATTTCCGAAAATGCATGTTAGTGGATTGGAAAAGCGCCGGTTCGTCGTCTCTCGGAGGCGTACGGGGTTCGGTGATTGTCTGTGGTCATTGGCGGCCGCTTGGCGCTACGCGCAGCGGTCGGGACGAACTCTAGTCATCGACTGGCGGGGGGCCTGCTACCTCGACCAACCCTTCACAAATGCGTTTCCGGTGTTCTTCCAGCCGATCAATGACATCGCTGGCGTGCCGGCTATTTCCGACGACCGGATCAACGACGTTTCCTTCCCTGGTCCATTCTTCCCGGAGTGGTGGAACAGGCCGGCGATCGAGTGCCTTTACCGGCCAGATGAGCAGATTTTCCAAGAGCGCGATGAGTTGGGCGAGCTCTTTCAGGCCGAACACGATGTCGAAGCGAACACAGTAGTGTGTGACGCTTGTCTGATGTGGCGGTGCGATGAGGATGCAGAGCGGCAGGTGTTCCAGAGTGTCCAGCCTCGGCCAGAAATTCAAGCCCGCATAGATGCCATTTATCAGGAATGTTTTGAGGGGCACAGCATCATCGGGATTCATGTTCGGCACGGTAACGGTGAAGACATCATGGAGCATGCGCTCTACTGGGCCGATCCGGAGCTCGCCGTTCGGCAAGTGTGCGCTGCAATTGACAAGGCTAAGGCGTTACCGCACCCTAGGCCTGTGCGGCTGTTCTTATGCACGGACAGCGCGCGGATACTGGATCTTCTGTCGGCCAGGTTTCCCGATCTGCTCACTGTCCCGAAGCACTTCGGATCCAATCAAGGTGGCCCCTTACACACTGCAGCACTCGGGATTGACGGCGGAATTTCCGCCCTCGTTGAGATGTATCTTCTCGGGCGCTGCGATACCGTAATTCGGTTTCCCCCGACGAGCGCCTTTACACGATATGCACGCCTTTTCGCACCACGGGTAATTGAATTCGATCTGAAAGAGCCAAGTCGTTTGACTTTGATAGAAGGCAGCCAAGTCTCTGATCTCAGTTAAGACCCGCCACCTGCGCAATTCGGCAGACGCAACCAACAGGCATAATTGAATGCGCATTTCTCACCGACGCCAGTGGAGGCGTCGTACATTACCGATAGCGTCGTCATCTGACGCCGCCTGCAACGCGCCAGAACTTCGCTGTTACGCGGGGGCCGCAGACACGCCAGAGCGACGGCGATCGTGACGCTGACGCTCGAAAGAACGCGGGCGATCACTCCAGAGACGAAATTGAGGTTGGTTATGAAAGTGATTCCCGTGATCATCAGCGGCGGAGCCGGATCGCGGCTATGGCCCGCCTCAAGGCAATCGCACCCCAAACCTTTCCTCAAAGTAGCGGATGGATATTCTCTCATTCAGCACACTGTGCTGCGCGCCGCTTCGATAGAAGGTGTCGTGGAACTCGTCGCTGTGACATCCGGGGAACACCTCTTCCTGACCAAGGACGAATTTGACGAGCTGGATTCCGTGGTCCTGCCACGCACCTTTCTGCTCGAGCCCGAAGGCCGGGATACGGCCGCCGCCGTGGCTGCAGCCGCGATCCATGCGAGGGCAACGCAAGGCCCTGACGCGATCCTGTGCGTCTTCCCGGCCGATCACCTGATTAGCAACCTGCCTGCGTTTCTAGACGCCATGGGCCTGGCCATGGAACATGCCAAGCTCGGGCGGATCGCCACATTGGGCATCACCCCAACCAGACCGGACACAGCATTCGGCTACATCGAAGCAGATGGTGAGAACGTCGTCCGTTTCGTTGAAAAACCGGATCTGGATACAGCCAAAGCCTATGTCGCGTCTCAACGCTTCTTCTGGAACGCCGGCATCTTCTGCTTCAGTGCGCAAACCATGCTCGACGAGATGGTTTTGCATTGTCCCGAGGTGCTCCAGGCGGTCGCCGATAGCTACGAGAACGGCCGCGCCAGTCAATGCCAAGGCTTTGCCAAAATCGAACTCGCGCCTGAGCATTTCGGTTCCGCGCCGCGAATCTCGCTCGACCACGCTGTCATGGAGAAGACTAACAGACTTGCCGTGATTCCCTGCCACATGGATTGGAACGACATCGGATCTTGGAACGCAATGGCCGATTTGATCGCCCCCGACGAAAGCGGGAACAGGATACGCGGCGATGTGCACATGGTCGACACGACCGGCACCTATGTGAGCTCCGACAAGCGCGTCATCGGCACGGTGGGCGTAAGCGATCTGGTGATCGTGGATTCCCCGGACGCTTTGCTTGTCACATCCCGCGACCGCGTTCAGGACGTTAAGAAGCTCTTCGAGGGCCTCAAGGCTTCGGGACATGAAGCTCATCTGGTCCATAGCACGGTACACCGGCCCTGGGGTACCTATACGGTTCTGGAGGAAGGCGAGCGCTTCAAGATCAAACGCATCGAGGTGAAGCCCGGTCGCCAGTTGAGCCTGCAGATGCACTATCATCGTTCGGAGCACTGGGTCGTGGTCAGCGGCTCCGCCAAAATCGTCAATGGCGAGCAGGAGTTGTTCCTGGCGACAAACGAATCGACCTACATCCCCTGCGGCCATAAACACCGGCTGGAAAACCCAGGCAGAATTGACCTGGTGATCATTGAAGTGCAGAGCGGCGATTATCTCGCCGAGGATGATATCGTTCGCTTCGACGACGAATATGGTCGAACGTAGATAACAGTACAAAAAACGTTAAACGGCGAGCCGTCGCTCAAGGATCTCTGTCGTGGGTTCTGGGCCTGACATTGGCAAGCAGCGGGCCGAGCGTGTCATAGTATCCGCCCCGCACTCTCATCAGGCACTCGATCGTGGTCGAAAACATCGGTGATTGCTTGACAGCGCGCCGTCCGCTGTAAGGCGGCAATGAAATCCTCATCGCTGCAGATGCAGCGGCCGCTGGAATCTTTGGCTTTCGGATCATGGAGGTGAGAACCAAGGGGGCGCAGTAGATTCACGCGAGTGCTGGTTGTCGGACTCATCGGAAAACCCGCACTATGCTTGACCAGGTCTGCGGCAAGCATGATCCCGGCAAGCGCTGATTGAAAGGCCATCGGAACCACGGTTCGAAGGAGACGACTTCCATCGCTAAGCTGGAACACCAGGCCGCCGCAGATAACCTGCTGATAAAAGGAACGGAGGGGCTGGCCAACAAACGCGGCGAGCGGCTCAAACGGCACAGCCATCGCCGCACCATGCGACACCTCCCAATCCTCTCAGATTAAAGGTGTTGCGGCGACCGGTTGAACCCACCGCCCTATTTCGGCCGTTGAAGTCAGCTTCGCCACCGCCTGAAAGCGGATGTTGCAAGCGGCCAACCTGGAGGTCGCAGTTGCGCCAGAGAACGAACCCGCTCGCGGGAGGGGCGCGGGCTTTGGGGTGTGTGCTTCGTCGGCAGCGTCGGTGAGGCTTTGATCGATCAGGGGTGACGGACGGCCATCGGCCTCCGAGCATGAAGTGTCAACCTTCAGCTTGACCGTCCCTACGCATCCATCCAGCAGCGCGCTTCGCGAGCGCATGATCGAAGACATGTCCATGCGCGGCTTCACCGAGGATACGCGCCGTGACTATATCCGTTGCGTGAAGGCGTTTGCAGCCTTCATCGGGCGCTCGCCCGACACGGCAACGACTGAGGATCTTCGCCGTTTCCAACTGCACCAGACGCAAGCCGGCATGCGGCCGCCCGGCATCAACAGCTCGGTCTCGGCGCTGCGCTTCTTCTTCACCGTGACGCTCGACCGGCCCGATCTTTCCCGCCGTCTCACGATCATCCACGAGCCGCGCAAGCTGCCGCTGGTGCTGAGCGTCGAGGAGGTGGCGCGGCTGCTCGAAGCCGCACCGGGTCCGAAGTACAAGGCCGCCCTCGGCACGGCCTACGGCGCCGGGTTGCGGGTGTCGGAGATCGTGGCGCTCAAGGTGACCGACATCGATAGCACACGCATGCTGATCCGCGTCGAACAAGGCAAGGGCCGCAAGGACCGCCACGCCATGCTGTCGCCGCAACTGCTCGGCCTGCTGCGCACCTGGTGGCGTGAGGGCAAACGCCGCGGCGTGATGTTGCCGCGGGGCTGGCTGTTTCCGGGCCGCAACCCGATCAAGCCGCTCTCCACGCGGCAGATGAACCGCGCCGTTCATGCCGCAGCCGAGGCCGCCGAGATCAAGAAGCGGGTGACGCCGCACACGCTGAGACATTCCTTTGCCACCCATCTTTTGGAGCAGGACGTCGACATCCGCGTCATCCAGGTCCTGCTCGGACATGCCCGGCTCAATACCACCGCGCTCTATGCCCACGTGGCCACCAAGACGATCCACACCGTGATAAGCCCGCTCGACCGGATCACGCTGCAGGCAGAGGCAGACGAGGAGACGAGACCGGACGGCTGACGCGGCGGCGGTGCGCCGCCCGTCCCTGGAGGTCGCCGACATCTTCCTTCGCCACGGCGCCGCCTGGCGCGCAGCCCAGGCCGGCCACTTGAGCCTCGGCCAGCTGAAGGTGATGTCGGCGATCGAGACCTGCCGCCGCAGCCCTCGGCGGTCATGTCGAGGCCTGCGAGGACTGCGGCCACAGACGGATCGCCTTTAATAGTTGTCGCGACAGACATTGCCCCAAATGCCAGGGCGCGGCGGCCAGGGAATGGCTTGCCGCGCGCGAGGCCGAGCTGCTGCCCGTCGGCTACTTCCACGTCGTCTTCACCCTGCCGGCCGAGATCGCCGATATCGCCTATCCCAACAAGGCGGTGATCTACGACCTGTTGTTTCGCGCCGCCTCGGAAGCGATGCTCACCATCGCGGCCGATCCAAAACATCTCGGCGCCCGCATCGGCACCACCGCCGTGCTGCATAGCTGGGGCTCGGCGATGACCCATCATCCGCATGTCCATATGATCGTGCCCGGCGGCGGCATCGCGCTCGATGGTGAGCGTTGGGTGTCCTGCCGGCCCGGCTTCCTCCTGCCCGTGCGCGTGCTCTCAAAACTGTTCCGGCGGCTCTTGCTGGCGAAGCTTACTGATGCCCATGCCGCCGGCCGGCTGAGGTTCTTCGGCGACAATGCTGGCCTTTGCGACCACCGCGCTTTTGCTGCCTTCCTGGCACCGCTCAGACGGAAGAACTGGTTCGTCTATGCCAAGCCACCCTTCGCCGGACCCGAGGCCGTGCTGGCATACCTGTCGCGCTATACCCACCGCGTCGCCATCGCCAACAGCCGGCTGATCGCGCTCGACGAGGCCAGCGTGACGTTCCGATACAAGGACTACCGCCGCAACGGGGAGGAGCGCTACCGGACCATGACGCTCGAGCCGGCCGAGTTCATGCGCCGCTTCCTGCTCCATGTCCTGCCCAAGCGCTTCCACCGCATCCGCCACCATGGGCTGCTTGCCAGCGCCAACCGCAAGGCCAACATCGCGCGCGCTCGCGAACTGCTCGCCGCACGCCAGCCCAAGGACGAATGCGGCGGATCCAATAGCGCCGATGCGACCGCCCCAACCGACTGGCGGCCGCCATGTCCGTGCTGCGGCGGTCGCATGATCATCATCGAAACCTTCGAGCGCGGCAGCGATGCCAGAGCACCCCCGTCCGGCAGCTCGACAAGCGGAGCCCGAGCATCATGACCGGGCCCCGCTCATCACCGCGCATCATCTCTGCCGAGGGACCTTATCGTCCCCGGATGAACGGCTTCGCGCGCCGCCGCCCAACCGCACCGAAATCGCCCGCTCTTCAACCGCCACACCGCATCATGCGCCGCCTCGGCCGGCCGCGCGCGCCCGTCAACCTGAGCAGTCCCACCTGTCAGGCGCATCAGTGCACCCACCGCGGACCAAGCGAAACCGTCAAATCCCCATAGCGCCGAAACCGAGCCTCCATCCCGCGAGTTCTTTCCCTGGAGGCTTTCGGACGCCGGCCCGTCGCCAAGCCAACACGTTGTTGGCCGGCATCCGTAACCCTACACAGTTCCGGACATTCCTGGCGCTTATCCAAAGCCGACCTTTGCGTTGCGGCCTGACTCGGACCCAGAGCCTTCATGACCCGTTCCCCTAAGCCAGATGCTCGCTGTACGATGGGTGGCCCAGCATTTCGCGACAGCTGCGCGCCGATGCCCACGCAGATTGTGGTCATCCCTCTCTTCCTGTTCCCGAAGGATCATGGCATAGCGTTCCAACAGGTGGGGGAGCGGGATGTTATCGACAGTCAGGATTAACGCTCAAAGCTACTACAGTTACTTACCTAACAGCGCGCACGAATGTGGTGACATATGGCGCGGGCTTCCAACATTCGGCTCACTTGGCTGCGAGAGCTGCTGCGGGATTGTCATCACTCCGGCTTGTGATCTCAGCTGGCATAAGTCCGAAACCGTTACCTACCTGCCGATAGTATCGATCCGCTCCTATTTCTCGCTGGGGTCTGCTCTTCCGGCTGTGCTCGAGAAGCTACTCGGTGCGTTAAGGGCGACCGGAGCCGAAGTCACCCCAATATGGTCAGCTGAAACGTACATTCCCCCAGCCGAAGAGGACTTGTTGGGCGCTGATGCAACTCTAAGAATGTTCCTGTCAGAAAAACAGCGGAGCGAAAAAGCACGAGGCGCAGTTGATCGCGCCCTGGCTGGGCTTGAGATATTACGTGTTATGAGAAGCAATCCGGGTGGCGAGGTCAACGTAGACTCCCTCTCGAAACTATTCGGATCTGAGTGGCCGAAGATAAAGCAGCGGATCATCTCCAACAGCTACTCTCCGTCCTTGCACTTTATCCCTTGCGATGAGCAAAACGTGACCTTCAGCGGTGTTTCTGCGCACTCTGTTATACTATTCCGTTATCCGATCACTCTGCCAGTTAGTGTGTTAACAGTTGCGCAGGAGTCTCCAGCAGGCAGTTGGCCAGATCGCATCCGTCGAGTCGGCTTTCCGGAGCATCTCACAACAGCTCTGAGCAGCGCCCATCCTATAAAGCTTCTATCGTTGCGACCTGCTTTTCTGTCTGATCTCCTGACCCGATTCTCTAGCCTCTATAACAGAGTGGGCTCGCCAGACTTCTCCCCTGACACCTTACGACGCTTCGAAATCGAGGTTGATGCCTGATGGAATATGTTGGTTTAACACGCGAGACTTGTTCGTGGCTACTAACCCACCCAACTGCGCTGTCCTCGCTCTCTACCGTCCTCCTTAAGAATGATCTGACGGGACTTTCAAAAGCCGACTTTAACGCCGGTCCCCTGCGCCTCTCGGCTAGTGAAGACCATCGCATCCTAGCAGTCTGGAATGCCGACTATCTCTCTAATACTGGAGGAGAGAGTTGGGGAATTTTCCGACTAAACGGCCCGATGTCTATCGCGCGCCACGAGCAAATCGCTCCCCAGGTGATCGAAAGATTCATCTATGTGATAAGCCAGCGTCTGCAGGGCCTCATCATTGAGGGAGACTATATTCATCGTACTCAGGCCAATGGCTCGCATACTTGCTTAGCCGGACGAGGCTCGAACGCGCGATATTATTCCATTTGCTATTATGAAGCATCGCCGGGATTCGAAGACCTGAGCGCCAGAAGCCTCATCGGCATTGGGCCAGAACATGCTTTTGACGAGCTGACGGGTGGGATTGAGTCTGAGATAAACCGCATCGCAGTTCTCGTGACATTGTGCAATTCGCTCGTGGAGAAGCAGAATAGAAGACCTGCTTTGGAAGACCCTGCGTTTAATGAACTTCGGGCTTCTGTCCAACCAGCTCAAGTCGATCAGGATTTTCTCAGCGAGATAACGGTAAGTACCAACGGAGTATCTGCTGACATTGCGGTAAACCCATATGAGACGATTCACTGGAACTATGAGCAATGGATATCAAGCGGAGCACTCAATGAAGCTCAGCGTCGGGCCTTAGCAAGTGACGTTCTTCACGGCCATCCGGTTCGGATAATAGGCCCTGCAGGATCGGGTAAGACACTTCTGATGCAGCTACTCGCAATGCGGTACCTCCGAGATGCTGAGCGAACGAGCCGAGCTATCAAAGCAGCCTACATCGTACACAACGCCGCGATGGCTCAGTCGGTCACAGACCGTTTCAAAGTACTGGGCGGTGAAGAGTACCTAACCGGAGTAGACCGGCAACTGGTAGTCACGACTCTATCCGAGTACGGTCGAAAGAGGATCGAAATAGATGATCGCATGGTCATTGATCGCGACGCTCAGAAGACAAAGTTGTTTCAGCTAGGGCAAATAAAGAATTCTCTGAGAGAGGTACTTGACGCCCAGCCTCAACTCTTCTCTGACGGTACACTGCTACGGCAGGTCTGGGAGCAAGAGGAACTATTTAATGCGTTTGCAGTACTGACCATGTCCGAGATATCCTCGGTGATAAAAGGGCGTGGCCTCACGGACGAGAAGGAGCGATACGTTGGTGCAGAGGTCCCTTTTAGCCGTTTCCACCGGCTTCTGACACCAGCCGAGCGCGCTGTCGTATTTGACTGTTTCCGAGCATATCACAGGGTGGTTTTTGAGGAGTTTGGGATGCTCGACTCCGACGACATCGCTCTTTCACTCGCTGGTCGGTTGAGAACGCCAGTCTGGGAACTTAAGCGACGTTCCGAAGGCTTCGATATCGTTCTCGTCGATGAAGCCCAGCTTTTCAATGAAAACGAGCGAAGAATTTTTTCACTTCTTCCTACGGGTGCCACGCGGCACGTTCCAATCGCCCTGGCCCTGGACGAGGCTCAAGAGCCCTTTGGCCTGTCTGCCGCCGGGCTAGCGTCACTAGGCATTTCAGATGTCGAGAATGAAAAGCTTCCTTCAAATCACAGGTCTACGAAGGAGATTATCTCGTTCGCCTTTTTCATCATTCAAAAGACCACCGATCTTTTTGGCACGGAGTTCCCCGACTTCACAGGAAACCCTAAAGCAACCGTAGACTCTAGCCATGCGCTTGCCAGTCCTCCTGTGCTGATTGTGAGGAACCCCGAGCAGAGGAGCCTTGGCCGGTTTATTGTCAAGGCAGTTCAGAAGTTGCGTTCCCGGAACGTTCGTCAAATCGCTGTCATTTGTCATTCTGAAGGGTATTGGAACGACCTGGTGGCTAGCTTTCAGGAATCCCAACTTCCTTTGCATGTCATTACACAACGCGGAGAGAAGATCACCCCTGACCAGCCACTCGTTGTCCTTAGCCGCCCAGCATTCATAGGCGGACAGGAGTTTGACGCGGTCGTGCTTGTCGGCCTTGAACAGGGCGTAGTACCACCCCGTGTAATAGACAACCCGCCACTTGCAGCAGCGCTGGAGCAACAGGTGTTGCGAGAGACGTATTTGAGCATTTCACGCGCGCGTTTTCGGGTCGTTATTGCACTTAACGAAAACTCTTCACCAAACTCAATAATGGCGGCGGCTCAGTCGGCAGGTCTCATATCGCCTGGTGCGATAGTTTAGGGGCCTACGAACTGCCCCTTCCGGACTGATCGCCACCTGAACGGGATGTCAGAGGCAAAGAAAAAGTTTTCCGAATGCATCACACCGAGGCTGGCCAATTCGGATGGCGAGAGCCGAACGCTGAGGTGAAACCGTGTCCCGTACCCAGCGCGAACATATTCAAGGTAAGCTAAAAGGGTCAGGATCTCCGGTTCCGCTGAACGCTGGCTTCGGAGACGCCCTTGCGTGACAGAAGGTCCGGAACGGGTCAGATCACGTCGACGCCTGCGGCTGCCGGGAGTGTCCGCTTCTCAAAATCGAGCCTCGAAGCTGCCAGTCCGCATGCGGCCCCATTTCCGCCGTTCTGGACCCTGCTCCCAACGTTCGCAAAACGAGGTCAGCTATGGTCGGCAGTTTGGGGTCGCGGGAGCATACGGAACGATACGGGAAGCTTTCAGATTCTGGCCCACGAAAAACTCAACGAAACCAAGGATTGAATATGTCGTCCGGGCCACCATTATCGTTGTCTATCAATAAGTTAGCGTGTTTTATTTGCCTCGGTTAGCCAAATCAGGTTGGTGAACCTCCATCGATCTCAATTCATTGATTTATGGTGGGCTCCCGAGGACTGCCAATCAAACTGCTTTACAACACATGGCGGCGCGAAAGGAATCGAACTGCCCGCTATGCGCTCGTTCGCGATTAACGCCCCAAATTCAGTAGCGTTTGTTCAATCTTCGCAAATGGCAGCAATGCGCCTCATTGCGGCCGTTCAGCTGTCAATTGATCGCCGACGAAAGCTGTCGCTAACCTAGGCTCAGGACCTATTAAATCGCTTGCAGGGATAAGGATCGGCTGATTCATTGGCGGCGCAAGGAGACGCTGTCATGGGTGAT
>NZ_JAMYTM010000045.1:0-43212 GCF_040322475.1 Mesorhizobium sp. M0140 | reverse complement strand
TGATGGTGTGATGACGGACGGTCGAACCGGGATCGGAAAACCCGCTCAGTGGGTGCCGCTCAAAAAGCGCGTTGACCTGTCTGGGTCCGATCCGCGGACTTCATCAAGCCAGCGGCATGAACAGGCCGCACTCAAAGGCCGAATACATGCCTGCACCCGACCAACCTGTCATCAATGTCAGAAAGCCCTTGCCACGCGGAGGCCGTCCATACATGCCACTGAACTGTCATCCAGCTGCGATTAGAGCCTCGACCGTTTCTGTTACGCCTCTTGGCGGGGTTGAGCAACGGCGGAGGCGCGGGGCCTTCCATTAGCACAGCGTCGGAGCCGGTTGCGGTGATGACCTCAGCATAGGCTTAGCCGTGTGAGGAATGGGGCCTTGCGGTGTTGTACAACACGACGAGAGAACGCCCACGGGACCGAGGAACGCGAGTTTCTTTATCCATGGCATCCCTGGGCGGGGCGTTGTGTTCACGTTCATGAGGTGATCGAGAAGGCTGACCGGGTGGTTTCCGCTGCAGTCTCACTGGCCACGCCTCCGATCGGTGGCTGGAGGTTCCGGTCTGGATGTTTGATCGCGCGGTCTGCGCCGCGTGGCGCATTGCCGCTGCCCCACATGTTGATCCCAGAACGCTTGGCGTCTTGGTGACACTGCTGCAGGACGCGACGGCCAATTCCCCCACCCCATCGCAATTGGAGGATTCGGGCGCAGCATCGGGTCCTCACGACGCGAATCGGGGAGAGGTCCATGCCGCGCCAGCCCACGACATATCAGTTCGATCTGTTCTCCAACCCGCACGAGGCGGAGACCGCGCAGATGCCACCATGGCAGGCGCTGCCGGAAGAGACGCGCCTGACGCTGACAAAGCTGATGGTGCGCCTGATCCTCGATCACGTCGACGGCGCGCGCGCCGTTCAACGGGAGGAAGCGCGCCATGATGCATGAGAAGATCCGGCCCCACCATCTGGACCGCAAGGCGATCCTGTATGTGCGGCAGTCCTCGGCCCATCAGGTTCTGCACAATCGAGAGAGCAGCGCCCTGGAGTATGCGATGCGCGATCGCCTGGTGGCGCTCGGCTGGTCTTGCATCGACCGTCGATGACGATCTCGGCCGCTCTGCTGCTGGCGGTGGCGCGCGAGCGGGCTTCGATCGGATGGTCGCCGCAGTCTGTCTCGGCAAGGTTGGGGCGGTTGCGGCGCGGGAGGTATCGCGCTTTGCCCGCAACAGCCGCGACTGGCAGCAGCTCATCGAGATGTGCCGCGTCGTCGATACCGTGCTGATCGACCAGGAGACGGTCTACGCACCGCGCCAGGGCAATGACCGGCTGCTGCTGGGATTGAAGGGCAGCAACGAGTATGAGCTCGATCTTCTGCGTCAGCGCTCCCTGTCGGCCCGCTATGAGAAGGCCCGGCGCGGTGAACTCGTCGTCGCTGCCCCGGTCGGCTTCGTGAAGGTCGGCGACCGGCTGGAGAAGGATCCCGATCGTCGCATGCAGGAGGCCATCACCCTTGTGTTTGACAAGGTGTCGGAACTCGGCAGTGCCCGCCAGGCCCTGCTCTGGTTCCTCGAACATGGGCTGGATTTGCCTGCCAAGCGCAACAATGGCGATGTGGTTTGGCGCAGGCCAAGCTATGCGACCATCCATCGAATGATCGAGAACCCGATCTACGGCGGCGCCTACGCCTATGGTAAGACTCGTGCTGCGTCGGGATATAATGCAACAGCCATTCGCTCGCGCAGCCGCCGTAAGGCGCGTGATGAATGGCTGGCGCTGATCCCGGGTGCACACGAAGGCTACGTCAGCTGGGAAAGGGCGGAAGCGATCCGTAAGATGGTCAGCGACAACGTGCCCACGGGCCGGCATCACGGGGCGCCCAAGCATGGCGACGCTCTGCTCGCCGGCCTTGTCCGCTGCGGCCGCAAGCTGACGGTCCGCTACACCGAACCAAGCACAACATTCCGCGCTATTCTTGCTGGCGTAGTCTGCTTGACAATGGCGAGCCGCGTTGCATCGCCTTCGGGCTACGCGTCGACGACGCCATCGAGGAAGCTCTTCTGCGGGTTGTCGAGCCGGGAGCGATAGCCGCGGCCGTCGAGGCCGAAGCGCAAGCGGCCAGTCGCCGCGATCAGGTCCGCGATGCTCTGATGCGCGATCTCGAGGCGGCACGCTACAACGCCGATCGGGCGTTCCGGCAATACGACGCCATCGATCCGCAGAACCGGCTGGTCGCGGCGGAAGTGGAGTTGCGATGGAACCGGACGCTTACGCGTGTCGGCGAGATCGAGAGCAGGATTGCCGCGCATGATGCCTCGACATCGGAGCCATCACTTCTGTCGCCAATACACGTCACCGCGCTCGCCGCCAATCTCAAGGCAGTGTGGGCGGCGCCGACGACGGATGCAAGGCTCAAGAAGCGCATCGTTCGCACCGTCATCCGGGAGGTGGTCGCCAATATCGATGACGAAGCGTCAGAGATAGTTCTCCTGATCCTTTGGGTTGGTGGCGTCCATACTGAACTGCGCCTGCCAAAGCGGCGCCGTGGACAGCGCAACAGCACGTCCGGCGACATCATCGCGGCCGTCCGCCAACTGGTGCTCATCGCCAATGATGATCTGATTGCCGGCATCCTCAACCGCAATGGACTGGTGACCGGCCACGGCAATCGATGGACCCGCGAACGGGTCACCGCGCACAGGTCGCATCATACGATCCCTGTCTTCCGGCCAGCGGCGGACGGCAAAGAGCCATGGCTTAACCTGAACAAGGCGGCGCGCCTTCTCGGCGTTGCACCGAAGACCCTCAGGCTCGCCGCCGAGGCGGGCGAGATCGAAGCGTTCATCCTCTGCCGGATGGTCCATGGATCTTCAGCCGATCAACGCTTGGCGAACCGGCGGCTCAACGCATCGTTCATCGCGCGCGGCAAACCCAAAATACCCCACGGGATCGCGTCCCGATCAGCAAAACCTGTTCACTTCAACGACATAGACAGATGGGTGTTATGAAACAGGATTTAAGTCCTCCCGCCATTCGGCAATGGCACTGCGGGCGTGGTCGAGGCCGAAGAACAGGCTCTCGTTCAACAGCTCGTCGCGCAGTCGGCCGTTGAAGCTCTCGATGAAGCCATTGTCCGGCATGATGTTCTTGGTGCCATCGTTTGTTCGGTACGTCAGATTCGTTAAGCTTGGCGCATCCGGGCCACAGGGCACCGGGAGCACGCAAGTGCGGGCAGGCCGTCGTATGCAGATGAACTGCGAGTTCGAGCACATTATCTGGTCGCCCCTACGACTCGCCCGGATGCGCTGCGAGCGCGGATCCGTATTTGTCGTGTTGCCCGCTCGCTCCCTGTTCGTGACCAACGATGGAGGGGAACCGTGCGTATTATCGGCATGGACATACAGCCGCCGAGGTCGTGTCGTTGCTTGATGGCAAGATCGTCAAGCTCGGCCGCGTTCAAATGCTGCGCATTAGGCTTGAGGAGTTCGCCAGGAGGGAACTCACCCACGATGATCATTTGGTGATCGAGGCGACCGGCAATGCCGCGGCCGTCGCTGAAGTGCTGTCGCCCTACGTCGATCGGATCGTGATCGCCAATCCCAAGCAGGTGCACATGATCGCCCACGCGAAGGTGAAGACTGACACGATCGACGCCACTGTCCTTGCGAAGCTCTACGCCTCGGGCTTTCTGCCGGAGGTCTGGGTTCCGGATCCGGGGACCCTTGCCCTCCGAAGACAGGTCACCAGGCGGACACAGCTGGTTCGCCAGCGTTCGCGGCTGAAGAACCTGATCCAGTCAATCCTCCACGCCCACCTGATCCCGCCGTGTCCGCATGGGAACCTCGTCGGGATCAGCGGGCGCAAATGGCTGACGAGACAAATATTGCCTGCGGATGAGCGCGCCGCCATCGAGCGCCACCTCGGCTTGATTAACCAGATCAACGAGGCGTTGACGGTGGTCGAGGCGGATATCGCCGTACATGCCCTCCAGGATCCGACAATCCGCCGCCTGATAACGTTGCCCGGCCTCGACGTCACCGTGGCTGCGAGCGTTGCCGCGGCAATCGGCGACTTACGGCGCTTCAGCGATCCACAGAAGCTCCTTGCCTATCTTGGCCTCAATCCGAGCGTGCGGCAGTCCGGTGAGGGGGCCAGCCTATCACGGGCGCATCACGAAGCAGGGCCGCGGGCATGCGCGGGGGATGCTGGTCGAGGCGGCATGGGCGGCTGTGCGCTCGCCCGGACCTCTGCGTGCCTTCTCCAAGCGGATCGCCTCGCGCCGCGGAAGCACATCGCGGCCATCGCCACTGCGCACAAGCTTGCAATGATCATCTGGCACATGTTGAGCAAGGATACCGACTACATCTGGGCCCGGCCGGACTTGCTCGCCCGCAAGTTCAGATCGGTCGAGCTGCGTGCCGGCCTTCCGACCAGCCACGCCAGACGCGGCACCGCCTTCGACTACAACATCCCGGCCAAGCGCGCCGAAGAACGATCTCGGGTCGAGAAGGCGGAAGCTGCCTATGCAGCAGCGACTTCCGGATGGCGAACGAGGCCGGAAAGGCAGAAGGCTGTGGAAAAAGCCGCCGAATGAGAAGAACGGGCTACTCTACAACATCCGTCTGCATCGGCTTGCCTGGCGCGATGTAGTGCCATTCGATCCCGTGATCTTCGACCATGCGAGGATGGCGTTCGAGGTGAACTCGGTGCCAGGGTCGGAGACGATCATGCGCGGCTTGCCGCGGTGAGCGATCAGTTCCGTCAGTTCACGGGCAACCCGACGGCCGGAGATTGAGGTGTCCGGGATCGCGGCCAAAGATTCGCGCGTCACGTCGTCGATGATGTTGAGCACGCGGAAGCGCCGGCCGCAGGCGAACTGGTCATGCACGAAATCCAGCGACCAGCGCGCATTCGGCTTTGCCTCGACCAGGATCGGCGCCCACGTGCCGACGGTATAACTTAGACCAACAACGTGCAACCACGTTAGGACACTTTGAAGCTCAAAGCGAATTCTTGCACGCGAAGCGAAGATTTGCAGTATTCCAGCGTTATTGCCGCAATATTGCAGTGATTCGGCGAGCTACGCGGTAGTACTGTAGCGATGCACCTGTCTTGTTCTTCTGCGTTTCAATAACTGAGCCAATATGGAGTTAAACGTTGAGCGACATCACTAATACGGGGGGCGCGGCGGGCAAGGTGGGGGGATTGCTCAGTGGCGAACTGTAAACGTAATAACGCTCTTCGCCGCGCTTCTGGGCGTTCACCCATGACTCAAAGGTGGTACGAGCTGCTTTCTAGATCATGGTAAATATGAGGCGGCCAGCGCCATCGGAATGTCGCGTCTGGAGGTCGAAAGAGAGCATGAAGTGTGGAAGCGAAAACAAGGAAGTTTTCTGAAGATGTCGACGAGCAGCAGCGTACTTGGCGTACTCCAACTGGATAGCGTCCCTCAGACACTACCCGGGTCGATGAGTAATCCGAATACCTTTCGGTTCCCCATAGTTTGCCGGCGTGTCAGAGGAGCGTCCGTTAAAACCGTTGTTTCTGGAACGAACGACGAAGAGATGCGGGCTGCTTTTGTCGCTGTAGCTAAAGATTTGGTACGCGAAGGTGCAACAGCCATCACGACCAACTGCGGTTTCACGATCAAGTATCAAGCTGAAATGGCAGAGGCACTACCTGTACCGGTGTCGCTCTCGTCGTTACTGCTTCTGCCCTATATACTTTCCACGATCAAAGGGCGGGTCGGTATCGTAACCTTTGACTCGCGGCCACTGACGCCAGATATCCTGAAGTGTTCCGGTATCGAAGATCAAGATAGGATTGCGATCCGAGGCATCGAAGACTCGCTCACCTGGAGCGCCATGTCAGAGCCCGAAAATAAAACTACCATCCAGCAGATGGCGCATGATGTTCTAACTGCCACAGCGTTGATGCGCTCTCAATATGATGACATTCAGGCTATCTTGTTCGAATGCGCTGGCTTTACATCAGTAACTTCGCACATCAGGGCTCAAACACGGCTTCCGATATTTGATGCAGTGACCAACGCGAAATTGCTGATGTCTGGACATAACCTCACATTGCCGTCGGGGTGAACGATGGGTCCTGGCACCTTGGCTGGACTATTTCAACTGCTACGTCGGCTAAGCTTGTGCATGTAATCTCAGATAGCTTGGCCATGAGACCTGATCAGGCTGCTGCATTTCCATGAGAAGCCAACTCATATGCCAATTCGCAACAACACTCGCTCGCCTTTCACTCGCCCGACCTCCAAAGGCCGCTTGCCTGTCGTCGATAATGTTTCGGTGGCAGCCATTCTAGTTTCGAGCCGACAGGTATTGTCGATCTGTGAGGTTTAGATGTGACGAAGACAACCGCATCCAACTCCCACTTCAAGCTGTGTGCGGCGGCTGCCGCCGAGGTCCTGTCGAACCCTTCTGTGCTGCATGCACATGCAACAACCAACTCCTGCGTGCACTGCGTAAATGACGCTGGACAACTTTTTTATATCTGAGGGCTGAAAAAATGAACAAAGCACACCTCACGTTCGATCTCGAAGCGCCTGGCATGAACACAGGGCAACTCGTTGTTCCCGGCGGCGCCGACTTCGAAGCTATTTCGCTTCCGGTCTTCAGCCTCAATAAAGGAGAGGGGCCGAGCCTGCTTATCACAGGGGGTTGTCACGGCGATGAATTGGAAGGGCCGATTGTTGCGCACCGCCTCATTGAGTGGCTGCCCGCAGCGCAAACTTGTGGAAGGATCATCATCCTACCGGTGCTGAATCCTTTAGCTGTGCGGGCATGGAGCCGCAACACACCAGAGGACGGGTTGAATCTTAATCGGGTCTTTCCTGGTCGCGCCGACGGGTCGGTCACAGAACGAATCGCAGATGGCGTTTCGCGCTTATTGTTGCAACCAGTCGACATAGTGTTTGATTTGCATAGCTTTGGTCCAACTTGGGATTGTGCACCGTCCAGCCTGACGCATCCAATTGCCAACGCGGACCTCATGGCCAGGACTTTTCGAATGGCAGAGGCCTTCAAATTACCAGTGACCTTGTTATGGGAAAGTCACGATACGGCCGGAATGTTCGATACATGGGCGCAAAGCCAAGGCAAGGTGTTCGTTGGCACTGAATTCGGCGGCGGCTCCGTCGGTTCCGACAATCTGGCGATCTACGAAACTGGAGTACGCAACGCCCTCATCGCACTTGGACTGGTCGATGGAAAAGCCGAGAGCCCGACTTGTCATCAACGGAAGCCCTGCCAAACACTCGAAACGCTCTCGTCCGACCTGATTAAATCGCCAGCGCGGGGCATTTTTGAGCCTCGCTGTTCGGTACTCGAGGAAGTGCAGAAAGGGGATCTCATTGGCGTTCTTCATTCAATGGATTCTATATCGGCTGATTTGATTAAGTTTCATGCTCCAAGCTCATCAATCGTCTACGGCATACGATCCGGATTGCACGTGGACGCCAACGAGGCACTAATTCGTCTTGCTCGACCACTAGCAGGCTGTTGAAGAAGTCTGACGTATTGCCTTGAGAATGGCCTCGTCGCCGTTGTGGTAGGCGAATGTGATCTCGATCGAGCCGTCGTCGAGCAATTCGGTATGGCCATCGCCTGTGACTTCGTCCATCTCGTCACCTCCGCCCCATGTGAAGTGAACTGTCGAGGGGCTGTAGCTGAGATCGAGGCCGGCTTGCAGGGCGCCAAAGGCGATCTCGCCGTTGTTGTCGGGTCCGATGGTGATGGTTGCGGGTCCACCGAGGTTCAGATAGCCGCGATCCCACAGATCTGCTTCGATGATCCGCCAGCGGCCGATCAGTTGGCAGCCCGCGGGCGCGGTCATGTCGGGACCGCCAGCAGCTTCGGCAATCGCACCAGATTGTAGGCGGCAGCCGCGAAGGTGAAGGCCCACCCGACGCGGTCGCGGCCGCGCAACTTGGTCTTCTCCTGCCCGGCGACCGTCTTGATTCAGCCGAACGCCTCCTCGATGCGCTTGCGGATGCACTGGCTGACGGCATAGCCGCCGTGCCGGGTCGTGCGGCGCGAACGGGCGAAGTTCGGCGATCGATCGTGTTCTGCGCCACGTGCGGCGCGACGCTGTATAATTGGAAGGCAAAGTATGGCGGGATGGACGTGTCCGACGCCAAGCGCCTGAAGGCCTTGGAAGATGAGAATGCCAAGCTGAAGAAGCTGCTCGCAGACCAAATGCTCGGAGCCTCGGCGCTGCGTGAGCTTCTGTCAAAAAAATGGTAGGGCCCGCCGCCAAGCGCGAAGCCGTTGCGCATCTGCAGGCCGTCATGGGCCTGTCGGAGCGTCGGGCCTGTTCCTTTGTGGGCGCTGATCGCAAGATGATCCGCTACCAGTCCCGGCGTCCGCCCGAGACGGAGCTGCGTGGTCGGCTGCGTGACCTCGCCAACGAGCGCCGACGCTTCGGCTACCGGCGGCTGTTCATCCTGCTCAGGCGCGAGGGCGAGGCATCTGGGGTCAACCGCATCTATCGGCTCTACCGCGAGGAGGGCCTGACGGGTGCGCAAGCGCCGGGCACGGCGGCGAGCGGTCGGCACGCGGGCGCCGATCCTGGTCGAGGCAAAGCCGAACGCGCGCTGGTCGCTGGATTTCGTCCATGACCAGTTCGCCTGCGGCCGGCGGTTCCGGGTGCTCAACATCGTCGACGACGTGACGCGCGAATGCCTGGCGGCGATCCCGGACACGTCGATTTCCGGCCGCCGGGTGGCGCGTGAACTGACGGAACTGATCGCCCACCGCGGCAAGCCCGGCATGATCGTATCCGACCACGGCACCGAGTTCACCTCGAACGCCATTCTCGCCTGGGCGAAGGATCATCGGGTGGAATGGCACTACATCGCGCCGGGCAAGCCGATGCAGAACGGCTATGTCGAGTCATTCAATGGACGGATGCGCAAGATGGCACGAGCTGTATGGGCCATGCTCACGAAGAAGGAGAATTATTGGAATCCGGTGGTGGCAGCCTGATCGCCAATCGTCCATCGGTGTTGCGAGGAGGTCGCGAACGGTAAGGGCAAATGATCGACCAGATCGGGATCAGGAAAGCCAGTGTGATTCACGGAGCCACGAGCTCGCCCACAGTGATTTGGACCCTGATCCGCGCATCTCCATACCGGCCCGCGGCCATGTCAACGAGCCGCAGTTGTGAGGCCTGACACATGACCGCACTCGATCGCATGCTCTGCGCTGTTCAAAACCAACTTGCAAAACCGAGGGCATCCAGACAAATCACCGCTGCGGTCCGGTGGCGAGTGCCTTTTTCAACAGCCTGCTAGATCCGTAAGATGTGACTTTCATGCAGCCACTCTTTTGCACATTGCTGAAGCGAGACCGCTCTCCATGTCCGGCCGATTCAGACAGTGGAATCCATCTCGCTATTAGATGACGGCAATAAGAAAACTGCATTTGACGGAAGCCGCCAGGCGATTGATGTTCGAGTGAATGCAAGCGCCCATCATGGGGAGCGTGTACCTCCTCGACAAATGGAGACCAACGGTGAATTCGAAGCGGCCGCCGATACCCTGCACTGGGATACTGTTTGAGAGATCCGAATATGAGAGTCGGCAGAAGCTCGTGCTCGAAGCCGTGGAACGAGCTGATCTCGACGCCATCGTTGTTACCGCCAGAAGCCATCTCCGCTATCTAACTGGGTACTCTGGCGGTGGAGCCTATTTCGCCCCTTTCCCATTGATCCTGGTACCAGGGCGGGCTCCAACCATTGTTGTTCGGGAGTTCGACGAGGAAAACGTAAGGGCACATAGCTGTATCGACGACATTGTTGCTTATACGCACAGCGAAGATTTCCGCACTGTTTGTAGTGAGGTGCTGAGGCAATATGGTCTGGAGAATAAACGGGTTGGGATGGAACTCGGTTGCTGGTCACTCGCGCCCAACGACGTGACCGGTATTCAGTCAAAGCTCCAGGACTTAAATATTGTTGATGCTACTAGCATTGTCTCATCAGTCGCAGCGGTCAAGAACGAAGTTGAGATCAAATGCCTTCGCGAGGCCGCTATGTTCACAGACCTCGCTATCGACATTTTCAACAAGTCGATACGCGAAGGCATTACCGAAGCTGAAGTTGCAGGAGAGATCCGATCTGGTCTGGAGTCCGCCGAAGGCTCCATAACGGGACTTAATATTTGTTTTGGAGAGCGGCTGCGGTTGCCACACGCCGATCCAGAGAACCATCGAATCCGGATGAATGATGCGGCATTCGTTGAACTTAGTGGTGTTGTAAAAGACTATTGCTCTCCATTGTGCAGGTCGGCCGTCCTGGGACGCCACCCTGCGCTCGAAAGACTGCACAAGGTGGCGGAAGAAGCTATCGAAGCGGCTGTGGAAGTAATTCGGCCGGGGGTGACCACCGGGGCAGTGAGCGGGGCCATACGGAGTGTGATTAAGCGAGCCGCTCACTCAAAAGCTTTGCGTAGCAGAACCGGCTATCAGATCGGTACCTATTGGACCGAGCGCGGCGATCTAAGCATAGAACCGGGTGCAGAGGATGTGATGGAAGCGAATATGAGCTTCCATATGCCGATCATTCTGTTTGACGAGGATGGTTATCAGATCGGATGCAGTGAGAGCGTGCTGGTGACCGAACGTGGTGCCGAAATTCTGAGTAAAACGCCGCATGCAATGCATCGAGCCTCGTAGCTGAGGGGGGGAGGAAGATTGCAATCAACTAACCGGGGTAAGGAGTCGGTCTGTCTGGACCTGAGGTCGGAGATGGAATGCGCCGTCCTCGACACGCTCATCGCCAGTGCTGACGTCTTTATCCAGAATCTGAAGCCCGGGCAGTATCGAAAACTGGCTTTCGCATCTGCTATCTCCGCCGACGTTTTCGCGGCTGATCACCTGCGACATCTCTGGTTTCGGAGAGAAAGGGCCGTATTCCCATTTGAAGGCTTACGATTTCATCGTCCAGGCTGAAACAGGTCTATGCGCGATCACCGGCACCGGGCCCGCGCGTGTAGGGGTCTCGGTTTGCGACATCTCGGCGGGCATGACAGCGCATAGCGCCATTCACCGCGAGGTCACCGGCGAAGGGACAAGCATCCAGGTGTCACTGTTCGATGCCGTCGCCGACTGGATGAATGTTCCGGTTCTTCAACACGACTATAGTAGCTATCACACCGTACGCGCGGGGCGTGAAACACTCGTCGCTGGCGTGTATGGCGCATATCGTTGCCTGACGGCCTTTTGGGCGTCGACCACTCTCATGGCCCATTCGGATACCAACCGCTACCTACTTTCGCCACGCAGGATCGTCTCGGCGGCATCGGCCAGCACCTGACAGCCGAGCACCAGGTCGGCATCGTCTGTGTTTTCGGTCCAATGATGGCTGATACCGCCGATGCTTGGCACGAAAAGCATAGCGGCCCTCAGTTTGCGAGCCACGACCTGTGCGTCGTGACTGGCGCCACTTGGCATTCTGACATAGGCACCAGGCGCATGGCGCGCGGCCGCATTCTCTATCGCTGCCTGGAAGGCCGGATCCATCTGCCACGGTTTGCCGGTCTCGGTCCGTTCAATGTCGGCGCGGCAGCCGGTTTTGGTCGCCGTCTCTTCAACCAGCTCCCTTAGCCCCGCATCGAGGCGCTCAAGCACCGGTGTCTCTGAGTCGCGGAACTGGAACAGCATCTCTGCCTTCCCAGGAATTATGTTGGAGCCGCCCGGCTCCAGCGTGATGCGGCCTGTGGTCCAGACGGAATGCGGGCCGGCCACTTTCGGAAAGCGCTCGGCAACGGCCATGGCCAGCATAGCTGCAGCGACGCCAGCATCCTTTCGGATAGCCATGCGCGTCGTACCGGCGTGGTTCTGAATGCCGTGGAAGACGATAGAGTACTGCCAGATCCCTACGACACTCGTAACAACACCGATCCGCTTGCGCGAGGTTTCCAGCGCGTCGCCCTGTTCTATGTGTGCTTCCAGATAGCCGACGTAGCGTCCAGGTTCCACCAGGGATCGGGAAACGCCGGCTAGGCCAGCCCCAAAGAGCGCTTCCCTCAGTGGCAGCCCGTGATCTACGTTCACCGCGCGGTCGATCTCCGCCTCTTCGATGTCACCGACGAATGAACGACTTCCGAGCAATGAGACGTAGTGGCCCTCTTCATCCGCCCACCCGACCGGTGCGATGGGAAGGCCGGCACAGTCCGGCGCTTCCGCAAAGGTCCTGGCAATTTCGAGGCCGTAGATCACACCAAGCGCCCCGTCAAGCCATCCGGCGTATTTCTGGGACTCTGCGTGCGACCCGATCAACAGCGACCGCCGCTCCGAGCGCGGCATGCCGAACACATTGCCGACCCCGTCAATATGCGCCTGAAGCCCCACGGCTTCGTATTGCTGCGCAAGCCAGCGGCGACTGTCCATGTCCTCTTTCGAATAGGTCGGGCGATGGACACCCGTCCTGTAGGCGCCAAATTGCGCGACACGTCTGAGATCTGCAAGCATTCGCTTTTCGTTAATCTTTGGCATCTGCTGAACTCCCTCCTGGGAGCAGGCACGGACGCAGCCTCGTGCTGCAGCCCGTGATGATGAGTATGTCGACCTCTCGGCCGACCAGATAACTTTCGAAGAGTGCGCCCCAAAAGGCTGAAGCCCTGGGTTTCAGCAGCAGCGGCCCTCGAGCTGCCTGCCCAAACTCGGGTCCAGCTCGACTTTTATCGATCCTGCGTCCGGCGTCGCATTTGGTGAGGTGGAGCATCTTCTGGCGCCCGGACTATCGATCTGTCCCAGCACATAGACGGACGGGGCAATCCGGATTAGGCACGCGCTTCACCGCGCTCAGGAAGTTGCAACAAGCCAAGCTCGTACAATAGCGCAGCACCTGTGCGAATCCCGCTGTAGAAGCAGTTGAGTGTTAGATTCTCATTCGGCGCGTGGTTTGCCTCGTCATGGTTCGCGTAAGGCGTGACGAAGGCAGGAATGCCAAGGATCTTGGTGAAGACATAGCCTGGCAGACTGCCAAAGCCAGCCGGGACCAGCAAAGGCTGCTCCCCCTGCGCGGCGAGGAAAGCACGGCGCAGCGGCGCGGTGAAAACGGAATCAATTGGCGTTTTCGAGGGGTACATGCCTCCTAGCGCAACGAGCTCCACATCGGACGCGTGTTTTTCCACATGGGCAGCTATCTTGCGAAAGATGTCCTTAGGGTCCTGCGTTTCCACGAGCCCTATGTCGCATTTCACGAAAGCTTGGCTGGGCAGGACGGTCTTGCCGCCGGGGCCGCCATAACCGCCATGGAAGCCATTAATGGTCAGTGTCGGGCGGAAGCAGAGACGCTCGTAGAAAGGTCTCTCCTCCGGCGCGTCAAGTCGCGCAAGATCGAGACTCTGCATTAGTGTCTCGATATCGAGTGGCAAGCGCTCGACCGCTGCCAATTCTTCCGGTGAAGGTGACTCGATATCATCGTGGAAGCCATCAATAGTGATTACTCCGTCGGCATTCTTCATTGTGCCGAGCAGGTGCACCAGCGTCCAGATCGGATTGGGCACGACGCCACCGAAGTTGCCGGAATGCACATCGCGGTTAGCGTGGCGACAACGTAGCTCGAAAGACACCTCGCCACGCGAACCGAATTTGATCACAGGCACACCGCTTGCATGACGCGGGCCATCGGCAGTGACGGCAAGATCAGCTTTTAGGGTATCCTTGTTGGCATGCACGAAATCGGCAATGTGCGGGCTGCCAATCTCCTCTTCGCCTTCCAACAGCAAGATGACATTGCACGGCAACGCGCCATGCGTCTTCAAGTGCGACTCAATAGCCATGATCTGTGCGAAATGCTGGCCCTTGTTATCGCCGGCACCACGGGCAAAGAGCCGACCATCGCGTAGTGTGGGTTCAAACGGTGGTGATAGCCATTTGTCGATCGGGTCAGCCGGCTGCACGTCGTAATGACCGTAGAGTAATACTGTGGCCTTGCCCGGGGCCTTTTGCCATCGCGCCACAACTATGGGATGCCCCGCCGTCGGTACCAGGGTGGTTTCAAGCCCCATATCCGTCAGCATGTCAGCCAGAAGGGCACCCACTTCACCAATGCCGATGTTCTCGGCACTAATGCTTCTGAGATAACCCATCAGACGTTCAAGAAAACCGGTTCGGTTCCTTTCGATATGCTCGAAAACTGCGTGCAACGGATCAGAAGGAAGCATATTTTTTCCTGATATAACGCGGAAAACCAAAGATACTTGGCACCATTGGTTTACGAGTCTGCTGTTGCAAACGCGCCGTTCTTAAGAATGCTTTGAAAGTCCTCCTCACCGTTATTGCTTAGCTCCTTTTATGCTTCGGATTGACTGCCGGGACGCCTATCATTCGTTGGTCAGATCGCTTATCTCCATGCGTCAGCCTATTCGAAGCTTCGATTCCGGAACATCGCTCGAATTTCAGAATTGGAACACGTGAGGTGATCATCAGCTGTTCCCTGCTCGAACATTTGGTCGCCGGTCGCCCCAAGGTCTGGCCTCTTCCAGATCGCGTGCGACACGGATCAGCGTGGCCTCGTCGCCAAAGCGGCCGACGATTTGAAGACCGATCGGCAGCCCGCTGGCGCTTTGTGCCAAGGGCAACGACACCGAAGGTTGTCCGGTGACGTTGAATACGCCGGTGTACTGACAAATCCCAGTATCCGCTTCCACGTATTCCTCTGCGGAGACAGCCGGGTTTGTCGCCGAATAGATGCCCCCATGCGGCACGGCCACGATTGGCATTGTAGGGGTCAGCAGAATGTCGAAAGCATGGATCGCCTCTCCCACGCAAAAACGCATTCTCCGGAGCACCTCTTGTAAGTCCACTGCTCGGGAAAGAGGCAAATCGCGGCTAAATTCATACCGTTTGAGACTGACGGGCTCCAAGGTGTCCGCAGTGATGGTGCGCCCCATGGCAAGCGCCGCTTCTTCGAGTGAACTCGCGGTCGTAGGGGCGAGATACAATCTGCTGTACTCGGCGGGCTCATATGGCGGGTCGATGTCTGTTATCGTGTGCCCCATCTCCTGCAGGAGCGTTGCCGCCGCCTCGACAGCGTGCAGCACTTCCGGATCGAGGTTCACCGCGCCCCAACTCGTTCTCGCGACCCCAACCCGCAGACGACCGGTGGGCCGTGAGAGCTCCTCCACATAAGGACGGTTCGGCTGGACAATGATAAAGGGATCGCCCGGATGGGGACCGGAAAAGATATCAAGCGCGGCGGCCATATCACGCACCGTCCGACATAATACAAACTCTCGAACGAGGCCGAACCCTGCGTCCTGACGGTCCGGACCGCCGGAAATGCGTCCGCGGGACGGGTTCAGCCCGACAAGGCCGCACCAGGAAGCCGGGATGCGAGTTGACCCGCCGCCGTCGCTGCCATGGGCAATAGGAGTGATGCCTGCCGCCACCGCCGCTGCCGCTCCTCCGGAGGAGCCTCCCGCCGAGCGTTCCAAATCCCATGGATTGCCGGTAATGCCATTGAGAATGGATTCCGTCATTATTGTAGATCCAAGCTCGGGCGTTGTTGTTCTCCCGAGGCACCTGAGCCCTCCGGCCCTGGCGCGACGAAAAAAATAGCTGTCGGTCTGTGGACGAAAGCCCTTGAACAGACGGCTTCCTTTTTCCTGGAGGCGGCCAGCTTCGGTGGCCCCGATATCCTTGCGAAGGAAAGGCACGCCATGGAAGAGCCCTCCTTCCGCGCTGGCAACGGTTTCAGCATCTTCGTAGAATTCAATCACAGCATTGATGCGCCGATTGACCTCCTCGTGTGCCTCGCGGGCTAGCTGGGTTAATTCCAAGGGCCTCACTTCGCCCGCGCGTACGAGAGAGGCCAACGTGGTGGCATCGTACTCCACGTATTCACTCAACCTCATTGCAGCTATCCTTTCACTCTTTGCTAGTCAGCGACAGAGGGTATGGGCACGCACAGCTCGATCTTGAATTGTCAACCAGAGCTCGATCCACAGCGGTCGTTTTGCGAACGGCAGTGCAGTCCAAATCTAGTCTAGACGACACGAACAATCAGTCCCGACGACGCCGGTGGTCAAATATTGTTTTGATTATCTGAAATTCAGAAGACTACATCTGAGAACGCTAGACAGTTGCGGAAGATTGAGCCTTCGGTCTCGACCGCCACCAGAAGACATAGAGAGCCCCGAGCCAAAGAACGGGCAAAAGTATTAACAGCGACGATACGGCGGCGATCGTCGGGTCAATCTCATGGCGCATGTTCTCCCACATTTTTAGTGGCAAAGTACGGATCGAAAACCCGCTCACAATCAACGAGATGACGACCTCATCGAAGGAGCTGATGAACGCGAACAGGGCGCCTCCGATGATGCCCGGCCGGATCAGTGGAAGTGTAACTCGCTTGAATGTCTGCAGAGGTCCAGCCCGCATGCTCATTGCAGCCTGTTCGAGCCGCCGGTCGAAAGTCGCCAGAGTGGCCGAGACAATTACAACAACATAGCAGATGGCTCCAATGCTGTGTGCCAGGACAATGCCCGTCTTTGTGCCAATCAACCCGAGTTTGAGTAACCCCAGATAGGCAGCAATGGCGACGACAATACTTGGCAAGGTGATCGGCGCCAAGAGAATTATGGTCAGAGAGCTACGCAGTTTCGAAGAGGTGCGGCTGAGGCCGTAAGCGGCGAGCGTCCCGACGATCGTCGCCAGGATGGTAACTATGGCGCCGATCTGAACGCTGGTCCATGCGGCACCGGTCCAGGAGGGATCTTGGAAGAAGGCGCGGTACCACCTCAGCGAAGGGGCCGACGGCGGCATCTCCAGATAAGTGCCAGCACTGAACGACATAATGATGACTACGACGCCAGGAAACAGCAAATACGTCATGACGAGGACAATGTACAACGTTTCTACGATCGACCAGCGGGCTTGGGCACCGGGTTGATAGAGTTTCGTCGTCCAGCGCTTAGCTCTATAACGATCAGCACGCTCATCAAAGTAGCGTCTCAGCGGGCCGAATGAGGGTAGCCGACTCTGTCGCGCGCCCCGGGCACGTTGCGCGGTCCGACCTTGCGTTTGTGAAAGATCGAGACCGAAGATAGAGAGCACGACACCTGCGACTGCCAATAAAATAAAGGCTGAGGCCGCCAGGCGCGCGATGTTAAAGGAGGTCCGGACCTGAGACGCTATGAAAGTCGACAGCATAGCGTCTCCTAACCCTCCCAGTGCGGCAGGAGTGATGTAGAATCCGAGGCAGATCACAAATACCAACATAGAGCCGCTGCGCACGCCAGGCATACTTAGAGGGAAGAAAACGCGCGCGAAGGCGGCAAAAGGCCGTGCGCCCATGCTGCGGGCAGCCGCCATCAGCGACCTGTCGATGCCCATCATGACGCTGACCAGAGGCAAGATCATCATGGGCAGCATAATGTGAACCATGCTGATATAGACGGCCATGCGGTTATAGATGAGCGGCAGCGGACTATGTACAAGTCCAAGGCCGATCAACAGATTGTTGATCAAGCCGCGATCGCCAAGAATTACTACCCATGCATAAGTACGCGCTAAGAAACTGGTCAGATAGGGGATGATGACAAGCACAAGGAGCATAATTTGCAGGCGCTTGGGGGCGGTCGAGATCAGATAGGCTGTTGGGTAACCGATGATAAGGCATAGGGCCGTGGCCACTGCGCTCACCTCTACGGTCTGAATGAGTACACGGACATTCGCCGGCTGGCTAAAAAACGCCTGATAGTTGGCGAACGAGAAGTCTGGCGCGTTCACGCTTGCCAGGAACATCCGAACCATCGGTATGCCCATTACGATGAGCAGGATGGCGAACGCTGGTAAAGTAAGTCCGACAGATACCCGGCCGAGTTTTTGAAGCATCTTCATCCGCGTTGTCATCCTAGCCGTTCAGCCCGCGACGAAGCGAACGTCGGACCGCAACCAGTCAAGCCTCACCTCATCGCCTCGTTGGAAGGTATGCTGTCCCGAGGTCACATGCTCGCGCACGATGAGAACGCAGTTCTTCACGCGTACATTATATTTGCGCACCGGGCCGGCATAGATCATATCGTCTACGATGCCAGTGACAAACTGGCGCCGGTCAGCATCGGACCTTTGCGGCGCTGTCGCAGCGGCAATACGAAGACGCTCCGGCCGGATCATTGGGACGGTGCCGGAAGGTTGCGGAGGATCAGATTCGATCTCGACAGATGGGGTTTCCAAGAAATTGGCTTCGCCCAGAAAACTTGCCACGAAGCGCGTGGCCGGTCGGTCATACAAGGCCTCCGGTGTGTTAGTCTGCTCTATCCGCCCAGCGCGCATGACGATGATGCGATCGGACAATGTGAGCGCCTCCTCTTGATCGTGCGTCACGCAGATAGTTGTGATGCCGAACTCCTCGTGGAGCTTTTTTATCTCGCCCTGCATCTGCTCGCGCAGACTGCGGTCCAGGGCGCTGAGCGGCTCGTCGAGCAGGAGGACCGGCGGATCTGCGATCAGGGCGCGGGCAAGCGCCACGCGCTGCTGCTGGCCGCCACTGAGTTGCGCTGGCATCCTGCCACCCAGCTCACTGAGGTGCACGCGCTCAAGTATACGATCGACCCGCGCTAACCTCTCGCCAGCCTTTATGCCTCGCATTTCGAGAGGAAACTCCAGGTTCTTGCGCACAGAAAGATGCGGGAACAGAGCATAGCTTTGGAAAACGATGCCCTGATCGCGCTGATAAGAAGGTACTAAATTAACGGACTTTCCCGCGACTAGTATATCGCCCGCGGTGGGAGCTTCGAACCCGGCAAGCAGCATCAGGGTCGTGGTCTTACCCGAACCGCTCGGACCGAGAACCGTAAGGAACTCGCCGCGGCCGACACTCAGCGCCAAGTCCCTAACGGCGACGACGGACCCGTACATCTTGCTGACATTGCGAAATTCAATCTGCGCGGGAACGACGTTGTTTTCCAAGGTTTTATTCCCACCATACTGGATGCGGCTTCGGACATGAACGTCCACTATGATTACTCCACAACTAAACGAATGTGACCACCAGATGTCGTGCGTCTGATTCAACGGGGCCGGCAGGCTCTACCGAAATGTCAAGCCCGTGCGCTGGCTGGACCGATTTGATCACTTCGGTATGCCGGCCCCCGAGATTTTAGCTTTAGAGAAGGATCCACGCGTTCCAGCGATCGACGAGCCGCTGGGTGTTGGATAGGCCGTCCGAGCCAATCTCGGTATACCACTTATTGTTAAGGAAAATGCCGCTGCCCAAGTTGTCGGGGTGGGTAGAGAGTCGACGCCCCCTCTCCTCCGGAATCAGCTTATATGCATTCAGATTGGGCGGGCCGTAGGCGATGCGCTTAGCGAAATCCGCCTGGCGCTCGGCCCGGGTGGCGAATTCAATGAATTTCTGCGCACCCGCAATATTTGGGCCGCCCTTGACGACTCCCCAGTAATCACATGCCAATTTGGCCTGATTGCGACTGATCTCAAGGGGAACACCTTCGTCGATCAACACACCCGCCCGGCCGTCATAGCAATGTCCGATATCTACCGCCTTTTCGCGCATCATTTGTTGGATTTCCGAGCCACTCTCCCACCACTTGCGGATATGCGGCTTGATTTTGTCTAAGCTGGCGAAAATGCGATCAATGTCCATTGGGTAGAGGGCGTCGGCGGGCACGCCATCGGCCAGGAGGGCTTCCTCCCAGGGACCTTCAGATCCATACGCACCTGTCTCAAGAGTACGAACGCCGGGAAACTTCTCAACATCCCAGAATTCGGCCCATGAAGTTGGCCGCGGCTTATCGGCGGGAAAATGATCCGTGTTATAAAACATAACCCAAGAATAAACTTGTCCAGAGACGCCGTAGGGCTGTTTACAAAAATCTATTATAGCGTCTAGCTCTTCCTTTCGATAGATAGAATAGTCTATCTTCTCCAGGTACCCTTTCTGTCCCGCTAAGATACTTGTAGCCGGGCTCAAAGCAACAACATCGAGCGTGACATTATTCTGAGTCACCATTAGTTCAAGTGTAACCATGTCGGCGTCTGCGGTAATCGGGATGACTTTAATCCCGGTCTCGGCTTCGAAGGGTTTCGCAATTGCTTCGATGTTCGCCTTTCCGACATCCCCGCCATAGAGTTGGACTCGCAACTCGCCCGGAGACTGCGCCCAACCTTGGCGGCTGACGTATGGCGCCGCAATTGCGATAGTAGAAAACGTCGTCAAGAGTTGTCTGCGATTCATGTTCCGCCTCCTTTTTATTGAGTCATGCACCGTGTGAAGACTATACCACTTTTGGGCTGAGTTTCTTCAAAATGCCGTCTGGAATGCCGGACTTCTGCGCCAACTCCAGGTTTGGGGGCATTTCCCTGCAATGCTCGACGGCAGCGCCAGTTTCGCAGCTATCGGCCAAGCTGACGAAGTAGGCATGCGCCTCAAGCTAAGCACCGTCCCAATGGTGCACTGCTGGTGCATCGAGCGAACCGGTCTGCTTACAAAGTTAACGAAATTGTTCCAAAATCCAAGGAAAGCGTGGACTTTGCGCCTTACTTCGACCGATCGTGGTCGAGTAGCTTAAGCAGTTCGGCTTTCGCCCTCACAGATCCGGGCGGGGCGGATTTCCCGCACCCAGCTTTTTCCCACGATAACCGCGTCATATCCGTGCTTGCGCCCAAGGTTGAGTGATGCACGAATGTCAGGGGCTTCTCCACGAGCGCGCAGGTTCATCATGTCGTCGGCCTCGATTGTTCTTTCGAAAAGGTCGGTGTCAGCATCCGACCTTACCGGCGAACTCTCGCTGACGACCGCAAAGCCGCTCGCGCGCTACGGCGCTGTTGAGCGCGCGCTCTCAAGCGGCTTTGCTACCGCCGAACTACACCTCCTGTGGGAGGCGACCGCTTCGACACTCGGCAAAAGAAAGGCGCCCTGCGGGAGACTAAGCTCTCTGCCGGGCAGGTCCGTATTGGGACGGGCGCAAATCGGCATCCTTGCGGGTTCCAGGTGAGCGCTCTCGTTCCAACCCCAGCTTTTCGGCCAGTGCAGCGTGATGAGGCTCGAAGGCGTCAAAAGCCTTCACATCATGTTCATCCGGGCACTGCCCTTCGAGAGCAGGAGCGGCGTGTACGCACGTCGGGTATGTCGACAGCCGGTTCACTCGATCCCTTGCATTTTGGCTTGAATCGCAAGTGTGTTCGAGGTAGTGCTATGATGTCGTCGCCCCGACTTCTGAAGGGCGCTTTCCCTCAATAAAACCATGTATTTTGTGGCGAACAGGGCTGATCGCTGGGGCTGTTATGCAATATGATCGAATTGATGCTCGTATTCTGGAAATAATGCAAAAAAACAACCGGCTGACATCCGAAGTTGTCGGAGAAATGGCCGGGTTGTCTGCTACTGCCTGTCAACGGCGCTTGAAGAGGTTGCGGGCTGAAGGCATAATTGAGGCTGACGTCTCCATCGTGTCGCCAAAGGCAGTTGGCAGACTAATTCAAATGCTCGTTTTAGTCAGCCTTGAGAGAGAGCGCGCTGATATTATTGACAGATTCAAGAAGGTTATCAAATCGTCAGTCGAAGTCGTCAGTGGCTTCTACGTCACCGGAGACGCCGATTTTGTGCTCTATGTGACCGCGCGCAGTATGGAAGATTACGAGCAGTTCACCCGCCGGTTTTTCTATGAAAACCCCGATATAAAGGGGGTAAAGACGATGGTAATTATGGATCGTGTCAAAGCCGGATTTGCTGTGCCTGTCGAAGAAGGGTCCGATGAAACGGAGGCACATGTCAGAGCACCTAAAAAATAACGCTGCGAAGCTGTCGTTCGCAGACCTTTGTAGATTCCTTCAGTCTTTTGACGAGTCAGTCGATTTGGGCCTAAGCATTTTTCATCGACGACCTCACCCGAGAATACAAGGAGGGCTGATGGCCGTGACTGCCGGGCTCAAAGCGCCTTCTGCAACTCCGGCAGGATGACAAAGAGATCACCGACGAGGCCGTAGTCGGCAACCTGGAAAATCGGCGCCTCCTCGTCCTTGTTGATGGCGACGATGACCTTCGAATCCTTCATGCCGGCGAGATGCTGGATGGCGCCGGAGATGCCGACCGCGATGTAAAGATCGGGGGCAACCACCTTGCCGGTCTGGCCGACCTGCCAGTCGTTCGGCGCATAGCCGGCATCGACCGCGGCGCGGGAGGCGCCGACGGCTGCACCGAGCTTGTCGGTGACCGGCAGGATGACCTCCTGGAACTTCTCCGCCGAACCCAGCGCACGACCACCCGAGATGATGATCTTGGCCGAGGTCAGCTCCGGACGGTCGGTCTCGGAAAGCTTGTTCTCGACGAAGGTGGACAGGCCGGGATTGGCCGCGGCCTTAACGGTCTCGACCGCCGCCGAGCCGCCCTCGGGGGCTGCCTGGAACGAGGCCGTGCGCACCGTGATCACCTTCTTGGCGTCGCTCGACTGCACCGTCTGGATGGCGTTGCCGGCATAGATCGGCCGCTTGAAGGTGTCGGGAGATACGACTTCGATGATCTCGGACACCTGCGCGACATCGAGGAGCGCAGCCACGCGCGGCGCGATATTCTTGCCCGACGATGTCGCCGGCGCGATGATGGTGTCGTAGGCGCCCGCCAGCGACACAATGAGCGCTGCCGTCGGTTCGGCCAAGCGCTCGGCAAGCTCGTCGGCTTCGGCCAGCAGCACCTTGCTCACGCCCTTCAGCTTGGCGGCAGCGTCGGCTGCCGGCTTGGCGCCCTTGCCGGCAACCAGCACATGCACGTCCGAGCCGATCTGCAGCGCCGCCGACAGCGCCTTGGCGGTCTGGTCGGAAAGCGTTGCGTTGTCGTGTTCTGCAATCAGAAGAATAGCCATCGATGATATTCCTGACTTTCGTTTTCGAGACTCCCTGAAATCCGGTCAGGCCGAGTCGAAAACGGTTGGTTTCGAGAACCGGAGCGGAGCGTACTTCAGTACGTCGCCTCGGCAAGCGGAGAAGCCAGCCGTTTGCAGGCCGGCCTCATCGGATTTCCTAGAGCACGCCGGCTTCGTTCTTGAGCTTGTCGACCAGCTCAGCGACGCTCTTGACCTTGACGCCTGCCTTGCGGCCACTCGGCTCCTCGGTCTTGATGACCTTCAGCCGCGGCTTGACGTCGGCGCCGTAGTCGGCCGGGGTCTTCTCGTCGAGCTGCTTCTTCTTGGCCTTCATGATGTTGGGCAGCGAGGCATAGCGCGGCTGGTTGAGGCGAAGGTCCGCAGTCACGATCACCGGCATCTTCAGTTCCACGGTCTGCAGGCCGCCGTCGACCTCGCGCGTCACCTTGGCCTTGTCGCCGTCGAGCACGATCTTGGAAGCGAAGGTGCCCTGCGCCCAGCCCAGCAGTGCCGCCAGCATCTGGCCGGTCTGGTTCGAGTCGTCGTCGATCGCCTGCTTGCCGAGAATGACGAGGCCGGGCTGCTCGGCGTCGACGACGCCCTTCAGCACCTTGGCGACGCCGAGCGGCTCGGTCTGTTCATCGGTCTTGACCAGGATGGCGCGGTCGGCGCCCATGGCGAGTGCGGTACGCAGGGTTTCCTGCGCCTGCTGCGGGCCGATCGAGACGACGATGATTTCTTCCGCCTTGCCGGCTTCCTTCAGCCGGATTGCTTCTTCCACCGCGATTTCGTCGAACGGGTTCATCGCCATCTTGACGTTGGCGAGCTCCACCGCCGAACCGTCAGCCTTCACGCGAACTTTGACGTTCGCATCCACAACCCGCTTCACGGGCACAAGGATCTTCATATCACACCTCCAATAGCAAGCATTGTACTGGCAGCTCTTCAACCCCGGCGCCATTGCATGCAGAGCACCGATGAGCAGCAGACCCCACCAAATCTTTCAGCCCGGGAAGACGACAGTTTTGGTGCCGTTCACAAGTACTCGATCCTCCAAATGGCATCGTACTGCGGAGGCCAGTACACGCCGTTCTATGTCGCGACCTTTGCGCACGAGCGCCTCGGGCGAGTCGGAGTGACTGATCTGTTCGACGTTCTGTGCGATGATTGGGCCCTCATCGAGATCTGCGGTCACATAATGTGCAGTCGCACCGATCATTTTGACTCCGCGCGCATACGCTTGGTGGTACGGCTTCGCGCCCTTGAAGCCTGGCAGGAAACTATGATGAATGTTGATGCAGCGCCCTGATAAGAAGGACGAGAAATCGTCCGACAAGATCTGCATGTAGCGCGCGAGCACAACGAGGTCCGCGCCCGTGTGATCGACAATTCCCTTAATCCTTGCCTCCTGATCGGACTTCGTGTTCCTAGTAATTGGGAGATAATGAAAGGGCGCATCTCCGAGATCGCCAAAGATTTCGCGTGGATGGTTCGAGACAATGCCGACCACGTCCATACTCAGTTCACCTATGCGCGTGCGATAGAGCAGATCGACGAGGCAGTGATCCAACTTAGATGCAAGCAAAAGCACTTTACGTCGTTGATTGCGCGGGCGGATCGCCCAGCTCATCTCGTAGTGACGTGCGACCGCGCCAAAGGTCTCAATCAGGGTTTCAATCTCAGTGCCCAATGGCATCGTAAACACCACTCGCATGAAGAAGCGACCTGTTTCGCTGTCCTCAAACTGCGCCGCCTCCACAATGTTCGCGCGGTAGTTGAAAAGCTCCGCTGTCAGACGAGCCACGATACCGGGTTGATCCGAACACATGAGAGTTAGTACGAAGGCGGAGGTCATCAGCTGGTCTTGCTCCATGACGAGGCCACAGCCCTTCGGCTGACAGACCTAGTGGTGTCGGGTGATTAGCCGTGTAAGACCAACTGGCGTTCAACCGAACTCGCGGTCATTTGCGGTTTGGCTAGCGGGTCTCACCGAGCAGCGTTTTGGCGAGCCACGGCTTTAGCTGCACAGTTGCTGGATATCGGTCGCCGGCAACTTCCAGTTCCCAGCTTCCCTCTTTCAACCATGGTGCGGTCACGCCATCTGTGTTGTGCACGTAGCCCATACCGATAGCGCTTCCAACCGTATGTCCAAATGCTCCAGACTTCAGAAAACCGACCCGCTTGCCGCTGCGCCAGAGAGGCTCCGTGCCGTGCAGGAAGACGTCCGGGGCGTCAGCCCGCACTTGGCACAAGCGCTTTGACAGTGGGCCGCCCCGCTGCCGTTCCAGGGCCGAACGGCCCAAAAAGTCCGTTGGCTTGTCCCATGCAATTGCGAATCCCAAGCCCGCTTCCAAGGGCGTATCCTCGTCTGTGATCTCCAGGCCCCAATCGCGATAGCCGCATTCCATCCTGAGAGAGTCCAAAGCGTGGTAGCCCGCAAGGCGGAGACCGAACGATCCTCCATTCGCCGCCAGCGCCTCGTAGACGGATGCTGCCATGTCCGAATCTACGTGTAGCTCCCAGCCGAGTTCCCCGACGAAGGACATTCGGATCGCAATAGCTATGCCGTCTCCTATTTCGATGGTACGAGCCGATCCGACGGGGAAGCCGTCGTCACTGAAATCGTCTGGGCTCACAGTCTGGAGCAACGGGCGCGATTTGGGACCCATGACGCTAATCGTCGATTGACCAGGCGACACATCCACAACTGAAACGGCGCTAAAGTCTTTGCCGTGCCTTCGCAACCACGCCAGGTCGCGCGTTTTCTGAGCGGCTGTTGTGACGGCCAAAAATGATCGTTCCCCCAGCCGCGTCAGGGTAAGATCAGACTCAAAGCCGCCGGTCTCGTTGAGCCAACCAGTGTACACGGTTCTTCCGACCTGGACGTCAATGTTCGCAGCTGAAACGCGCTGGAGAAGACGAAGCGCATCGCGTCCTTCTATGCGGACATGCTGAAAAGAACTTTGATCGAACAAAGCCACGCTTTCACGCGTCGCCAGGCACTCGGCTCGTTGCGCTGCAAACCACCCTGGCCGTCCAAAAGAATACTCAGCCGTGCTTCCCTCCTGAGCGAACCATTGTGGGCGCTCGAACCCGGCAGCCTGCCCAAAATGTGCCCTCGCCGCGGTCAATTGCGAGTGGAGGGGAGACCTGCGAACCCCACGTGCGCTCTCTGGCTCCAGCAGGGGCCAGTGCACACCGTAGAGCATGCCCATGGCTTCACTGGTTCGCTTCTCAAGGTACCGTCGGTTGCGTTGGAACGGCATTGCCCGGCGAACATCAATATCCCAGAAATCTGCGCCTGGAGCTCCATCGACTATCCAATCGGCCAGCAACTTTCCCGCGCCTCCAGAGGATTCGATGCCACAGGAATTGAACCCAGCAGCAATAAACAGCCCATCTAGTTCTGCCGTTGGACCGAGAAGGAATCGGTTGTCGGGCGTGAAACTCTCTGGCCCATTGAAGAACAGCTGAATGCCAGCCTGACCTAGCACCGGCATCCGATGCATCGCATTTTCAAAATAGGGCATAAAGTGATCGAGGTCGTCCGGTAGCTGGTCAAAGCAGAAGTCAGCCGGTATACCGCCTGCTCCCCAAGGCTTGCCAACGGCCTCGAAGGACCCCACTAGAAGTCTACCGGCGTCTTCCTTAATATAGACGCGCCCATCGAGATCGCGAATAGTTGGCATGTCATGCGAAATTCCAGATATAGCCTCCGTCACGACGTAAAAGTGCTCGGCCGCATGGAGAGGCACCGAGACTCCTACCGAGGCAGCAAGCTCGCGGGTCCACATGCCACAACACAGAACGATATGATCGCAGATCATATTCCCGTGGTCGGTCCGGACCCCCGTCACGCGATCGCCAATGCGGTCGATCCCAGTGACCGTCACCCCCTCCAGGATACGCGCACCGCGCTGGCGCGCACCGGCTGCAAAGGCGCGAGCAGTGTCGATCGGATTTGTTTTACCATCGTTGGCAATCCAAGCAGCGCCGACCATATCCGCTAGGTTGAGTTGCGGAACAATTTTTAAGGCTTCCGCCGGGCTGATAATGTCGACTTCCAGTCCGAAGTTGCTGGCCATCGAAGCCGCATGCTTGAGCTCCTGAAGGCGCTCACGACTCGCAGCCACCGTGAGCGAGCCACACCGCCGAAATCCGGTTTCTTGACCGGTTTCGGCAGCGAGATTGCTAAACAGATCGGCAGTATAGGCGGCGAGCCTTGACGAATTCTCCGTCGAGCGGAGTTGAGTTACGAGGCCTGCCGCGTGCCAAGTGGTCCCGCAGGTAAGTTCTTTTCGTTCCAGTAGAACGACGTCACGCTCGCCTCTTTTCGCAAGATGGTAAGCAACGCTAAGGCCAATGATACCGCCACCTACGACAACAATACGAGCGTGCGAAGGGATATTAGTGTGTAGTATCGTATTCAATGTCGTGCCTGCTGAGTCTAGAGGATTACTGTCGTCATTGAAGGTCAGTTCACACCTGACCGCCGTTTGTGATATCGCCGGTAATTTTCGTTCCTGATTCAGAGATGATGAGGAGTTTCTTTTCGCTCATCGCACTAATTGCGTGCGCAACGCCCTCGCGCCCCAGACCAGCCGCGCCGACCCCCCCGAAAGGCATTGCGTCAATACGGAAATCAGTACTGTCGTTGATTATCACCGCAGCGGCGTTAGCCTTTTCAAATGCAGCCGTAGCCAGCGATATTGATTGCGTAAATATCGCGACGTGAATGGCATCTGGCCCGTCTTGGATTCGGCCAAGCAAATCTGAGTCGTCCTGGGCCGTCTCGATTGTCGCGACGGGACCAAAAAGCTCGTTCCCGAGCAGCGTGTGGCGCGCCGGGAGTCCTGCGACCCATGTCGGTCGCATGCGGGTGCCATCGATCTCACCGCCGCAAAGCACGGTGCCGCCAGCTCGCTTCATGCTTTGTACGCTGCGGCCCAGAGAGCTTCCTAGGCCCGTATCGACCAACGGTCCAATGTCCGTTGTTTCGTCAATCTTACTACCCGATCGGAGGTCAGCAGCTCGTGCGACAAGTCGTTCTGTCAACTCTGCAACCACTTTGTCATCCGCAATGATTCTCTGCGCGCGGACGCAATTCTGCCCAGCCGCCCAAAACGCACCGCTATTGATCGATTGAGCTGCAGCTTCGATGTTAGCGTCGGCCGCGACGGCAACGATCCCCACGCCGCCGAGTTCCAGCAGGAGCTGCTTGACCCCCGACTGATGAGCAATACGCTCTCCAGCTTCTCGTCCGCCCGTGAAAGAAATGATGCGAGGACGTCGGTCCGCTACGAGCATGCCCCCCACCTCGGCAGCGCCAATCACTATCTGGATTCGGTTCTCAATTGCGCCGCTTGCAAGAAAATGTTCGACTAGGCGAATGGCGCTGAAGGGCGTTTGGGGGTGGGGCTTGAGAATGACGGGACATCCCGCCGCAAAAGCAGGACCGAGCTTATGAGCGACTAGGTTCAGCGGGTCGTTGTAGGGTGTAATAGCTACGACTAGCCCTGCGGGTCGATTTGCCCACCAACCGAGCCGGCCTTCGCCGGCGGGAACCTGATCGAACGGAATAACCGACCCAACATTTTGCTTCGCCTGCTCGGCCGAGAGGCGAAGTGTTTCAATGGCACGCTTGACCTCCGCGCGAGCCTCACGAATGGTTTTGATGCCTTCGCGCGCTATGAGATGAGCGTGACTTTCGGCTTCCGCCGCCACCCTGTCGGCAACTTCTTGCAGAATTCGCACTCGCTCATGAATGGCGGGCGGTCGTTCGCGACTAGCTCGATAGCCGAGATCTAGAATGCGGTTCACGTCACTGACCGATGTCAAGGGTGTTTCGCCGACAACATTTCCGTCGTCCGGGTCGCACACCACCAAGCGGCCCTGGTTCGTGTTTTTGACGCTCGCCATTGTTAGCGCGCGCTTTCGCGAGAAAGATAGTCAGCAACGAAGCCCGGAAGGTCTCCATCGGACAACTTGCGCGGGATAAGTCCGCGCTCAATGCCCACGTCAAGCAGACGTTCTGGGTTAGCCGTCTCATGCTTAAAAAGCCGAAGAACTGCTGCACGGCCCACGGCGATGGCGATTTCTCTATTCATGGCTAGCCTTATCAGATACCTAGGTGGATCTGGGCCGCACTGAGCGACCTCCAGTATCTATATCCGTTATGGTTCGCCTAAATTCTACAAACCTTCGCTCGCCGAGGATGAAAAACTGCGTTCAGGCCGGCTATTCAAGAAGTTTCGATACCGCAGGGACGGTATCGCTCTTCTGTGCTGCTGAACCAATTGTGCTGCTGAACCAATTTCTCACATACGGCATTCAGGCGGGCGATGCCGAGTTTTCGCGGGGCAAAATCACTTCCCGTTTTCAGACGGAACAAACTGCGTATTTCTCCAAATTGCGGGGCTTGCCGCAGTAAGGCCGCACTTTTCACGCTAAAAACGCGTTATTTCCGCGCGCCACTATCTGTATGCTCCAACACGAGCACGCGATAGAGCGTCCTGGTCGGCCGGACGGTTGTTCTATCACGTCCTTCCATCGAGCCGGGGCAGCACCAAGCAAACGCATGTCGCTTGTCAAGGACAGGCGTGGTGATAGCCGGTTGAAGCAGGGGAACCGAATTGGAAAAAATTCTTTATTTCGAGCGGACGGAATTTGATACACGCGTCGCAAGCGTCAAGGCTGAGATGTCAAGACGCGGTCTCGACTTCCTGCTCGTCTCCGAGCCGCCTAACCTCAACTACCTCACCGGCTATGATGCGTATTCGTTCTACACACCCCAAATGGGGATTGTAGCTCTCGATCGCGACGAGCCGATCTTCGTCACTCGTGGCATGGATACGACGTCCGCGAAGATTACGACCTATTTGTCGGACAACAGTATCCGCGGATTCCCTGATAACTATGTCAATTCCTCAGAATTGTCCCCTTATGATTACGTCGCGGACGTGGTCAAAGAAATTGGAGGGGAAAAGGCGACGATTGGCGTCGAGATGGGCGGTTACTACTACTCTGCGCGGGCTCATGCGGACCTTGTCAAAGCGTTGCCCCAGGCGAGCTTTGCAGACGCCGACCTGCTGATCAACTGGATTCGGCTGGTCAAGAGCCCCGCCGAACTGGTGTTCATGCGTGAGGCTGGGCTGATCGGTGATGCCGTGCTCAAACGGGTTGCTGCCACGGCAGAGCCGGGTGTGCGGGAGTGTGACCTCGCGGCAGCCGCATATCACCAGGAGATCTCAGGTACGCCCGAGCTCGGCGGGAGCTATAATTCTTCGGTCGTGCACCTCGGCGTTGGCGAAAGGGCGCTCGCCCCACACTCATCATGGACGGATAAACCACTGTCGAACTCGACAGTAATCAACATAGAGGTTCACGGTACCCGCCGTCGCTATCAGATTAATGTGAGCCGGACGATTTGCCTGGGCAAACCTTCCGCTGGGTACGAACGGCTCGCAGACGTGGCCGTTGAGGCATTGAACGCCGGCCTAGATAGCGTCCGTCCGGGACGGGCCTGCTCGGAGGTGTACGGAGCTTTCCACAAGGCGCTGGCTCGCCACGGGTTCGAGAAGGATCAACGGATCGGTTATCCCATCGGAATCGGTTATCCACCATCCGTTGCGGAGCGCACTGCGAGTTTACGCAAGGAAGAGAAGACAGTTCTCCAACCAGGGATGTGTTTTCATATGATGACTGGTTTGTGGCTTGGGGATCAGGCGGTCACAATAACCCAACCCTTTGCGGTTACAGAAGCCGGCTACGAGCCGCTGACTTTCACGCCACGGACGCTAGTCGTCAAATAGTTGCCCTCGTTCGAAGATTAGACGATGTCTCACGCGATGCGAATCGCCAAACAGAGTTGAAGAAAAGACGTTACGATTGCCCTCACATAACGCTATGATTGGCTCGCTTGTATGGAGCCTCTGCTGCTGTAGTCTGCGATATACCTGACGCAAATCAGGCAGCCGATAGCTTCGAATTTTTGTTCAGGGTCGGAGCCGGATTGAAGGCGAACGACTTTGCCTCTATCGCGTCATCTGAATCATTTTCGCTGCCCGCCAGCGTGGAGGCCGGCCAGCCAAGGCGTTGATCCGGCTATCTGGTGCGGGCCATTCCGCCGCTATCCACAGGCACCATCCGCCAACGATCCCTTGCCTATGGCACCGCCGTGAAGGCATTGCGGGTCGTCGTCAACGCTCCCTGCAGCATGGGAGCGGCTGGATACGGCACCATCTGGCTCGCGCCTTCACGATTGGCACGGGCTATTTCGGCTCATCCTCGGTCGGCGAGAAAGTCGGTCCCCAGCACCTCATCAACTGGACCCGGATCGACTACAATGACGATCCGGCCGAGGCGTTCGGCGACTTTTCCGGTCTCGACGCCCCGTCCGGCGGGCCTGCTTTGGCCCTCGGCCGCGAAGCGCCGATTTCACTCGGACGCCTGCAGGAAGGCGCACCGCAGATCGGCGTCCCGACACGCTCGAACGCGGCGGGCGGCGACGACGAGTTCGCGCTTATGCGCTAGGAAATCCGCAAAATGGTGCTTGAAGAGCTGCGTGGGGCGTTGACCACCGGGAAGAATACCTGATCCAGGGCCGAGCTTCGCTCCTTCGTATTCATCGACCAGTCCCAACCGCAGACGCTGTGCTATATGGCGAGCGGCATGCGCGGCCGCCTGCCGCGGACCAACATGGCGGCACAGATCATAGAGGGGGCGCCGGGCCTCGATATCGAGGCGCTGACCCGTGGCACTCAAGCATGCCGATGTCGGGGGCGGCATGCTCGTCATGGAGCGGCAGTTCGGCTACCTCGAATTCCATGCGCGATCGACCTCTTCGGTGAAATCTGCGGCGGAGGCTGTGCTCGAGGCGTTGGACGCCCGCACCGATCAGGCCATCCACCGAAGATACTGGCGTCGAAGATCGTCAAGCGCATCGACAATGGCCACGCCTTTCTGATCAACCGCAACAAGTGGGATCTATGATCCGACCGGGGGGAGTCGCTCTTCGTGCTTGAGATGCAACCGGCGTCCACGCTATCCTCGCCACCAACGAGGCGGAGAAGAACGCTGACATCAAGGTCATTGACTACCGCATGTTCGGCGCCACGCGACGGGTCTACCTCTCCGGCGAGGAGTCGGAACGTTCGCATGGGCGCCGAGCCCGCACTCGCGGCGCTGAAGGACGGTGCACATGGTTGACAAGGACAGGATCCGCACCCTGATCCGCAACGTCATCGTGGAGGAGATCCGAAACCTGAAGGGCGGTCACGCGGCAGCCTCTGCGCTCTCCGCCGTGACCATCGCTAGCGACGGAGACTAGGCCGCCTTCGCTAGGCAGGTCCTCGCCCTGGCGGAAGTTCCCGGCGTGCGTGCCGCCATTATGGGCGGGCGCCATCCTTTCTCGCTGGCGCGGCAAGGCTTCACCGCGCCGACTGCCTTTGGTCCCGCCACGGCGGACCATCGCATTGAAAAAAGGCGTGGTAACCGAAACCGTGGTCGCCAAGCTGCCGAGGGGCGTCACGCGCCTGGTGTCAGCATCACCCCCTGCCCGGGACAAGGCCAGGTCACGCAACATCAGCATTGAAACAATGACGTCGAGGTCGCGTGGGCCGCTACTGGGCCACAAAACATATCGAACACATTCCTTCCGGGGCTTTTTTGGAGGTGGAGAGCGCCGGCGGAGCCCGCATGATCGCCTTCGCTGTGCTCGGCTGCGGCGACGGTGAGGAAGTTCTCGTCGTCACGTTCCACCGCCGCCTCATAGCTCGGCGGCGGCAAGATTCCCATCGATGCCCTGATCATCGGATCGCTCGACGAGACAGCCAAACAGAAATCCAAATAGCCAATCTGCAAAGAGGGAGAGAAACCATGTCGAATGCAATCGGAATGATCGAAACCAAGGGCTTCATCGCAGCACTGGCCGCGGCGGACGCAATGGTCAAGGCGGCCAATGTAGTCGTCGTGGGTCGTGAGCAGGTGGGTGACGGCCTTGTCGCCGTCGTCGTCAATGGCGATGTCGGTGCCGTAAAGGCCGCGACCGAAGCGGGTGCGGAAGCTGCGTCCAGCGTCCGCACGCTGGTCTCGGTGCATGTCATCCCCCGTCCGCATCCGAACCTTGGCCAGCATTTCTCCACCGACCGAAAAGTGAGGCCTCCCAGGGCGACACGGTCGTGTCGCCTCCTTGGAATGGTGCCGGGCATGTGCGCGGCTGAGGCCGGGGCGCGGCCACCAGTTCTTGGGACCTCCTTCCGGACCGGAGGGAGGAGACCGCGTGCGACGGAAGAGAACATGACAGAACTACGGGTCATCTGCTGGTGAAGGATCTCGACCGACAGTTCGCGGCCTACAAATGACCACGGCGTTACTCGACCGTCGCACTCGCCACTGCGAGATTATGGAGGCCCGGCAACGAATCCTGGCGTATCAAGAACCGCGCCTGATCATCCGATCAAGCCGCCAAACCGATCCGCGCTCGCCGCGCTGCGCAACCTTCACCAGCTCCGCCCAGCGAGCGCTGGATATCATGCCTCGCACAAGGGGCTCTGCACGACTGATGACGACGGCCCCTGATCATCTGAGCAAAGCCGACATTGTCATGATCGCCACCATCGAGGCGGGAGTGCCTCTGCTGGTGGAAGCGCGCAACCTAATCGCCGATTTCCATTCCATGATCCGCAACGAGCTTGCCGATGATCTCGTGCCGTGGACCGCCGACGCCGGCAAAAGCCTCATTGCATCTTTCGCCAAGGGCATCATTCGCGACCGTGCTGCTGTCCGCGATCGCCGAACCATGGTTCAACGATCCACCAGAGGGACAGATCACCAAGCTCAAACTTGTGAAACGGCAGTGTATGGACGCGGAAAGCTCGACCTGCTGCAGGCCAGGCTGATCGGTGCAGTATGCCCCAAACGTCATCGAGAGTGCGTCAGAGCCACAATTCAATGAAACTCATAAAAGCCAGCCGGGCGAGGGGTCTGATGAGGAGCAAGGTTCAGTTCGCTGCAATCCTTCCACGCCGAACGGCAACGGAAATACCCCCGCTGGCGCAGCTTTTTAGCCACAGCGCCTCCCAATCCGCAGCAATTCAGCATCGAGCGTCTGCTACGCTCAGTCTGCGGCAGTTCTGACCTTATCGTCCAACAGGCCCAGGAGGATTCAGACGATGAAGAGACGAGCATTCCTGAAATTTGCAACCATGGCTTCCGCGAGTGCTCTCGCAGCGCCCTACGTGCACGCACAGTCAAAAAAGTTCTCCGGCATAACGCTACGCATGAATGGCTTCGGTGGCCTATGGGACGAAACGATCATCAAAACCGTGGTCGGACCGCTTGAAGAGCGCACCGGGATGAAGATTCAATTCACTCCCGGGTCTCAGTCGACGGAACTCGTAAAACTCATTGCGAGTAGGGAAAACCCTCCGTACGATATTTTTCAGGCCGATAGCGCCTACATGGTCGAACTCCTCAAGAACGACCTAATTGAGGAGTTCTCGGAGAGAGATATACCAAGTGTAAAGCGGATCCTTCCTGGATTTCAGGAATATGGCAATTTCGGAATCCCGTTCGCTGTATCGAGTGTAGTTCCGGTATATAATTCGGAGTCCGTTAAGCAGCCGCTCACGTCGTATTCCGACATCGCGCGGCCCGACTTGGTTGGACAGGTGGTACTGCCAGCGCCTACTTTCGACACTACCAGCTTGTATCTTCTCGGCATAGCCGAAGAGAATGGCGGCTCAATCTCGAATATGGAACCAGCTTACAACGTGCTTGCTGACGCAAAGCCGAATATCGTCGCGCTCGCCCAAGCCACCGTTGCGCAACTCCAGATGTTCCAGAACCAAGAAGCCTCTGCCGGTATCTTCTGGGACGGGCGTGCCTACGAATTACGGTCCAAGGGCGTACCTATGGTGACTGTGGTCCCGCCTCAGGGTATCTACTCGATCAACAACTATGTAACAATCGTCAAGGGCACGAAGCACCCGGAAGCCATACATGAGTTTGCTGAGCAATTCCTATCCGATAAAAGTATGCTCGGATTGCCAGCGGCGTTTCGTTATGCCGCGACGACTGACGTGAAGTTGCCCGACGAGTATCGCCAGGATCTCCTATACAACTCTCCGGAGCGCCTTTCTCTGAGAAAGAATATCGACTGGAACAAGTGGATCGCCGATCGCAACGAACGGATCGAGCGCGTAAACAAGGTACTCCGTAGCTAGCTCGACCGCTCGAACGTCTCCAATCAGTGCTGCGCGAAATCTGCGCAGCACTCTCGCCTTTGGGGAGGAGTTGTAAACGGATGGAAAGGTCATTTTGACGAAAGCGCAACCCAGTTCCCGTGTTCTCACCGTGGGGCTTTTGGCACCAATAGCCGTGGTGCTCATTGGCTTCCTCGTCATACCGGTAAGTTCACTGCTTCGATCCAGTTTCTTGCCAGGTAGCTATCTAATGGGTGGAAGCGGCTTCAGCCTCACGCATTATGTCAAATTCTTTTCCGATCCCTTCTATCGATCCGTTCTGTTGGAAACGGTCGTAGACGGGCTGATCGTCAGCTTGATCTGTTTGGTGTTAGGCTTCCCTACTGGGTACTCTATTGCCCGATTGCCGCCTCTGGCGCGGCGTTGGCGGATGATCGTGGTGATCATGCCGCTAACTCTCAGTCTTGTAGTTATCGTATTCGGCTGGATGATCATCTTGGGTCGCAACGGATTTGTAAACTCGTTGCTCATCAATCTCGGCATTCTTTCTTCCCCACAACAGTTACTTTTTAACAGAACTGCAGTAATTTTGGTCCTTGTGCAGCAATTTCTCCCCTTCATGATCCTTTCTGTGATGAGTGTCATGACACAGATAGACCCTGTACTCGAACAAGCTGCCGCAAACCTTCGTGCCAATCGACTCGTTACATTCAAACGGGTTATCATCCCGCTCGCGCTTCCCGGCATTTTGGCTGGATTTAGTCTGGTGTTCGTCCTGACGATCTCTGCCTTCATTACGCCTCGTCTGATTGGTGGAAACCGCGTAGCGATGCTGGGAAGTCTGATCTATGAACGTATAATGACGGAGCTGAACTGGCCGTCCGGCGCAGCCATGGCCTTCATCCTGTTTGTAAGCGGACTGGGTTTTACCGCTGCCATCAACACTTTGGCTGTTTCTCGCTTTATGGGTGGAAGACGACATTATGCGCACTGATCTACTGGAGGTGGTCATGCGAACGGCTGGTGCAATCATACGCGCGTTTGTGTATATGGTGCTAGCTTTGCCAGCGGTTCTGGTGGTTATCTCCTCATTCACCAGTAGCGACTCTATGAATTTCCCACCGACAGGCTTTTCGTTGCGTTGGTACCAGAGAGTGTGGGAAAGCGAACCCTTCATGACAGCACTCTGGACGAGCACCTATATTGCACTGCTCGTAGCCGGGATTGCACTGGCCATTGGCTTTGCGGCCGCATTTGCAATCGACCGGTTTTCGTTCCGGGGCAAAGTGCTTTTGCAGGGCCTTATCTTTTCGCCACTGATTGTGCCCGCCGTAGTGCTGGGTATCGGGTTGCTGCAATTGTTTGTGGCGCTGAACCTCACGCAGACCGTCTATCCGCTGCTGATGGGCCATCTAGTTCTCGCAATACCTTACGTGGTACGAACAATCCTGGCGAGCCTTTCGCTACAAGACCGAGTGCTTGAGGAGGCAGCGAAGAATCTTCGGGCCACCCCTCTTGAAGTTATCCGGCGTATTACCCTCCCGCTTATTCTGCCTTGCCTATTATCTTCTGCCATCTTCGCCTTTGTGACTTCATTCGGCAACGTGACTGTCTCTGCATTCCTGACTTATGGTGGAAAATCGACGCTACCGGTTCAGATATTCGCTTATGTCGATACGAGTTACGATCCCCTTGTTGCGGCGGTATCTAGTATCATGATCATGGTGACGTTGGTCGTCATCCTGACTATCGAGCGTCTTATCAGTGCTGATAAGTTAGTTTAGTTGAGGAACGTAATGCTGGCTATGACCGGAAAACATGCGACTGCCTTGCAGGAAACCAGTGATGCTGTAGTCGAACTGCGATCGATCTCGAAAACCTATCGTGACTTGGCTGCGGTCGACAACGTGTCGATTAGTGTGGGTCGGGGTGAATTGCTGTGCTTGCTTGGCCCATCTGGCTGCGGCAAAACAACGACGCTGCGGATAGTTGCCGGATTTGTTGAGCCGACATCTGGCACCGTTAGCATCAACAACATGGATATGACGTTTCAACCGCCCCATCGGCGAGATACTGGAATGGTCTTCCAAAGCTATGCACTATTTCCCCACATGACAGTGGCCGCAAACATCGCTTTCGGCATGGAAAACTTGAAGTGGGCTCGCGCCGAGAGAGACGAGCGCGTCAGGGAGATGCTTAGGTTAGTCGAACTTCCTCACCTCGCGGACCGATTGCCGAGTCAGCTTTCGGGCGGACAGCAGCAACGCATCGCACTAGCTCGAGCCTTGGCAATACGCCCTGCCGTGCTCCTCCTTGACGAGCCGTTTTCAAACCTAGACGCCCAGTTGAGGGTGCGAATGCGCGAAGAACTCCGCGAGGTCATCCGCGGCGTCGAAGTAACGACGCTTTTTGTCACTCATGATCAAGAAGAGGCGCTGACGATGTCAGATCGCATTGTTGTCATGAACGCCGGGAAGATCGAGCAAATCGGAACGCCTGGCGACATATATGAAAAGCCCGAGACTTCTTTCGTCGCCAAGTTCATTGGCCAGTGTACCGTGTTGGAGGGCATTGTTGGAGCGGATGGCGCCTTTACAGCGAAGGCGGGCCTCCGGCTGCCAGGCAATTGGAAGCCCGGACCCGGATGCGCGGTGATCCGCCCGGAACAAATCAAGATGCCATCTGATCGTCCTGCGGGCGTCACCTACAAAGCTCGCGTAGTTCAATCCCACTATTACGGGGAAGCGACGCGGGTCGTGATCGACGTCAATGGCGAACAGCTTATGATGCAGGAGCGGTTTCCGTTCGGACTCAATCCTAAGTCTGGGGACGTCCTCAATGTTACCTTGGACACAAGCGAGATCCGTATCATACGGAAAAATCCACAGAGCTGACCCCCGCCTGACGAGAAGGGCCATTCATTGCGCGGGGCGGCGGCGATCTCCCCGATTTGTGCTCGAGATCGACTGTACCAAGCTCAATGAACGGGAAGAAACTGGACGCGTGTGGCGGCCTTCCGAGCGCGGATTGTCATCGCCGCCGGTATTCTCAGCCGCCGCATCAATCCGGCGGAGCGCGCCAGCGCCGTGCTGTTTGCCGATGCCGCAGGCGCGGTGGTGATTGGTCCGTGCGACGAGCCGGATGGAGGCATCCTCGGCGCATCGGTGGATTCCGACGGCTCGCGCTGCGGGCTGATCCTGATTCCGGCAGGCGGCAACAACAGGCCGTTCCATGGCGACCTCGACATTGAGCGTCCAGCAAACCCGAATGACGATCACGATAGGCGCGAAATGTTCAGCAAGCAGTGGAGATGACCACCGACTACTCGAAATGCGCCTGCCGCTGCCCGGAGTGCGGCCACAAGACCTCGGCCGCTTCGTGCCGCACCAAGAAAATGCCCGTATTTTCGATACCGTCGGACGAAACCTCGGCATAGCCGATCAAGCGAGTCATAACGATCGTCGAATACGGCGACTCTTTCGCCGCGACGATCCCACTTTCACTCTTGCTCGCTCATCGGAGGGAGCCGTTTCGGCCGGGCGATAATCCTCCTGGCGGCGGCAGGTGCGGGCCTCAGCGGCGGTGCGCTCGTGGGGAATTTAGCCGACCCGACCGCGCGCCATACTGGTCATGAATGATGGATAGGACAACCGAACCAATGCGAAAAATAGTCCTCGGCAAGTTACATGGCATCCACGTCACCGAAGCGAACCTCAACTACCATGGTTCAATAACGCTGGACCCCGACCACTGCCAAGGAGCCGGGATCCTGCCGATGGAATTCGTGGAGATATGGAACAAGAATTCCGGCGCGCGGATTTCGACCTATGTCATTTTCAGCGAGCGCGGCTCACGATGCTGCATCCTCAACGGAGCGGCGGCCCGCACCTGCCAGCCCGGCGACCAGATCATCGTCTGCAACTCCATCTACCTGGACGAAGAACAGATCACCTCATTGAAGCCGCGGATCGTCACGTTCGACCGGGACAACCACATAATCGATCGCCTGTGCTACTCGGTCGATGTCGACGCAGACGGCCGATACAGTTTCTCCATTCTTGACGAAATGAATACGGCCTTGGCCGTTCCTGCCCTGTATCTCAGCCCCTTACCTGGACACCGTTGGTGAACACATCGAATTGAACCGGCTTACAGCGCTCGGCTGCGCCAACGAGCGCGATGGACTGGCGCAGGTTCTCCAGCCCTCCAGCCAGCAGTAGCTCTCCTTGGTCTCGATCGGCACGCGCGTGGGATTGATGTGCCGCTCGAGCGCGAGCGTTCCCTTGAATTTCGTTCGTCTCCAGAACTTCACCGCCGTCAGATCGAGGATGTGCCGGTGAGGGTTACGTTCACTCCTCCATCGGCTCGAAAGCTATTTTAGGGGGCAGGCCAGGCGTCCGATTACGTGTGGTGCACGGTTAGGAGATAGAGGCCGATCCGAGTATGCACCCACAATTCTGCCTTGAATATCTCAAACTCTGAGGAGACTGGAATGTAGTAACCCATATCAAAATGGGCAGAATCGGTGAGCATCGTTTCGGTCCGTCGCTGCGACATTAGACTCCAGGTCGACCAGAGAACAAGGTTCCGGCCGCGCAAATCCGAAGAAGCTGTTCAGCACCACTGCAGCCGCAAGCCTATCGTGACCTTTACGAAAGTCGATCGGCCGCGTCGCCACGTAGACCTTCAGCCGCGCACCAGGCGTGATCATATCGCGGCCTGCGCACCGCGCGGATCGCCCGCGACAGATGCCTGTCGTCGGCATCTTGCCCGGCCCGGATCGCGATGTTGCCCAGGATGACATCAATGCCGGCGCTGGCCTGCCTCGGCGGAGACGGCTCTTCGATCAGCAGCGCCGCAAAGGCGGGAGCCGCGGCCATGCTTTCGGGCAGCGTCACAGACCCATGCCGCAGCCGCTTGCGCCAGTCATAGACCTGCCACGTCACCCCGTACTTGCGCGCCACCTCCGCCACCCCGATACCGGGCATCAGGCTCTCCGCCACAATCCGCGCCTTCTCCGCGTCTGTGCCCCGCCGCCGGCCTGTCGGACCTTCGATGTCACTTCAAGCCGACCGCCATAGCCTCCACTTGGGACGTCCAACTGGACGTCCATTTTGCCGTCTCTTGCCATGCACAAGATCACAAGACTCGTCCATGTCCGAGGCATCTTCGCATGGTCGGTCAGGCCGAGCACGTCGGAAATTGAGGGGGCCTAATGAGCGCTTACCTTTCAGCCGAGACCTCGCGCCGATCTCGATCGGGTGAGATCAACCCACTAGCAGACTGTTGAAGAAGTCTGCCATATTGCCTTGAGGATGGCCTCGTCGCCGTTGTGGTAGGCGAACGTGATCTCGATCGAGCCGTCGTCGAGCAATTCGGCATGGCCATCGCCTGTGACTTCGTCCATCTCGTCACATCCGCCCCATGTGAAGTGAACTATCGAAGGGCCGTAGCTCAGATCGAGGCCGGCTTGCAGAGCGCCAAAGGCGATCTCGCCGTTGTTGTCGGGTCCGATGGTGATGGTTGCGGGTCCACCGAGGTTCAGATAGCCGCGATCCCACAGATCGGCTCGATGATTCGCCAGCGGCCGATCAGTTGGCAGCCCGCGGGCGCGGTGATGTCGGGACCGCCAGCAGCTTCGGCAATCGCACCAGATTGTAGGCGGCAGCCGCGAAGGTGAAGGCCCACCCGACGCGGTCGCGGCCGCGCAACTTGGTCTTCTCCTGCCCGGCGACCGTCTCGATCCAGCCGAACGCCTCTTCGATGCGCTTTCTGACGCGCTGGCTGACGGCATAGCCGCCGTGCCGCGTCGTGCGCCCGTCGATAGCCGAGCGGCGGCCGCTGATATTCTGCGCTACATGCGGCGTCACCTTTATTGAGCGCAACTCGTTGAGGAAGTCCTCAGCGTCGTAGGCCTTGTCGGCGCCGATCGTGATCGCCTGCGGCCGGTCGGCGCGGGGCTCGATCATGTGCAATGCCGCCACTCGCTCGGCATGTCCGTCGGCCAGCGTCAGGCAGGCATCGACCGTAAGCGCGTAGCTCATGCCCTGGAACTACAGCTCCTGAACGGCTTCAGCTACGCGCTTACGTTGCAAACCGATGGCGAGCGCTTTTTTCAACAGCCTGCTAGGAGTGGTAGGTGCGGTGGCAAATAGAGACATGGTAAACACTGCCCACCAGCGAATAGGAGGCAGCATGAATGCAAACCATAACAATCGAGTACGAGCCAGCGAGAGCCTCACCGTGATGCCCGATCAAGGGATACACCACAGCGTTAGAAGTGCTTGCAAAGCGCCGAGTTGGCGCGCTTCTTCGGAGAAAAATTAGTCACGATCATCGATTCCCGCGGCGGCTTAGAGCAAGCGGAGATTTGTCGTATAACATCGGAAGAGTGTCCCTGATCGAGAATGTTGGCTCCGTTGTCTGTTCCTCAGAATGACATTCTGTAAGACGCTCAAGAGCTTCCGACACTCGATAGCAGAATTGTACGTTGGATCGATCAGTTACAATGCGATGAACGATTTCTTGTCACAGCTTGAATAGCTTTGCATGGCGAAAAGGCCGCAATTTTGGAGAATGCCACCATGAGTGAAATGGATTTGATCGATAGTGTCATTCCACGTACCGATGTCCTTAAATGCACAGCGCGCATCGGCGCTGAATCGGGAACATCAAGCTATCGGCCGATTTGCCGGACGAGGCTATCGCTGCGATAAACGGTCTGATGCTTGAGCACAAGGTCATCTTTTTCCGCGATCAGGGTCATCTCGACGACGCCGAGCAGGAGCGCTTTGCTCTCCGTTTCGGAAAGCCTTCACCATATCCGGAGGGAACGACGCCGATTTTCGAGATTGATTCACGCAGAGATATCCAGGCTGACATTTGGCACATCGATTGGTCCTGCATGGATGCCTATCCCAAGATTTCGGTGCTGCGAGGCGTTGTGATCCCACAAGCCGGCGGTGACACGGTGTGGTCAAACACGGCGACCGCCTATCTCGATTTGCCGCTGCCGCTTTAACGGCTTGCCGACGACCTCTGGGCTGTTCACAGCTGGCCCGGATCTCATTATAGGCGTTATGCCGAGGCCCTTACCGGAACGAGGATCGAGACCGAGCATCCCGTGGTTCGCGTCCACCCCGAGACGGGTGAGCGCACACTGGTGCTAGGCTCTTATGTAACAGGATTTGTTGGCGTCTCGAAATATGACAGCCTGAGGCTATTCGATCTATTTGAGTCTCATATTACCGCGCAGGAAAACACCGTGCGTTGGAAGTGGAAGCAGGGTGATGTCGCTATCTGGGACAACCGAGCCACGATGCATTGTGCGACCAAGGATTATGGCGACCAGCGCCGCGTCGTTCGTCGCGCGACCATCGAGGGCGAGGTGCCCGTCAGTGTCGACGGCCGGTACAGCGTTGCGCGTTTCAAGTTTGTCGGGCGAAATGAGAAGCTGCCCCCTAACGAAGCTTAGAACTGATCCCTCGGTGTCAAAAGAGGAGAGATGGACGACCGATATCTCAGCCGTCGTGTACTTCAGGCGCTTAAAATTTTGTTGGCCGGTGGACGCGGGCAGCTTCACCAAGTGCGGCGACCAGGTTGCATGTGGCGCAAAGCGCCCTCAGCCTCATGTTCGCCAAATGGAAGAGGACTTCGGAACGTCTCTTTGGCCCGCGACAGGTCTGGTGTGACGCTCCGCCTGCTGGCGTCACACTGATCCGGCCTCTGTGGCGGATATCCGACCGCAATATTGCAGTCGCCAGTAATCACACTGCAGACCTTCGCTGCGCATACTGGCGAACAAGGCGCTGCGCCTTAACAGCAACCGCGCCCCGTGGCTCTGTTAGCCAAGATAATGCTTCTCAGATTTAGGTCTCGTCGGCAACTTCGAAGGGGATTTTAATAGGGAGCCGACTCCGTTCAACCCATCGGCCTACAAGGTCTCAACCCATCTCCTTGTCGGATGCCAAGGTTATATCAAATCTGCATTTGACTGTGAGTCGGCTGACGTTTGCCCAACTACGCAGACACGCGACCCACGGGAAGTAGTTAGAGCCCTAGCTGTATCAGACGCATCGATCCCGCAATTAGATCGTAGACTTAAAAATTAAGGACACCTGATCAATGACAGCGCTTCTCCCCCGAGCTCTAGGAATTCTCAGC
>NZ_JAMYTM010000044.1:0-43253 GCF_040322475.1 Mesorhizobium sp. M0140 | reverse complement strand
TGACCGCTGTGCGCACACCTTCATGTCTGCCATCTGCATCGCAGCCACCGTCATCTTCTGGCTCAATCAATGAGTCCTGAGCCTAGGTCACGCTTGACCGTCGGCAATTGGGTGATTGATCGCGAACACGTGCTCAGATGATTTCGTGATATCGGATTCAACAAGTCTATAGATTGTGAGTTGACTTGACTCGCTCATGCTCGACTAATTTGGTCACTTCACCGTAGACGTTTCGCTACCGGCCCACGCTGGCAGTATGCTAGACGACGTTAATCCGAATAAGCGACCCGGAACGAGTCGCTCCTCTCTTTTAGTTTGGAAATGAAGATAATTTTCGTATTGGTTTGGTCGCTCGGTCCGCTAAAAGAAAGTGAGATCGGTACAGGGGGATGAGTGCGTGGACAACGCCACACTTCAAGGGTTCCTAAACAAGGGGCTGATCGACGTAGGAGGGGATGATACCAAGCTAGGGAAGCTCTCGCAGGCCGCAAAGGACCTTGGCGACGCGCTGAAAAAGAACCCGGCAAAAGCGCTGAGCTACTCCCTCATCGCGTTCGACCCTAATGCGCCCGAGGACGATCCGGTGGTCCAAGAGGCGCTGGCGGCGCTCCAGAACAGGTGGACAACCTACCGGAACACTTTCGCGGCGACGCCGATCGCGGTGATCCGCGCGATTCTGCTCGACGCGCTGGTCAATGCCGCCGCAGAGGACGACCGCGTCGGCGTGTGCTTCATCGCGTCGGCGCGCAACGCGCTCCCGCTTTTGCCCGTTGATAACGAGCGCGACATTTGGATCGGGCTCGTCGAGCAGGTCGAGCGTCGCGTCGATGCCCGGGCGGAAGAAGAGTGGGCGACGCCGGAGACGATCTCTGTCCAGCCTATGAAGTACCTTGTACCGACCCTCACCGTACCAGATGTCAAGATCGGCGAGGCGTCCCAGACCGACCTGCAGAACGGAATGATCGCCGCCGCTGGCCCATCGTATCACCACCCTCAGCAAGGTGGCATCGCGACAGGTGGCAATCCGCACTTCCCGCAACAGCAACAGCAGTGGGTCTATGAATTCGGGAAGCGGTCCGGGACGGCGATCGCCGCTGCGATCAACGCCGCCGTGTCCGAGATTGAAGTCAGCCAGCCGGACTTGGCCGAGCCTTTCAGCAAGTTGGCCACAGCGGTTTCCGGCTACGTTGACGACACGCTAAAGTTGATCAGCGCCGCCACCGCCGGGCTCCAGCGGCGCACCAATCTTCTCTGGTGGCGCGAGGCGCTGTACTCGCCCTCGGCCGGTAAGAGCTACCGTGAACTCCCACCCTCGGTCGCCGCCGCGCTCATGGCGCTCGACCTGTTCGAAACGGTCCCGCTGTTCTCGCCCGCGAGCGTGTCGGCGTTCCTGGGCGAGACGGTCCTCCGCCTGAAGGGTACAGCGGATGGCGGGAGGCGGCCCGTGAGGGACCTCGTCGCTGAGGCCCAGGACCACGACGGACTCGCCTCGCTCCGAGCCGCCGCCGGTAACCTCGCGGCGGCGCCGGACGGGCGCGGGCCACTGCTTGCCCTGATCGGCCACCCTGCGCACACCGGCGCACGGAACGCGGACGACTTCCAGCGGCTCACCGGCGTCCCGGCCAGTTCCGAGCTCGACGCAGTGGCGTGGGCAGGATGGCTCTTCCGGGAGCTCCAGGCCTCGAAGGCGGCGACAGACGCCTCGCCTGCCAAGCGTCGCTCCGCGAAGAAGGGCTGACCCGTGGAGAAGTGCGCGCAGGCGACGTGCTTCGTCCCCGACACCGGCTGCGACCTTGGCCACACGAACCTGTCGAAGTGCCCGATCTGGCATGGCGCCAAGGTAACCGACACAGCCGACGAAGACCTCTCGGGCGAGATGCTGATGCCGTGGTCCGGCAGCGCGTTGGGCCTCGCGGACCTAGGATTCGTGTCGGGGCGCGGCAAGCCCATCGTCATCGGCGTCGTGGGGCCGCAGAACGCTGGCAAGACGACCCTGCTCGCGGCATGGTACCTCCTGCTCGGTCGAGGCCTGGCCGGTACCAAGGGCCAGCTGTTCGCCGGATCCTACACGCTCTCCGGGTGGGAGGCGGTCGCGGGTTCGATGCGGTGGGCGCCGGGGCAGCCGCCGCGCTTTCCCGCCCACACGACCAGTCGCGGCGGAAGGGCGCCGGGACTGCTGCACGTGACCTTTCGCGACGAGAACGGCGACCGGCCGATCGACTACCTCTTCACGGACGCGCCGGGCGAATGGTTCCAGCGATGGGCTATCAACAGGGATTCTGACGAGGGGGCAGGTGCGCGCTGGGTGTCGGATAACGCCGACGCCTTCATGATCGTGGCCGACCGCGATGCGCTCGCCGGCGAATCGATGGGCACGGCGCGCGGCTCGCTGCAGCGCATCGCGAAGCGCCTTGGCGCGGAACGAGACGGCCGCCCCGTCGCTCTCGTCTGGACCAAGTCCGACGTCTACATTTCTCCGGAGATGGAGGAGGCCGTCCGCGGTGCCGTAACCGACGCGATGTCCGACGCGGTCGAGCACTCGGTCAGCGTGGTTGGGGCGCCCGACGGCGATCCGCTGCTGAATAAGGGCGCCGGGCTGGTCGAGCTCCTCCAGTGGGCGATTGGCGTCAGACGGCCCGGCGTACGGCTGCCGCCGCCGGCATCAACATCCGACGACCCCCTGTTCATCTACGGGAATAGGAAGCCGTGAGCCAGACGTCCAACTCGATCCTCCTCGTCGGCGAAAGTGGCGTCGGCAAGACGCACTACGGGGCACAGCTGCTCCGCCGCCTCATGCGGATCCCGGGAGCGCTGCGCATGAATGGCGCGGCCACCAACCTTGAGGCATTCGAGGCCGCGCTCGAGAGCCTCGATGAGGGACGGGCCGCGGGTCACACCGCACGGTCCGTCAACGTCGACAGCGTCTGGCCGGTAGTTGATGCCAACGGCCGCGAGGCCGACCTGGTCTGGCCTGAATATGGCGGCGAGCAGATCAAGTCCGTGATCGAGAACCGGCGACTCCCCGACGCTTGGCAAAAGCGCATCGACGAGGCCGACGCGTGGCTGCTGCTTATCCGGCTCCAGCAGACGAGTGTCGGCGACGACATGTTCTCCAAGCCACTGGCCGGTCTGAAGGGCGTCTCGGTCGAGAACAGGGAGATCCATCCCTCCGACCAGGCCAGGCTGGTGGAGCTGCTCCAAATGCTCATCTTCTCCCATCGGTCCACGTCCAGGTCGCGCAGCCTCCCGCGCCTCGGCGTGCTCCTCACCTGCTGGGATGAGGCGGGGATCGCACAGACCCCTCCGGAGGCTCTGAAAGCGCGACTGCCGCTCGTCTCGGCGTTCGTGCAATCGAACTGGCGGCAGCCGCTGATCATGGGCCTTTCCGCGCTCGAACGCCCGCTCAGCCCCACGACTCGCGACATGGAATACGCCAGTAAGGGTCCCGAGCACTTCGGCTACGTCGTCGAGGCGAGCGGCACGAAGAGCGGCGACCTTGCCTTGCCTATCTACCGCCTGCTCGACGCTGGCGCCTGAGCGGACGGGAAGCGGAGGATGCGCGTTGACCAAGCGATCTACGGCACCGTCAGACTTGGGCACGCCCTCAGGTACGCGAGCGGCGACCGCAAGCTCGCGGGCGAACTGGCGCAGCGCCTAGACCTGCCGGACACGGAGCCCCAAGGCGCCGACTGGTCGCCTGTCACGTCGGGATTCCCCGTTCGCGACTGGTACGTTGTCGCTCGGACGTTCAGCGATCCGTCGGTTGGCCGGTCGGGCATGGTAGTCACCCACGCGCTGATCTGCGACCTGGATGAGATCGCCGCGTTAGATGACCTCCGCCCGCTGCTCGCGCACCTTATCACGTCGTTCGACGCGGCACCGGCAGCCGTCGAGGCGCTTGAGGTGACTCCGGTACCGGGAATGCCGCCCGCGACATCCGATCTTGCGGACACGGCGCAGGCGCTCGTCACCCGCGGCTCCGGCCCGGTGGTGCGCATCGGATCGAGCGGCTTCGAGAAGCTCATGGTCGCGCTGTGGGGATGCCTGTGGCCCGCCCTACGGCGCAAGCTCTACTTCCGGCTGAGCTTCGGACCGAAGGACGTGGTGGAAAAGCCGGAGCCGACGATCGTCTGCACGCCAGCCTCCCTCGTCGGGCGGTGGCAACAGCAGCGTATCGTTGGCCGGAGCGGCGCCGAGCGGCCCCAGGCCGCTGGAATGATCGACGGCTCGGCCGACGGCGCCGAGCTGCGGGAGTTCGGCGACAGGATCGGCGCGAACCTTGACGATTTCCAGGAGCTCCAGCTGCTCGAGCAGGCGCACGCCATCGCATCCGCGACGCCCGAGACCGTCGCGCAGCTTGTCTCCGCCGCCCGGTTGATCGAGCGGCTCTCGCCGGATCCCAAGCAGGGTCAGGTCGAGAAACGCGCAATCATCGAGCGTCTCGTCAAAGTACTCCCGACGGCTCAGCCATCGGAGATCCTGACGCTGCGCAACCTCGCGCTCCCAGGTCTCGAGACGAGCGTCGTCGTCTGGCAGGCGCTCGAGCTATGGTTCGAACAAAACAACTATCTTCCTTCAGACGATGCCGTCATAGTGGCCATCGTCGCCGACGCGCTGATTGGCGACGATGCCATTTTACCCTGGCGCGAGGCCGCGAGGCGAGGTCTGGACCGCTCGGCCGTTGCGACGGGTGGCCAGTTTGTCGTTGGGTTCTGGCGCTGGGCGAAGTCCGAGCCCCGCGTCTCCGCGCCGATCGTCGCGTTGATCGCGAGCGACCGGAAGGGACTGGACGCGCTCGAGGCTGCGGCCCCTGCAGACCTGGATACCGCCACCGCGAAGCCGATCATAGCTGCTGCAGCGAAGCATAAGCTCTTTCGGCTGCATGCCATCGCCGCCGGCGCGAGCATGAAGCCCACGGACGCGGCGAGCGCTCAGAGCGCCGTGGAGCCGGGTGCCGATGTCACCGCGATGCGGCTCGCGATGCGCCGCGCGAAGCCCGGCGAGATCCTCGACGCGGTGGACAGCGTTCCCGACGCACGGTTGCTCACGATCGCTGGCGAGGCGGTGGCGAAGGACCCGACGCTCCTGGGAACACGGGACATGTCGACCGCCCCTAACCGGCGCATCTGGCTAGCAGCACTCAAGGCTGACATGGGAGCGTGGCGGGGGCCTGAGGACCCGCGGAAAGCGTTCAACCAGCTTCTCGACGAGCAGATCGATGGTGTCAGGCCGCCGGTGGAACTCCTCCACCTCCTTTCCGCATCGCCGCTTGCAGACCTGACGACTTACCCGCGGAGGAGCAAGATCTGGGATAAGGTGCCGACGACCACCCGGGACCGTTTACTCGCGGCGACGACTGACGCCTGGTTCGCGAACGCGGGAACTGGTCAGCAGAACACCACGATCGAGCCTGAACTGGTTGAACGGATCGTCCGCGATCCGCGGCTCGACCAGCTCCTTACGCGCCTCGCAGCCGGGACGCTCGCGGAAGGTCTCCACGTGATCGACGGACTTGGCGGGCTCGACCACGCTCGCTTCCGGCATTGGGTCTCGACCGCGGTCCGCGCGGTTCGGTCGATCACCCCTCGCGATGCCGACCTGCTCGGACGGGCACTCGCATCGCGCGGACGAAGCGACATCGTCGACGACTTAATCTCGATCTACCGGGCCGGCCGGAACGACGTCGCACCGGTGCTCCGCCACTGCCTCGGCCTGATAGGCCTCGTCGAGCGCTGGTTCCTCGGGCTCTCGCCCGTCAGCGCCAGTGAGAAGTGGGACGTGCTTACCGAGCTGGCCGCCGAGCTCTTTCCGAACGGGCCAGACCAGGACGCGCTGTGGGAGCGGTCCGGCGGACGGGACGCCGACCTTCGTCACCACGGTACCGGTAAGGAGCGTTGGCGTGGTGCGATCCGCGACATCCAAAACGGAAGGCAACCCCGCGTCTCGTGGCTGATCCAGCAGATGCGGGCTGACTTCCCCGAGAATCCAAACCTTAGGCTAATGGCCAACGACCCGCTGTTCCGGAACTGAGTCGGCGGCGGAAGACACCCGATGGAGTCCTTGATGAAATTCGACCAAGGCCGAGCGCTAATTATTGGCGTTGCCAACTATGAGGCGGTCGGGGGTCTTCCCGCCGCCGTGCTCAATGACGCGCTCGACACCGCCGAGACCCTCAAGTCGTCCGCGTACTGCGGCTATCCGGAGGCGAACGTCACTGTTCTCACCGACGACGCGTCTACGCTCCAAAACATCCGCAAATCGCTTGCCGACCTCGCGGCGACCGCGACCGTGGACGACACCGTCGCAATCTTCTTCTCGGGCCACGGGGCGCGCATCGGCAGTGGCGCCGACGCGACGAGCGCGCTCGTCCCCTACGATTGCAAGCTCACGGACCTCGCAGGAACGTCTCTCGGCGAGGCCGAGCTGTCCGCCGCGATCGCCGCCATCAAGGCGCCGCGGGTCATCCTCGTCGTCGACGCGTGCCATGCCGCCGGCACCGCCACGCTCAAGTCCGGCCTGGGCGAGGATGGGGAGGACGGGATCGGCGAAGGGTTCGACGAGAAGTCGCTGCGGCAACTGGCGCGGGGGACCGGCCGGGTTGTGCTCGCTTCGTCGCGAGCGACCGAGACGTCTCTGGTGCTCAGACGCGAGCGGAACAGCGTGTTCACGACCGCGATGCTCTCCGGCCTCAAGGGCGCCGCCACCGCCGCCAGCGACGGAACCATTCGAGTATTTGACCTGTTCAACCACGTGTCCGAAACGGTCAGGCAGTCCGTCCCCGGAAGACAGCACCCAGTGTTCAAGGCTAGCGACCTTGAGGAGAACTTCCCCGTCGCACTCGCGCTCGGAGGCACCAAGTCGGTCTCTCCGGGCGTCAATCAGCGCCACAGAGACCTTGAGCAGATCATGCCTGACCTCTTCCCGCTCGGCCCGACGGACCAGGACGTCTGGCTGCGGGCGGGCGGCGACGTCTCGCGCCTCAGGCTGAGCGGCAACGGACGAGCGCAGTGGTTCGCCGCGCTCCGCCTTATCTCCCTGGGCGGCGGCGGCAGCATTTCGCGCCAGGGCCTGATCGACGCGGCGCTGGACGAATTCCCCGCCCACCGCGAGCTCAAGGCGTTGCGCTAATTCGCTCAGCCCAGACCCAATGTCGCATACCTTCGGCAGGGTGACAGAAGTCCAGCTTCAGACATGCTCAAGCAAATGGCGCAGCTTGGCGGGAATACCACGAGCAGGATCACGTCCATTCGACGTGGGTCAAAAAGCGGTGGTCCCCGCATCTAATGGCAGCTATTCGCGAATTCACAGCCAAAGAGGACAGTCCGCAGTTGATGCGGTGGACGGCTCTCCTCCCTTACTGCGGTATGATCGCGGGATTAGAGCTGGAGGAGCGCTATGATGAGCAACGTTACGACAATCGGTCTGGATATTGCGAAGTCCGTGTTTCAAGTCCACGGCGTGGATGCGGCTGGTGAGGTTGCAGTTCGCAGGAAGTTGACGCGTGGGCGTGTGCTGCCGTTCTTTGAGAGCCTGCCGCGTTGCCTGGTCGGAATCGAAGCCTGCAGTTCGTCGCATTATTGGGCGAGAGAACTGACTGCACGTGGCCATGATGTGCGGCTGCTGCCGGCACAGTATGTGAAGCCTTATCTGAAGCGGCAGAAGAATGATGCTGCAGATGCAGAGGCGATCTGCGAGGCCGTGACAAGACCGACGATGCGCTTCGTGCCCGTGAAGTCGCCCGAGCAGCAGAGTGTGATGATGCTGCACCGGGTTCGATTGATGCTCAACCGCCGGCGGACACAGATATCGAACGCGTTGCGGGCGCACCTATCCGAGTTCGGGGTCGTGGCGCCGATCGGGCGTAATGGAATTGAGCAACTTCTCGTGGTCATCAACGACGAGAACGATGCCAGGATACCGGCCGACGCACCGCTTTGCCTGAGGATGCTGGAAGCACAGCTTCGTGTCGTGAAGGAACAGATCCTCGAAAACGATCGCCGGGTCCGTGCGAGTGCGCGAGAGACCTAACTGGGTCGCAGGTTGATGGAGATTCCGGGCGTTGGCCCGCTGCTGGCGAGTGCGTTCGTTGCGACCGTCGCCGATCCGCACGCGTTCAAGTCGGGGCGATGCCTCTCGGCTTGGATCGGGCTCGTGCCGAAGCAGAACTTTAGCGGGGGCAAGGAGAAGCTCGGCAGCATCTCCAAGGCCGGCAATCGCTACCTGCGACAGTTGCTCGTGGTCGGCGCCATGGCGGTCATCCGCTATGCCGAACCGGAACGGGACCAGGCGGCCATGGCTGGTGCAACTGATGGCGCGGCGAACAACCAAGGTCGCGGCGGTTGCGCTGGCTAACAAGACAGCCCGCATGGTCTGGGCATTGATGACCGGCGGCGAGCGCTACAGGGAGCCGGTCATCGCATAGACGAAACAAGGCGCGGGATCGCCAACGAGGTTGGAAAGGGCGGACAGGAGCTAATGCACAAAGCCGGTTGAAACCGCCGGATCAGGAAAACCCACTGGGGCCGTGCACTATAAGTGCGAGCTTTCGATCGGGACCTGAAACGCGCGAATGGCATTATGGCCAGCGGCACATGAAAGGCCGCACCTACAGGTCGGATACATGGCCGCACCAACCAGCAACTGCAAAAGCTCACAAATCCCTTGCCAACGGAGAGCTGTCCATACACGGCCCCATACAAGTCATTCGCTCGTCGCCCTTCGCGATGACACTTCTTGGCGCCCCAGTTTTCCAAGTCTGCAACGTTCACTGCATCGCACGGGCGCGTATATTGGGTATCTTCGATATTCTGAAACGTCACGTCATGCTGCTTCCATCTACTACCAAACAGTGGAGGCTGTGCCCGTGACACCGACGAAGCTCCTTGTCGGCCAGATCGTAGTTGTGTTCGCCATCGTCATCGTTGGCGTATGGGCGGCAACGCAATGGTGCGCCCACATGCTGGACTATCAGCCGCAGCTTGGCGCGCCATGGTTTGCCGCGGCGGCCCGGCCGATCTACAAGCCGTGGAAACTGTTCGAATGGTGGTTTCACTTCGACGCCTATGCGCCTGAGGTCTTCGACAAGGCCGGCATGCTTGCCGGAGCCAGCGGATTCTTGGGGTGTGCGGCCGCAATAGCTGGCTCCCTCTGGCGCGCGCGGCAGAGGGGGTTGGTCACCACCTACGGTTCCTCACGATGGGCCGCGGCTCGGGAAACCGAGAAGGCAGGCCTGTTTGAGCCGGCCGGCGTTTTCCTTGGCAAACTGAAGGATCACTATCTGCGACATGACGGGCCGGAACATGTCATGGCCTTTGCGCCGACACGTTCGGGCAAGGGCGTGGGATTGGTCGTTCCAACTCTTCTTTCCTGGACCGGCTCGGCCGTCATTCACGACATCAAAGGCGAGAACTGGCAGCTGACTTCCGGCTGGCGGTCGAAGTTCTCTTTCTGCCTCCTGTTCAATCCGACCGACTCGAGATCGGCGCGCTATAACCCGCTGCTGGAAGTGCGCAGGGGTTCAGATGAGGTCCGCGACGTTCAGAACATCGCGGACATTCTCGTCGATCCGGAAGGCGCGCTGGAGCGGCGGAATCATTGGGAGAAGACTAGTCATTCACTCTTGGTCGGGGCCATCTTGCACGTGCTCTACGCGGAAGAAGAAAAGACGCTCGCGCGCGTCGCCACTTTCCTGTCGGATCCGCAACGCTCGTTTGCCGCGACACTGCTGCGGATGATGACCACCAACCACCTCGGCACGGCGGACACACCTCGGGTCCATCCCGTCGTGGCCTCGGCGGCTCGCGAGGTGCTGAACAAGTCAGAGAACGAGCGTTCTGGCGTTCTCTCGACAGCAATGTCGTTTCTCGGGCTCTATCGTGATCCGACGGTTGCCTCGGCAACATCGGCCTGCGACTGGCGCATTGCCGACCTCATGGATGCGGAACGACCGATGTCGCTCTATCTAGTGGTGCCGCCATCGGATATCTCGCGCACCAAGCCGCTGGTGCGACTGGTGCTCAATCAGATCGGCAGGCGACTGACGGAGCGGCTGGAAGGTGACCCGAAGAAAAGCCGCAAGTACCAACTGCTCATGATGCTAGACGAATTTCCGGCTCTTGGTCGCCTCGACTTCTTCGAGACCGCGCTCGCCTTCATGGCGGGTTACGGCATCCGCGCCTATCTGATCGCGCAATCCTTGAACCAGATCTCCAAAGCCTATGGCGAGAACAACGCCATTCTCGACAATTGCCATGTGCGCATTGCCTTTTCCTCCAACGACGAGCGCACGGCCAAACGCATATCGGATGCGCTCGGTACGGCGACGGAACTCAGGTCCATGCGCAACTACGCCGGCCACCGGCTGGCTCCCTGGCTTTCGCACGTCATGGTCAGTCGCCAGGAGACTGCTCGCCCGCTGCTGACGCCTGGCGAAGTGATGCAGTTGCCGCAAGCTGACGAATTAATCCTTGTTTCCGGGTTGCCGCCGATCCGCGCCCAGAAGTTGCGCTATTACCAGGATCCGAATTTCACCGAACGGGTGCTGCCGGCGCCGGTGTTGCGGGAGGGTCTGTACGCGGACTGTCCTGCGTCGCGCCCCGACGATTGGAGCGGACAAGTCCGCAGTGTTGACCGCCGTCTCGCTGCCGATGACGAAAACGCCGGCGAGGCAATCGAAGAAGAGGGCGGCGTGCAACAGCAGCGTCATCCAGGCCTGCCTGAAGAACACGTCGTCGTCTCTCAGGAGCCTGATCAAGACGACCTCTTCAATCTGGCGGACGATGACGCCGAGGCACTCGCAGACAAGCGCGTCATGGACCGGGTTTCCACCGCAGCCAGCGCCTACGGTATCAACGAGGGAAGGGGCGACGACAAGGACATCATCCCCGGCTTCTAAGCGCTTTCGCAGCTCAGGCGTATCTCAGCGTAGATAACGCCCATAAGCGATTTTTCAGATATCGGCGATGTTCGTTCGCACCGCCGGCGCATCAGCGCCGGCCAGTCGGAACGAGCCCCATGAAGCCCCATCGCATTCGCCACCAGTTTCTGCTCGAACACGAATTGAGCGAGAAGCTGGAAACGCTCAGCCGCAACCCGTCGACCACAAAATCGGCGATCGTCGCGAAAGCGGTCGAGGCCTTCATCGAGCGGCGTGGCGAGAACGAACTCGACAATCGTTATGGCATGCGGCTCGACCGTCTTTCCCGCGACCTCGACCATATCCGAACCGATGTCGAGGTGATCCTGGAGAGCCTCGCACTCTTCATACGCTTTTCGATCACGCTTCATTCCCACACGCCGGTCCCGGATCGGGCGACACAGGCGATTGCCCAAGAGCGCTTTGACAAATTCGTCGAGCAGGTCGGTCGCCAGATCGCCTCCGGGAAGCGCTCGCTTGGCAATGGCAATGGAGGCGAAGGATGAGCTCTCATCCCGCAGCCGACCACCGCCGCCGAGCCATGCTGCGCACAGCCATGGGCGCCGCGATCACCGAGGCCCTTTCCGATTCGACCGTCATCGAGGTGATGGTCAATCCCGACGGCGCGCTGAGGCTCGATCGGTTGGGAGAAGGCCGGGTCGATACAGGCGTGCATATGCATCCTTCCGAGGCGGAACGCATCATCCGGCTCGTCGCCTCCCATGTACGCGCCGAGGCGCATGCAGATAGTCCGATTGTCAGTGCCGAATTGCCATCAGGCGAGCGCTTCGAGGGTCTGCTACCGCCGGTCGTGCTGGCGCCATGCTTTGCCATCCGCAAGCCGGCAGCAAAACTCTACACGCTGGCCAACTATGTCGCCGATCGCATCATCCTCCCGCTGCAGGCTGATGCCCTGAGGAAGGCAGTGCGTGAGCGGCGCAACATCCTGGTCGCCGGCGGCACGTCGTCGGGCAAGACCACGCTTGCGAATGCGCTGTTGGCAGAAGTCGCCGAATGCGATGAGCGGGTGATCCTGATTGAGGACACCCGCGAGCTGCAATGCGCAGCCGAGGACTGTGTTGCCTTGAGGACGAGGCGGGGGTCGGTCACGCTTGGTGATCTCGTGCGCTCGACGCTGCGACTTAGACCCGACCGCATCATCGTCGGCGAAGTGCGGGGCGCGGAAGCCCTCGACATGCTGAAGGCATGGAACACCGGACATCCCGGCGGCATTGCCACGGTTCACGCCAATTCGGCACGCTCCGCACTCTATCGTATTGAGCAGCTCGCCCAGGAAGCCGTTGTCACCGTTCCCCGCCGGCTGATCGCCGATGCCGTCGACTTGGTCATCTTTATTGCCGGAAGAGGACCCGCGCGCCGCGTTGACGCGATCGCCGAGGTCACGGGTCTCGACGGCAGCGGCGATTACGCCGTCACCCCGCTCACACTTCCGCAACTCCAGCAGCTCTGAAAGGTCACCTCATGCGCAAGAAGCTTCGCTTTCTTTCGTTCGCCGCCGTCGCGCTTCTTCTCACGGCCCAGGCCCACGCTGCCGGCTCCGGCATGCCGTGGGAACAGCCGCTGCAGCAGATTCTGGAATCGGTGCAGGGGCCGGTCGCCAAGATCATCGCGGTGATCATCATCATCACCACCGGCCTGACCCTTGCCTTCGGCGACACGGCGGGCGGTTTCCGCCGGCTGATCCAGATCGTCTTCGGCCTGTCGATCGCCTTCGCGGCCTCGAGCTTCTTTCTTTCCTTCTTCTCCTTTGGCGGCGGGGCAGTCGTCTGATGAGCACCGGAGAGCAGCATATCGAAGGCTTCGAGGTTCTGGTCCATCGGGCGCTCACCGAGCCGATCCTGCTCGGCGGCGCGCCGCGGGCGGTGGCGATCCTCAATGGCACGGTGGCCGCGGCCATCGGCCTAGGCCTGCAGCAGTGGATTGCCGGTCTGATCCTCTGGATCGCCGGCCACACGCTCGCGGTCTTTGCCGCACGGCGTGATCCGGATTTTGCCAGCGTGCTTGTCCGTCATCTTCGTCAAAAGGGCTGGCTTGCATGCTGAAGCTTTCCGAATACCGCGGCAAAGCCGACCGGCTTGCCGACCATCTGCCGTGGGCAGCACTCGTCGCGCCCGGCATCGTGCTCAACAAGGATGGCAGCTCCCAGCGGACATTGCGGTTTCGTGGCCCCGACCTTGAAAGCGCGACCGAGGCCGAACTTATCGGCATATGCGCGCGGGCAAACAATGCGCTGAGAAGGCTCGGCTCCGGCTGGGCATTATTCTTCGAGGCCGAGCGCAGCGAAGCGCTGGGCTATCCGAGCTCGGCGCTTCCCGATGCTGCCTCATGGCTGATCGATGAGGAACGGCGCGCGGCCTTCGAGGGCAAGGTCGCGCATTTCGAGAGCATCTATCATCTGACCTTGGTCTTCATGCCTGGGCCCGATGGCCAAGCGCGCGCGGAAAGTGCTCTCGTCGACTCGCATGACTTGGGAGGGGAAAGAGACTGGCGCCAGGAGCTTGCCCGGTTCCGAGACGAGACTGACCGTGTTCTCGATCTTCTTTCGGGCTTCGTGCCCGAGGTGCGCGCGCTCGACGATGCCGAGACCCTGACGTACCTGCACGGCACGATCTCGACACGCCGTCATCCGGTCGCCGTGCCGGAAACGCCAATGTATCTCGACGGCGTCCTGGTTGACGCGCCGCTGACCGGCGGCCTAGAGCCGATGCTGGGTGACCAGCATCTGCGCACGCTCACAATCCTCGGTTTTCCGAACGTCACCCGGCCAGGAATCCTTGATGCGCTCAATAACCAGGATTTCGCCTATCGCTGGGTGACGCGCTTCATTCCACTCGACAAGGCGGAAGCCACGAAGACGCTGACTCGGCTCCGCCGGCAGTGGTTTGCCAAGCGCAAATCGATCGCGGCTATTCTGCGCGAGGTGGTGACCAACGAACCTGTGCCTCTCGTCGACAGCGACGCCGACAACAAGGCGCTCGATGCCGATGCAGCACTGCAGGCATTGGGCGGCGATCATGTCGGCTTCGGCTATCTCACCACAACGGTGACGGTGTGGGATCAGAACCGTAAAGCCGCCGCGGAAAAGCTTCGCGCCGTCGAGCGGATCGTCAACGGGCTCGGCTTCACCACCATTCGCGAAAGCATCAATGCCGTCGAAGCGTGGCTTGGTTCATTGCCGGGTCATGTCTACGCCAACGTTCGCCAGCCGCTCGTTCACACGCTTAACCTTGCCCATCTCGTGCCGCTGTCGTCCGTGTGGGCAGGTCCAGCGGAGAACGAGCACCTTGCCGAGGTCACCGGCGATCACGCTCCGCCGCTTCTTTTCGCCGAAACCAGCGGCTCGACGCCGTTTCGGCTTTCGACCCATATCGGCGATGTCGGCCACATGCTGATTGTCGGGCCGACCGGTGCCGGCAAGTCGGTTCTGCTTGCCCTGATCGCTTTGCAGTTCCGGCGCTACGCTGGCGCGCAAATCTATGTCTTCGACAAAGGCAATTCGGCCCGCGCCGCCGCGCTTGCCATGGGCGGCGACCACCATGCGTTGGGTGCGAATGGTGCGCTTGGTTTCCAGCCGCTGCGCCACATCGACGACCCGGCCACACAGAGCTGGGCGGCCGAATGGATCGCCGGCCTCATTGCCCACGAGAATGTCACCGTCACCCCGGAGGTGAAGGAGGCAATCTGGTCGGCGCTCACCAGCCTCGCCACCGCGCCGGCGCAGGAACGCACGCTGACTGGCCTGTCGGTCCTGCTTCAGTCCAATACGCTCAAATCGGCATTGATGCCCTACACGCTCGACGGACCATTCGGCCGACTGCTCGATGCCGATGACGACCGGCTGGCCATCTCGGATGTGCAGTGTTTCGAAACCCAGGAGCTGATGCACAGCCAAGGCGCTGTGCTGCCTGTGCTCACCTATCTGTTCCATCGTCTTGAGGACCGGTTTGACGGGCGGCCGACGCTGCTCATGCTCGACGAGGCCTGGGTCTATCTCGACAACCCGCTCTTTGCCGCCCGCATCCGCGAATGGCTTAAGGTGCTGCGTAAGAAAAACGTCTCCGTCATCTTCGCGACGCAGTCGCTTGCCGACATCGCCGGCTCTTCTATCGCACCCGCAATCATCGAGAGCTGCCCGCAGCGCATTTTTCTCCCCAATGATCGTGCGGTGGAGCCGCAGGCACGGGCAGCCTATGAGCGCTTCGGTCTTAATGAGCGACAGATCGAATTGGTCGCCCGCGCCACGCCGAAGCGCCACTACTATCTGCAGTCGCGCCGCGGCAATCGCCTCTTCGAGCTCGGGCTAGGCCCGATCGCTCTTGCGCTTTGCGGCGCCTCCGACCCGGCCGCGCAGACCCTGATCGACAATATTCTTTCCGAAGAAGGGCAGGGCAGCTTTGCCGCCCGTTTCTTCAGTGCGCGCGGCCTGGATTGGGCTGCCGAGCTTCTCCAGCAATTTCCTCAACCTAACAAGGAGCAATCGTCATGATCGGACGCCGCCTTTTTACTAGCCTGGTCACCGTTTCCCTGATTGCCAAACCGATGGCTGACTACGTCCAGCCGGCCTATGCGCTCATCGTGTTTGACCCGTCCAACTATACGCAGAATGTGCTGTCGGCAGCACGCGCATTGGAGCAGATCAACAACCAAATCCAGTCGCTTCAGAACCAGGCGACCATGCTGCAGAACATGGCGCGCAACCTTCAGCGCCTGGATTTCTCTTCCGTGGGCCAGCTTACCGGCTCGCTCCAACGGATTGACGGTCTGATGACCCAGGCGAGCGGCCTGAGCTTCGATCTCGACAAGCTGCAGGACCAGTGGCGCCAGCAATATCCGGAAAGCTACGACGCCACCATCAAGGTCAGCGATGTGGCGAGCGCCGCGCGCGAGCGCTGGCAGAGCGCCATGCAGGCGTTCCGCCAGACCATGAGCGCGCAGTCGCAGATCGTCGAGAACGTGCAGGCCGATGGCGACCTGCTTACCGATCTCGTCAATCGGAGTCAGGGCGCGGCAGGTGCCCTCGAGGCAAGCCAGGCTACCAATCAGCTGATCGCGCTTTCGACCAAGCAGCAGATGCAGATCCAGACGCTGCTTGCGACCCAGTTCCGGGCCGAAGCCGAGGATGCGGCGCGCAAAGCGCAGTCTGAGGAAGCCGCTCGCGAGACGACGAAGCGTTTCCTGGGCACCGGCACGGCTTATCCCGGCAACTGAGCGGCAGTTCTTCAAGACAACGAGGAAGGCGGCGACATGAACGACCTCGGAGTCATCGATCGCTTCATGGAGACCTTTACCCGCTACATTGACAGTGGGTTCGGTCTGCTTTCGGGCGACGTCGCCTTTCTCACCACCATTCTGATCGGCATTGACATCACGCTCGCGGGCTTGGTCTGGGCGTTCGGCGGCGAGCCCAACATTCTCGGCCGGCTTGTTCGCAAAGTGCTCTATGTCGGCGCCTTCGCCTTCGTCCTGAACAATTTCAAGAACCTCGCCGACATAATTTACCGCTCCTTTGCCGGTCTCGGCATCAACGCATCGGCCGGCAACCTGTCCGCCGACAGTCTCCTGCGGCCAGGCCGCATTGCCGCGGCCGGCTTCGAGGGCGCCTGGCCGCTCCTCAATCAAGCGAGCCAGCTAGTAGGCTTCCCCGAGATCTTCGGTAACGCGCTCACCATCTTCGTGCTGCTTCTGGCCTGGTTCCTGGTCCTCATCGCCTTCTTCATTCTTTCCATCCAGCTCTTCATCACCATCCTCGAGTTCAAGCTCACCACGCTGGCCGGCTTCGTCCTGGTGCCCTTCGCGCTCTGGAACCGTTCGGCGTTTCTGGCCGAGCGCGTGCTCGGCAATGTGATTTCGTCGGGCATCAAGGTGATGGTGCTTGCCGTCATCGTCGGCATCGGCTCCACGCTCTTTGGCGAGTTCGCTTCCGCCCTGCAGGGCCAGGAGCCGGACCTGGCGGCGGCCATGTCTCAGGTGCTGGGTGCGCTGGCGCTGCTTGGGCTCGGCATTTTCGGCCCCGGGATTGCCTCGGGTCTCGTTTCCGGCGCGCCGCAGCTTGGCGCCGGCGCGGCACTTGGAACAACGGCGGCCGCAGCTGGATCAACGCTCGTTGCCGGAGGCGCTGCGTTTGCCGGCGCGCGCATGGCAACAGGCGGCGGCCTCGCCGCAGTCCGTGCCGGCGCCGCCATGGGGTCCGCTGCCACCGTCGCCTGGCAAACGGGGCGCGCGACATCGCCCGAGTCCGGGCTGTCCGGGGTAGCTGCTGGGCTGCAGGGGGTTGCGAGTGCCGCTAGCGGCGCCGCGATGCGGGGAATGCGATCCGCAGCAGAACCATTCCGCCGTAGTGCCGACGCCGGTCGCGATGCCGGCTGGATGACCGGCGGCATGCCGACCAGCTCGATGAGCGGAAGCTCTCCAGTTGTAGCTCCCGCGGCCGCGCCTGCCTGGGCAAGGCGTCTGCGTTCCGAACAGACCGCACGCGCCCATCGCAATGCTGCCACGCAGGCGGTGCGCGATGGAGATCGGGGCGGAAGCGGCGCCAATCCCTCCCTCAATGACAAGGAAGACTAGATGCTCTTCAAGCGACCCGTTCAGCGTTATGGAAAGACGCCCGAACCCGTAACACCCTACCAGAAGGCCAGCCAACTCTGGGATGAGCGCATCGGCACGGCGCGCGTCCAGGCCAAGAACTGGCGCTTCATGGCCTTTGGCTGCCTGGCTCTGACGACGGGGCTTTCCGGTGGGCTTCTGTGGCAGTCGATGCAGGGCCGCGTCGTGCCTTATGTCGTCGAGGTCGACCGCTTTGGCGAGGCGCACGCGGTCGGGCCGGCAGTCCAAAACTACCAGCCCGACGATGCCCAGATCGCCTGGCATCTCAGCCGCTTCATCCAGAATGTTCGTTCGGTTTCCACCGATGCGGTTCTGGTGCGGCAGAATTGGCTGTCGGCCTACGACTTTGCCACCGACCGAGCGGCGCTCTTCCTCAACGAATATGCCAAGGCGAACGACCCTTTCGGCCAAATCGGCACGCGCAGCGTGTCAGTACAGGTGACCAGCGTGGTCAGGGCTTCCGACAGCTCGTTCCAGGTCAAATGGACCGAGCAGGTGTTCGAGCGCGGCAGCCTCGCCAGCACGACGCGCTGGATCGGGATCCTCACCATCCTCATCCGCCCGCCTAGGACAACCGAGCAGCTGCGCAAGAACCCGCTCGGCGTCTTCATCAACGCCATCGACTGGTCGCGCGAGCTCGACAGCGCCGCGCCAACCCCCGTTTCCCCTAAGGAGCCCGCCAATGACAAATAGAGCCCCATTGCTTCGTGCTGCCTTGATCCTGTCGGCGTCTGTTGCGGTTCTTTCGGCCTGTGCCTCGAAGCCAGTGCCGCCGCCTCAGATTTCCTATGACCACGAGGACTTCAAACCAGCCGCGATCGAGAAGGCGCCGGAGAAGCCGGTCAAGGTCGTGGAAGTGCCGAAACCGTTACCGTTGCCTGGTCAGTTGATGCCCGCACCCGGCAAGCCCGCCCCAGATAAGCGCTCGCCGGAAGAACAGGTCGCCGATGCCAACAAGGCGGCGACGCAACAACCCACCAAGTTTGGCTATGTCAATGCGGTGCAGGTTTACCCCTTTGCCGACGGCGCGCTCTACCAGCTCTACGCCGCGCCGGAGCGCGTCACCGATATCTCATTGCAGCGGGGCGAGAAGCTGACCTCGGTCTCAGCCGGCGATACGGTCCGTTGGGTGATCGGTGACACCGTTAGTGGCTCAGGCGATGACCAGCGCACTCATGTGCTGGTGAAGCCATTCGCGCCGGGGCTTGCCACCAATCTGGTCATCACGACGGACAGGCGATCCTATCACCTGCAGCTTCAAAGCACTGAGAAAACTGCCATGGCGGCGCTCTCCTGGATTTACAGCGAAGACCAACTCGTGGCGCTTCGGCGGCGCAACGCTCAGGCCGAGGCTAAAATGCCCGCGGCCTCGAACGTAGCACTCGAAAACATCCGCTTCCGCTATTCGATCGCCGGCGACACGCCACCATGGAGACCGACGCGCGCCTTTGATGATGGCAGCAGGGTCTATATCGAATTCCCGCGCCGTATAGACCAAGGTGAGGCGCCGCCGCTCTTCATCGTCGGAGCCGACGGGGACAACCAGCTCGTCAACTATCGCATGCGCGGCAACTACTACATCGTCGATCGCCTCTTTGCTGCGGCCGAGCTAAGGCTGGGCACCAAACAGCAGCAGGTGGTGCGCATTACGAGAACCGACGGTCGGAAACCGCCGCGGCGGGTTTCGCTGTTTTCGCGTTTTGGCAGGTGAGGGGAGGCTCATGACCGATACTTCCCATCCGAATGCTCCGCCGAAGCTCAATCCCGAACAGCTGCAGCTGCGAGCCTCGCCCCGCCGACCGGTGCGGTTCAGGCGCGGCATAATCGTCGCGATCGCTGCTGTTGGTTCCGGCGCTGTTTTTGGCGTCACGATGATGGCGCTGCAGGGATCCGCATTGCGCCTGAAACAGCAGGCCGAAGAGCTCTACAGCACGGACCGCAAGCCGACCGCCGAGGGACTTGAATCGCTGCCCAAGGACTATTCCGGGAGCAAGCCGAAGGCTCCGGTGCTTGGACCGCCGCTGCCCGGGGATCTCGGCCGTCCTATTCTCGAGCACCAGCGCCAGCTTGGCATCGCACCTGGGCAAGACGTTTCCGCCGAGGCGCAGCGGCTTGCACAACAAGCGATTGAGGCGCGCGAGTCGCAAGTCCTTTTCCGCATCGAAAACCGGCCCCAGCAGACGGAAGCTTTTGGCAATGGGCAGGGCGGACGTTCGCCTTTCGAGACGGCGTCTCCGCAGCCAGATACCGAAAGCCAGCGAGCTTCCGTCGCGCCGGCCGAGGGCGACCAGAACAATCAACAGCGCAAGCTCGATTTCATCGATCAACGGAACACCGGCGGGATCTACAACCCGCATGCACTGCAGACGCCGGCTTCGCCCTATCAGATCATGGCCGGTAGCGTGATCGCTGCAAGCCTGATCACCGGCATCAATTCCGATTTGCCCGGCCTTGTCGTCGCCCAGATCACTGAGAATGTGCACGACAGCGTCACCGGCAGCGTCCTGCTCATCCCGCAGGGCTCACGGCTGATCGGCACCTACGACAGCGTTGTAGCCTTTGGGCAAAGGCGCGCTCTGTTGGTGTGGCAACGCATCGTGATGCCGGACGGCTCATCTACCGAAATCGACAATCTTCCCGTGACCGACGCGGCCGGCTATGCCGGGCTCGAGGACAAGGTGGATTTCCATACTTGGCAGTTGATCAAGGGCGTCGCGGTGGCCACATTGCTGGGGGTTGGTACCGAGTTGAGCTTTGGGGAAAATGAAAGCGACTTGGTCAAGGCAATTCGTGAATCCACCCAGCAGAACGTCAGTCAAGCGGGCCAACGGATCACTGAAAAGAACCTGAACGTCCAGCCCACGATCACCGTCCGCCCTGGTTGGCCGTTGCGCGTCATCGTGCACAAGGACCTCGTGTTGCGGCCATACACGGGGTGAACAGGAGGACTTCATGGCTAACCTGAAGCTCGGAAAACTTCCGGACCGGACACCTTCGAAGATCACCATCACCGTTGGCGCCGACTTGAGCCAAGCACTCAACGACTATGCCGCACTTTACCGTGAGACCTATGGCGAGTCCGAAACCGTGGCTGAACTGATTCCCTTTATGCTGGTCGGGTTCCTGGAAGGCGACCGGGCGTTTGCCAAGGCCAGAAAGGAAGGTCTGCCGGGCGCTGGCGTGTCGGAGAAACCACGAAGGCAATCATCTTCCACGCTGGACAACGGGTAGCGCTTGGTGTCGTTTGGGCGCACGCTAGGTTGTTGATCCTGACCGCGTTGCGGCCGGTCCCGGCGAGCGCTTCGCAAAATTTGAGATCAGGCTTTCGCTTTACGCGTTGAGGTAGGTTTCTTGGCCGGAGCAGCCTTCCTGACCCCGATCGCCACTCCCCAGCCGCTTTTCGCAGCCGGGGGAGAAATGACGATCGATATCCACCCAAGTGGGACAAGACGCTGCATATCAGATCGGCATCATCATCACCTGATGCTATGTCGTCGAGTATCGGCGCGAGGATCGAAGGCCATCGCATCCCCTAGAAAGACGCAGAGATTGACACCGTGACGCCGTTCGTTGGCCTCAGAGCTGTTCACTGATCGCTCGACCTCGGCAGAATCCTCGCCGGACCAGGGTGGGCCGCTCTCCCGCACTTCGGCGGCGCGAAGATAGACGGGCGATCCACCTCGCAACATAGTCCGAAGTCCTGCGTCGGCACGATGCGAGGCAAGCGCGTGCATCAATTGCACCCGACGATGGTGTCGTCCTCGGGATCGCAGGCGATCGATTCGAGCCGCGCCTTAACGTCGGTATTGAGCGTCCAGGCTGCGGCCGTCAAGCCATCGGTCCGCCCGAGCGAATTGGAGCGATCCAGTTCGGCCAATACGAGCTCATGGTAGCCATTACCGCTAATGGCCGCGAGGATGAGATGGTAGTCATCGCCGTCACGATCGCGCAGCGTCGAGGTTCGTCCTGTTCTCGACATGGCATGGCGTGCGAGCAGTCTCGAAGCGGGTATCCTTTCGCGCCGCGAGTCGTGCGAGTAGCGCCGGCGATGCGGCTGAGGCAACGATCGAGCGCAGATGGTGATGCGCGCCGGGCTGCACGCTTTCTCCCATTACCTCCCGCTCCACGCACGCTTCGAGGCTGTCGATCAACAGATCGAACGTCACTGCATCAAGTTGGTCCTGTTCTCCCGCATAGAGGATGGCCAATTCACGGCGCGTCTGTTCGCCATTCGCCTGTTCTCGACCAACCGCTCGTACGCCTGACGGCACCCGAAACCCTTCAGCTTCTCAGACATCAGTCGCGGCGTTTCGGTTTCTCAAAGCGGACGCTCATACGCTGTACAAAGAAACGGCACGGACACATTCCGAAACCCGGATAACAACCAGTCCGCCTCCTGCTGCCCAGAGACGGACGCCTCCTGATCCCACGCCGACCGTCATGGCCACGCCATCTGAAACGCACCCCCACAAGTGATCAAATATTCACATCAGTTCTTTGGTCTCTCGAATAGTGGGTTCCAAGTTGGTGTCTTACCGGCATGAAGGATCGGGAGGGAGTTGTTCGGGCAGGTATCGTTGAAGACCACAAGTAGACCCAAATCACCGAACCCAAGGGGATCATTCTTATAAATTTCACGACCTAGCGTAGTTACCAGGTCCTTCGCCCTGTCTGCTTCAGTTTGATCCTCCCAAATTCCATTGTTCGGACGAAACGCGAAATGCCTATCCTCGAGAACCTCACATGTGCGAAAGTCAATGTCCACTCCATGCATTTTTGAAAGACTCTCCCTAAGGCGACCGTCAGCCTCGCGTGTGGCAAGGAGTGTTACTACAACAACCGTGATGCTGCGATCTTTTAGAAACTGCGCATTGAGATGCACGAATTTTTCGACGTTCGCTGAAAGGCCAGCACCGGTGGCGGCGATGTCATCAATGACGACTATTCCGTTAACTGTGATCCCGCGCTTTTCCTCGTACTCGGAGATCCATTGGCTGAAACCTTCTGAGCCGAACACACTTGTGGTCGAAATCAGGTTTTCTTCGGCATACCGATCCGCGTAGCGACTTCCACTTTTCGCCGATCCATCCACGTAGCTGACCACGATGTCGTAGCGGCGATGCGCCCGGCTTTCCGGAGTGAACGCCGAGGTGTGCCGCTTCACTAGGCTATGAGCCGTCCTCAATTTTTCGCGGATTTCCTCTTCGCTTACAAATCGAACATTTTGTAGCAACTTAAATAAGAGGCGTTGTTCTTGGAATGAATGTCTTTGCTGTATCCAGCCTCGCACGTCCTCGCTGGTCACGCGACGTCCACGATAGGTCGGCCAACTTTCAACAAGCTTGGCAATCTCGGGAGGCGAGACAAAGGCCTGATCCTCAGCCGACTGCAATGCGTCTGCCATGTCATCCCCGAGCGTGTCAGTAACAAGCTTGCTCATTCCGTTTGCCACGAGCCATTGCTCAAAGATAGGAAGCACAAACTCGTACTCTCGGCCCTTTTCTCTAAGGATTTCCCGCCGACAGAAGTCCGTCAAGAGTGGAACGATTTCACCGCTGGGAAGAGCGGTGGTCGCCCGACATTCAACAATATTCTCCGAAGTAAGAGCTAGGCCTCGGCGACGGGCACGCGCTATAGCGACAAGCACCCTACACCTCTTTAGCGCTGTCACCTCGGCCTCTTCCCTCCCACTGGCGATGCCATCTTTCCAGAAGTGGGCGAATGCATTGGTATCTAGGCTTGTAATTAGCGCAGGCAACGCTCGCTGGACTTCATCGGCCGTTACCTCCGCGTCGCGATCAGCGATCGCATTCTGAAATATGCGGGCGCAAATAAGCTTCGTGTAATATGGATGGCCATTTGTATAACTGAAAAGCTGCACAAGTGCAGACTCGTGCCAGGTCAGCGGCGAGAGTTGGTTCAGTTTTGCGAGTTCACAGAAATCGTCCCATTCCTCGGATCTAGAAAAATAGTCCAATGGTTCGTGAACAAACTTATTCAATTGATCACCTTGCGCGCCAATGATGAAAGGCATGTTCTCGCCGCCAACTAGCATAAGAGCAATATTCGGCTTTGCGCTGAGCGTTCTCAAATTGGAGAAAAATGCTTCAGCCAAAGCGCCAAACCTGTACATCTCAGGATGGATCTCATCGAATTCATCAAGAACAACGAGATACTTACGCGCCGGGTATAGACTCAGAAGCTTCTGGGCTATCTGATTCAATGGCGCCAGCGTGCCAGAGAAATTGACGTTCGCTGGGCGCTGCTCTCCAGGGATGTCACGCAGCAGCCGCTCAGCGATGGCATCACCAAGCGCCTCCACCGTGCCATCCGCGTCTTTTCGGGCGTAATCTCCATACTCCAGATAGATGACGGAGATATCCTCCTCGCGCGCCGATTCACCCTGGAGAACGTCCTGTACCGCGAATGCTAGTGAAGTTTTCCCAACACGTTTCTGCCCGGTGACATAAGAGGACTGCATACGCGCCTTTCGGAACCGATTAACGAGCGCGAGTACCTTCCGCCGGCGGCCGACAAACTCGTTCCCGTGGGCCACTTCGGTACTGTAGGGGTCACTGAGTTCTAGCTCATCCCAATCGATATCAACTTTCTGAGCGGCGATGACCGTATCAAAAGAGATCGACTGTCGTTCGGCGCTGCGCGCGTTCCGCCAAGATAATTCTGTGTAGATAGTCAGTTGCTTGATTTGAGATCCGACTAGCATTTCAACATTGATGGACACTTCACCCGGAGGCACCGTGCCAATGTCAATCTTCTCCGACCCGAGCAGGACGTTTCCGTTAGTAGCGAACTGAGCCACGGTTTCTACCGCAATTCCTGGCCCATCATTTACTATAGGAATTTTCACTCTCACGAGGCGATCAGGCTCATGTAGTGGATACCGCCTCTCTAAGAGTTGCGGGGTAGCTTTCTTTGGGCGAATAACACAGGCAAAGCGGCCTACCGAGTCGCGGTCTATATTGCTTATTACGCTCTGAACAATGTCAAGAAATTTTGCAAAGACGTCGTTATATAGGAAATTAGACCGGCCGCCGCAGTTTAATTTCTCACGCTCAAATGTGTCGACGATCTCTTGAAGCTTTTGCCCAAAATTTGCACCAGTGACATCTAAAAGCTGGCAAATCGAGTTCTGCACTTCTCTGAGCGCATTGCTCACTTCAGCCAAACCATATGGGTTTAGGTAAGCCTTTAGCAAATCATTTTTTAGAATCTTGATGACCTCCTGCCTCCTCGATGCGAATTCCGAGGGGTTCGTCGGCAGCTTGCTCAGTGGCTCAAGTAAAGAGACTACCCTTGTGTGCACACTGCGAAGTACATCGACCTTTTCAAACGTGAGTTTCCTCTCTGCCATCCGTATAATGTTGGCGATATCGGGCGTACCTTTTTCAACTAACGCAATCACCTTCCGTTGAATATGTGGACCGCCCCGATGATCGTCATCCGGAAGGGCGCCTGGTACTCCGAGGCACCGGATCAACAAAAGGGCCGCACTCCGCACCCCTTCAATGCTCTCAATTGCAGCTTGTACGTGCTCCGAAAGAGTCGCCGCTTCCGATAGAGATTTGGCACGGGGGCACAGCTCACGAAGTGCTGTCTTCACATCTGAAAGGACCTTGCTCACCAACGGAGCTGGGGATGCGTGTTCCGAAAATTTAGCTAGTGTTGTGTCGAGTGTGTCGAACGTATTATTCGTCAAATGCATGCCAGCCGCCCCCATGATTCACTCGTGGAGATAGCCGATCAGTAGTACCCGTGGCAAACAGCACTTAGAGCCGGCAGAGGTAAGGAAGCGGAGGTGATACTTAAAAGGCGAGCAAGCGCGCGCCGCTGCGCGATTACATGATAGTTTGGAGGAGTTGGGTTGCTCGATGTAGAACAGCCAGAGCCGCCATCCCGCCGGGTGGGCGCAAGGCCACTTGAGCCACATTTTCAATTCGCTGATCGGCTCAAATGGGGATCATAGCACCCCGCTTACTCACATACCAGACGGATACAGAGACCCTCCCGGCTCAATCCATGGCTGCTTGGGTACTAACTATAAGTGTGCCAACTCTTCGATTGCTTGAAGCGTCTTGGCGTTTTGGAACGATTGCAATACACTGAAGGGAGGGCGGCATGGCTTCAAGGTTTAAGGCGCGAGTCGCGTCTGCTGATTTCAGGACCACTTGCTTCGTGTGCGATGCCGCCCCGCCTAGAGGTCGATGATGGCATTCCACCATGACTTTCGGCGGATCACCAACCGCGAGTCGCTTATGCTGGCCCTCGGCATCGACGCAAGCATATTCGACGCCGTCCTCGACTTCGATCCTCCTGCGGCACCCGCGCCTAAGCCTGAGGCTTCGTCTGGAGACGGGGTCGTGGTGCTCGAAATCCCGATGTTTATCCGCCACGATATCCCGAAGCGCAATCCGGTGCGCGGCATGCGGACTGTTTGGGAGCCAACGCTAGCAAAATCTGAGTACAAAGCGTTGGCGAGGCGGCTGGAGTCTTTCTTTCGCCTCCGCCTAGCGGAATACCCCCATCTCAGCGCCTATGGTTACCGCGCGGGGCGAAATATTAAGGAGAACGCTGCCGCCCATTCTGGACATCACCGCCTCCTGTCCGTCGATGTTAGAGAGTTTTTCCCTTCCATCTCACGTTTGCGCATCGGTCAGCTATTTGAGAACCTTGGGGTTGTACCAAACGTGTCCGAACTACTCAGCCGTTTCGTCACGATAGGAGATGTCCTACCACTAGGTCTTCCCACAAGTCCTACGCTTTCCAACGCTATCGCGCTTCCAATCGATACAGCGCTCACCGATATGGCAAGACGAACTGGCTGCACTTACACGCGCTACGCGGATGATCTCAGCTTCTCCGGCAACGACCAACTGCCTGACATTGACGATGTCCGGCTCGTGCTCTCGACCCACGATTTCACCCTCGCCGAGGCGAAGACACGAAGGTCGAAGGTCGGACAGGCGCACTTTGTGACAGGCCTTAGCATCAGCGACCCCAATCAACCGCACGTTCCTCGCGAGAAGAAACGGCGACTGAGGCAGGAACTTTACTTCGGCGCCAAGTTCGGACTCCAGGATCATTTCCGGCGCCGAGGCATCAACGACGCGAAGGTCGTCCAGCAAGAGATTAACCGTCTTGATGGGATGGTGAAGTTCGTTGCCCATCACGAGCCGCGTATGGCCCCTGCGCTCAAGGCCGGATGGTCGGGGATCATGCGCGCGAGTGGGATGAAGCCGAGCTTCGCCCCTCGCGGAAGACACCGGGCACCATTCTATATCTTCATCGACGAGGCGGAGTTCGATGCACCGTACGGCCGACAGTTGGCAATTGGTATGGCAGTTACTCAGCATGGCGGCCAACTCGTTGCTGAAGCCGGAGAGGTGCTAGAATCGGCAGCGGCTGACCTCTTTTTGGCCGGCGACCACGACGCGCTGGTGAAGCGAGGGCTACACTTCGCGGACGCGTCGGAGGACCTGCGCCTTAAGTACGTCACTCGCCTAGCATCGATGCGTTTCGAGGGATATGTCGCTCTCGGACCACTTGAGGGTGATTCAGTCAGGTACGAGTCAAGCTACCTTCGTTTGCTCGGCGCGCTAATCTCGCGCCGCCTGATGGCCGCAGAGAGTCAGTTCGTATTTATTTACTGCGAGGAGAACAGCAAGGTTTCTCGGCAAGTGATAACAGACAGCGTCCAGTCTGCCTTTGACGACCTTAAGGCAAGGAACGACCGACGGCCGGATGCGTTCGGCATCGAGTTTGTAGCCAAGCCAAATCTCGGCATTAGCGCGCCCGACTTCCTTCTTGGTGTCCTCGGGCGTTACCTTCGATCGGCTCCGGCGCCGGAGGGAAAACCCGAACCGCGCGACCGGCTCATGTTCGAGCGACTTAGAGATAAGTATCGACTGATCTTGGATGTGTCGACGTGGACGGAATACTCGCGCCGCCGCCCGATTGAGCCTTGGCGCTGAGCCAAGAACCTCGCTTTCCATCTAATCTCCGCGTTAATCCAGTCAGGCGGTTGGACGTGGCTACTGAGAATGTCAATCAGCGATCCTCATAACAGATTCAAAGCGCGAGCGCTTTTCATCTGCCTGAGGTGGACGAGTGATGCTTGTTAGTCCGAGCGAGATTACTGTTTGTGCCTCATCCCAGCCATTCGCATACCGACCAAAAGCGGACGTCGCTACCTTGCAGGCCACAGCAAGTGCCTGACATTTGTCTCGAACGACCCGCGTCGATGCTACGCGGACAATCCGACCAATGGCTCGGAACTATCTTCCTTTGGCTCGGCACTAGTGCCAGACTGGATGGAGGGGACACGACATGAGGGAGACCCGTAAAATAGCAGCGATCCTGGTCTCGGATGCAGTCGGCTACAGTCGGCTAGCCGGCGCGGATGAGGATCGCATCTTGGCACGGCTGCGGGCGTTGCGCAGCGATCTCATCGATCCCACATCGCTGTTCATCGTGGTCGCGTCGTCAAGCGCACAGGCGACGGGAGCCTCGTCGAGTTGTTCCGGGGTAAACCTCTGCGTACTCACAAGCTGCCTCCTATGCTCAAAGGATAGGCGGGCATGTCTATCGCACCAGGAGCAGTCCAAACACCTTATCTCGGTGTCCACGAAACCGGCAGCAGGCCACATCACAGAGGTTAGGGAGGAGTTAAAAGCGGCGGTCAAGCTGGATCCAAATTTTGCCCGCGCCCACGCTTCGTTGGGTCAAACATACCTTCGTGCCTGGTGGCAGACCGGGGCTCCGCATTTGTTGCAACTAGCAGACAAAGAAACGGCACTGGCCGCGCGGCTGGACAACGAAGACAGCACATGTCTGAGTTTGCGAGGGGTATTCCTAGATAATAATAAACCAAGACGCGGCGCTTGATGCGTTCCAGCGCGCATTCAGGTTAACTCCTGATGACGCTAATCTCAATGAAAGGATGGCTTACTACTTCGTTTGCACGGGACAGTCTGATCTGGCGATTGAAAGATGCCTTGCGACGATCCGCGCCAACCCGATATTTCTTCCTGCAACTCTCCATGACACCCTGGGGACGGCATTTATGCTTACCCAGCGATACGAAGAGGCTGTCAAGTCCTTCGCCGCAATTAGCAGACCCGGCTACTATATCCACGTTCGGGCGGCTGGGTGCCTGGCTAAGCTTGGCCGTCTCGATTATGCGCGGGCGCAATGTCGCTTGGCGTCCGAACTCAAGCCGGACTGGCCTGACGTTGATTGGGGACATGAATATATAAGCGGAGAGGATAGAGCGCACGAGCGCGAGCTTGTTCAACTGGTAATCGACGCCTTAAGGGATTGATATTAAGCGCCGCTCTGACTTTGGCGTGGGGTCAATTCACATCGATGCATGGGGCGCCAAATGTCCGCTTTGACGTCCTAAGCCTCGAAGCTGCCCGTCCGCGGTCGGCCCCAAACCAACAGTCATCATCGGCTAACCCTAATAGTGTCCTGGAAAGAAAGTTGACCCCTCCGGGCCTACGACTTGGCGACGAGTTTCGGCGTTTTTCGACGGTCAGTATGATTTCCGGCGGTTGGAGATTTGTATCGGCGTTTGATGAACGGCCGCTGTTGGGTTCAAAATGGAAGGTCGCGTTATTGTATGGACAGCAGGCTTGCGGCGTCCCTCGGTTGAGTTCGCCCGCGGGTTTTTGCTCTTGAGTTCATCCAGATAATCGGCCCACCACTGTATCATGTTGATGCGCTCCTCCCAGTGCTCTGCCCGGGCATAGGCGCGCCGAACGTCGTTGTTCTCAATGTGGGCCAGCTGCCGCTCTATGGCGTCCGGATGCCACTTGCCGCATTCGTTCAGCAGAGTTGATGCCGTTGCTCGAAAGCCGTGCGCGGTAGCTTCTTCCTTGCCGTAACCCATACGACGCAGTGCGGCGTTTAGCGTATTGTCGGAAATCGGACGTGAAGCCGATCGAACACTAGGAAACAGCAGCGATCCACCACCAGAAATTTCCCTGAGTGAAGTCAGGACGCTGATCGCCTGCTTTGATAGGGGTATGCGGTGCGGCCGTCGCATTTTCATGCGTGCTTCAGGGATGGTCCACACCGAGCTTTCAAAATCGAACTCTTCCCATTCAGCGACGCGAAGCTCCCCGGGGCGGGGAAACAGCAGCGCTATCAGCATCAGACCGGCCCAGGTTGTAGGCTGTCCGTCAAATGCATCGATCGCCCTCAGCAAACCGCCCAAGGCCTTCGGATCGGTAATCGCGGCGCGAGACGTTACCGTCGGACTGATGAGTGCGCCTCTGAGGGCGAAGGTCGGATCTGTCTCGGCGCGTGCGGTCGCGATTGCGTACCGAAACACGCTGCCGATCGTGGAGCGAAGTCGCCTGGCCGACTCGTATCGACCGCGAACCTCCACGCGGCGGAGGGCGGTAAGGATAGTGGCCGGGTCGATCTCCCGAATGCACTTGTCGCCAATTATCGGATAGGCAAAGTCGAGCAGCCATTTGACCTTGCTGATCGTCCGGTCGGCACGTCCCTCCTTCTTTAGTTTGTCGACATATTCGTCCGCGATTGAGCGAAAGGAGTCCTTTGCCGAATCGGCCTTCCGCAAGCTGCGTTCCTTTCCAGGGTCGACGCCAGCTAGCAGGAGCCTTTTAGCGTCATCGCGCGCCTCCCGTGCCTCGGCGAGAGAGATAAGGGGATAGCTGCCCAGCGCGAGCAGTTTCTGCTTGCTGTCAAAGCGGTAGGCGAGCCGCCAGAGGCGAGAGCCCGTGGGCTGTACCCATAGCTGCAGCCCGCCCCCATCAGATAATTTCACGAGCTTGGAAGCAGGGCGGGCATTTCGACATTTCACGTCGGAGAGGGGCATTCGTCAGGTCTCCCTTGGCTGTTTGGATACCATCAGGATGTCGAATACCAACGGAAATACCATCCCCCCGCCTCGTTGGACCAAATGCTCCTGAAGCGCTCCCTGTCCCGCTTAACTGCGCAATGCGACTGAAAAAGATCAACAATTCGCTTGCAGAAGCTGCAGCGTAGAAGGTTCGGTGAAAGGGAGTGTCGGGAGAAGGGGGGATGGTGCCCAGAGGCGGATTCGAACCACCGACACGCGGATTTTCAGTCCGCTGCTCTACCAACTGAGCTATCTGGGCCTGTTCCGGCAAACGAAAACGCGTTGACCGGATTTCATCGAGGCGCCGTGGGCGCCCCTTGAAAGCGCGTGGGTTATAGCACGGGAATTCGGCCTGTCCAGCGCCTAGTGGGCGATTTCGGGCAGGAAAAGCGATGCCGTGCGGTGCCCCGGTTTCCATGCCGCTTGCAGGCCGGAATCGGGCACGGCATGGCACGATGCGGCCTTCGCCATCCCTGTCCGTGCCGCTATTGCCGGCTGACATGCCGTGGCACTGCCTTTAGCCGGCGATCGAGGCGCACCAATGCATTTGCGGCTCAGACGCGCCACTGGTCGCCGCCGCCTATCTGACGCCGGTCACGCCGCGGCGAAAATCGGAGGGCGACATGCCGGCGAGCTTGCGGAACGACTTGTTGAAGGCGCTGAGCGAGCCGAAGCCTGAATCCATGGCGACGCGCAGCACATTGGCGTCCTGATGCATCAAAAGCGCCTGCGCATAGCTCAGCCGCAACAGATTCACATACTCGTTGAGCGTCATGCCGGTGGATTTCTTGAACAGGCTCATGGCATATTTGGGATGGATGTCGGCGGCCGCCGCGATGTTCACGCAATCGATGTCGTAGAGGAAGTTTTCGGCGATGAAATCGCACATGCGTCCGACATTGCGCGACGATTGCTGGTCGAAGGGGCTGCCTGTTTCCTGGTCGGTCGGAGTTGCGGATACCAGCCGGTAGGGCTCGAACCGCACCCGCTCCAGCCGCAGCAGCAATTCGTTGACGGCATGTTCGGCCTTGGCCTGGTCGCCGGACCGGGCGTAGCGGTTCCAGCGCTCGAAATTATGGTTGTCGGACTGGTCGGTGGCTGATGTCACCAGTGTCGCGCCGGTCATCAGCCGGTGCCTTATATCGGTGGGCAGGTGCAGCCGGAAGAAGTGCACCAGTGGCAGATGCGCCCCGGCATAGATGGCGTCGTCGGACAAATCGTCCATCTGGTGCGGCAGGCCACCCCAGAACAGGCACATCTCGCCGGCCGAAAGCGAAATCTCGTGGTCGTTCATGAGGTAATGCACGCTGCCGCGCACGATGAAATTAACCTCGACCTGGGCGTGCCAGTGCGGCTTGAGCATCACCAGCGGATTGGTGTGAAACATCTGCAGGAGCAGCGGCAGGCCTTCCACGCTGCTGGCCCCAGGCTGGTAGAACGGCCGTTCAGGCATCTTACTTTCCGCCAATTTCATATTCCCTTTGACGGCGACAGGCCTTGCCCACTGCATAGTCTAGCCACGCTCACAGTGAGAGAGCAAATGAATGGGAGGATTTCAATGCGCATCACAATGACCTGCGCCGCGCTCGCGCTTGCCCTGGGCTCAGCCCCGGCCTTCGCGCAATCCGGCGAAATCACCATCTGGAGCTGGAATGTCGCGGCTTCATCGCTGAAGGCGACCATTGCCGGCTTTAACAAGCAATTTCCCGACGTCAAGGTCACGGTCCAGGATCTCGGCAACCAGCCAACCTACGACAAGTCGATCGCCGGCTGCGCCGCCGGCGGCGTAGGCCTGCCCGACATCGTCACCGTCGAGAACGGTGAGGCCGAGAATTACTGGAGCCAGTTCCCCGACTGCTTCGTCGACCTGCATACGCTGGGCTACACAGCCGACGACCAGAAAAAGTTCCCCGATTTCAAGCGCACCGAGCTGGAAGTGGGCGACAAGGCCTACGCAATGCCGTGGGATTCCGGCCCGGTGGCCGCCTTTTATCGCCGCGACTTCTACGAAAAGGCCGGCGTCGATCCGACTTCGATCAAGACCTGGGATGATTTCATCGCCGCCGGCAAGAAAATCCAGGCCGCCAACCCAGGCGTCTCGATGACCAATGCCGATTTCAACGGTGACTCGGAATTCTTCCGCATGATCTCCAACGAACAGGGCTGCGCCTATTTCTCCGAGGACGGACAATCGATCACGGTCAACCAGCCCAAATGCGTCGATGCCATGACCAAGGTCAAGGAGATGAAGGACGCCGGCATCATCTCGTCGGCCGACTGGGGCACCAAGATCACCAACAACACCGCCGGCACCGTCGCCACCCAGATCTATGGCGGCTGGTATGAGGGCACCATTCGCACCGAATCTGCCGGTGAAAACGGCAAATGGGGCGTCTATCTGATGCCGAGCCTCACCGCCGACGGGCCGCGCGCCGCCAATCTCGGCGGTTCCTCACTGGCTATCACCTCGGCGTCGAAGAACAAGGAGGCCGCCTACGCCTATCTGAAATACACGCTCGGAACCAATGAAGGCCAGATCACGATGCTGAAGGAGTTCGGCCTGGTGCCGTCCCTGATCTCGGCGCTTGACGATCCCTATGTCGCGCAAGGCCTGCCTTATTGGGGCGGCCAGGCGGTGTGGAAGGACATTCTCGGCACCTTGCCGAAGGTTGTTCCGAGCCGCGGCACGCAGTTCCAGAGCGACGCCGAAATCATCGTCCGCGCCGTGCAGACCAAGTATCTGGCCGGCGGCTACCCCGACGCCAAGACGGCACTCGACGATGCCGCAAGCCAGATCGCGGCGGCAACCGGACTGCCCGTCAAGTCATAACCTCCCAAGCCGGGTCCGGGACAGGCGTTTGCGCCGCCCGGACCTGGTCGCGGCCTGTGGGGTTCTCCCACGGGACCTGTATTTGCTGGCAAACCGGCTCCGCTGCTGCGAGGGCCATGGCCGAAGCGGCAACGAAATGAAGGAGGAGGAAGATGCGCAATCGCAACGCCACGGCCTATCGCTTCCTCACGCCCTATCTGCTGATCTTCGCGATCTTCTGGGTATGGCCGATCATCAGCTCCTTCATGATTTCCTTCCAGGCGACGCGTACCGTGCCGTGGCGGTTCGCGCCCGGCTTCAACTGGGGCCGGTTGATCGGCGATCCGGCCTTCTTCAACGCCCTGAAGAACACGCTGCTCATCCTTGTCATCCAGGTGCCGGTGATGATCTCGCTGGCGCTGGTCATGGCGGTGCTTTTGAACTCGCCGCTCTTGAAGGCGCGCGGCCTCTACCGCTTTGCCTTCTTCGCCCCCGTGGTGGTCGGCGAAGTTGCCTATTCGGCGGTGTTCCGGCTGATGTTCAACCTCGATTTCGGCATCATCAACAAGCTCCTGAACAGCATCGGCCTGCCCAAGGTCGACTGGTTTTCCAACGTCACTCCGGCGATGGCGCTGATCATGATCGCGGTGACCTGGCGCTGGGCCGGTTACAACGCCATCATCCTGCTCGCCGGCATGCAGTCCATTCCCGAAGATGTCTACGAGGCGGCGACGCTCGACCGCGTCAGCAAGCTCAAGCAGTTCTTCTACATCACCCTGCCGTTGCTCAAGCCGGTCATCGTGTTCTGCCTCGTGCTGTCGATCATCGGCACCATGCAGCTGTTCACCGAGCCCTTCCTGATCACCGAGCGCGGCGGGCCGGGCGGCGGCACCGAGACGCTTGGCCTGCTGCTTTACCGCCAGGGCTTTCGGTCGCTCAATTTCGGCTACGCCTCGGCCGTCGCCTACACCATGGCCGGGCTGGCGATCGCCATCACGCTGGCGCAGCTGTGGCTGACGAGGGAACCGAAATGAGTTCGCGCTCCGCAGCCAGATTGGGACGCAGCATCGCTCTGCATCTGTTCCTGACGCCGCTGGCGCTGATCTGGCTGTTTCCGCTGTGGATGATGGTCGTGTTCTCGACCATGCCGGACAACGGCATCTTCAGCCCCGGCATCGAGCTTTTGCCGCACGGCAATTTCATCGACAATTTCAACAATCTGCAGCGTGACACGAACTTCGTCGGCGCCATAGGCATTTCGGTCTCGGTGGCGGTGACCTACACATTCCTGTCGGTGCTGCTGACGTCGATGGCCGGCTGGGCGCTGGCCCGCTACCAGTTCTTCGGCAAGGGCGTGGTTGTCGCCATCATCCTCGGCACCATAACGCTGCCCTATGCGGTCGTGCTGATCCCGCAATTCATCATGGTGGCGCGCGACTTCAAGCTCGCCAACACCTGGGTGGCGCTGATCGTCCCGCCGCTGTTCAATTCGCTCGGCGTGCTGTTCATGCGGCAGAGTTTTTCGATGATGCCGGACGATCTCTTCGATGCGGCGCGCGTCGAGGGCGTCAAGGAATGGCGCATCTTCCTCTTCGTCGCGCTGCCTTTGGCGCGGCCGATGCTGGCCGCACTCGCCATCATCCTGTTCCTCGCCTCCTGGAACAATTATCTGTGGCCGCTTTTGATCAACAGCCAGCCGGGTTCGATGACAGCACCCGTAGCGCTCGGCACGCTGATCGGCCTCACCAAGGTGTCATGGGGCGGCATCATGGCGGGTGCGGTGATGCTGACGGTGCCGATGCTCGTCGTCTTCGTGCTGCTGCAGCGCCATTTCATCGCCGGCATCGCCGCCGGCGCGGTCAAGTAAGGGGCAGCATGGCAACGGTCACGCTTAACAGTGTCGTCAAGCGCTTCGGCGTCTTCGAGGTCGTCCATGGCGCGAGCATCGACATCAAGGACGGCGAGTTCGTCGTCTTCGTCGGCCCCTCCGGCTGCGGAAAATCGACGCTGCTCAGGATGATCGCCGGGCTCGAGGACATTAGCGGCGGCGAGATCGCCATCGGCGGCAAGGTGGTCAACGATGTCGAGCCGGCCGACCGCGGCATCGCCATGGTCTTCCAGTCCTACGCGCTCTATCCGCATATGAGCGTCGAACAGAACCTCTCTTTCGGCTTGCGCATGACCGGCAATCCAAAGGCCGACACCGAACGGCGGGTGAAGCGGGCGGCCGAGATCCTGCGCATCAGCGAATTGATGGACAGGCGCCCGAAAAAACTCTCCGGCGGACAGCGCCAGCGCGTCGCCATCGGCCGCGCCATCGTGCGCGAACCGCAGGTGTTCCTGTTCGACGAGCCGCTCTCCAACCTCGACGCCGAATTGCGCGTCCAGATGCGCGTCGAGATCTCCCGGCTGCACAAGGAACTCGGCACGACAATGATCTATGTCACGCACGACCAGACCGAGGCGATGACGCTCGCCGACAGGATCGTCGTGATGCGCGCCGGCCATATCGAGCAGATCGGCCGGCCGCTCGATCTCTATGACAACCCCGACAATCAGTTCGTTGCGGGCTTTGTCGGGTCGCCGAAGATGAACTTCATCAAGGGCCGGGTTGTCGGGCACGATGCGGGTGGCGTCGTGGTCGATCTGGCGGGTCAGGAGAAGACCCGCATCACGCAACCGCTGACCGGCGCTGCACCCGAAATGGGCAGCCCAAAAATCGGCAGCAAGGTCATTGTCGGCGTGCGGCCCGAACATTTCGGCAATGCCGGAGAGGGCGACGCCGACCTTGTGGTTGCCATCGACGTGGTCGAGCACCTGGGCGGCACAAGTTTCCTCTACGCAAGAACGGCCAATGGTGACGACGTGGTGATCCAGCGCGACGCGACAAAGGTCCCCGACACATCAGAGATCACCGTTTCCATCCGCAAATCCTACCTGTTCGACGAAAAAGGACTGCGGCTGCGCTGACCGGCCGTCCTTTCCAGCCTTCAAGGAGAGAATGACAATGAACGCAACCACGCCCATTCGCTGGGGCATTCTCGGCCCGGGCAGCATCGCCCAGTCCTTCGCCGGCGGCGTGGCCGCCTCGCGCACCGGAAAGCTGGTCGCCATCGGCGCACGCAATCCCGCCAAGCCGGGGCTCGCCGAGAGTTTTCCCGGTGCCCGTATCCTCGACGGCTACGACGCACTGCTTGCCGATCCCGAAGTCGACGCCATCTACATCTCGATACCGCATCCAGGTCATGCGCAATGGGCGATCAAGGCCGCCGAGGCCGGAAAGCATGTGCTGTGCGAAAAACCGCTTGCGCTGACCGCCTTCGAGGCCGACGCCATGATGCATGCCGCGCGCAAGGCCGGCACATTCCTCGGCGAGGCCTTCATGTACCGGCTGCATCCGCAGACGCTGAAGCTGGTGGAACTGATCAGATCGGGCGTCATCGGCGAGATTAGGATGATCAAGTCGAGCTTTGGCTTCGCGATGCCGCGCTTCATGCCGGAGCACCGGCTCTACGCCAACGATCTTGCCGGCGGCGGCATTCTTGACGTCGGCGGCTATCCCGTCTCGATGGTGCGGTTGATTGCCGGCGCCGCGGCCGGAAAACCCTTCGCCGAGCCTGACAAGGTGGTCGGTACTGCCCATCTTGGCCAGTCCGGCGTCGACGAATGGGCCTCGGCGCTGCTGCATTTCCCGGGTGGCATTGTCGCCGAAGTCTCCTGCAGCATCTCGCTTAACCAGGACAATGTTCTGCGCATCCTCGGCACCAAAGGCCGCATCGAGGTGCCGGACTTCTGGTTCGCCGGCGGCAACCGCGACGTTGGTCTCGGCCGGATCGACGTCATCGCATCCGATGGCACGCGCGAGACCATCAGCGTCAACGAGAAGCGTCATGTCTATTCCTTCGAGGTCGACGCAGCCGGTGAGGCCATCCGCGCCGGCGGTCAAGAATTCGCCTGGCCCGGCATGGCATGGGCGGAAAGCCTCGGCACCTTGCGTGTACTGGACAAATGGCGGGCGGCCGCCGGCCTCGAATACGGGATCGAGAAGGCCCAGCAACGCATCAATACCATCTCCGGCCGGCCTTTGCGGTCCGGCGGCACGGCGATCGCCAAGCGCACTATTCCCGGCCTGTCGAAGCCGGCGTCGGTGGTGGCGCTCGGCTTTGAGGATTTCCGCACGTTTTCCTCAGGCTCGATCCTGCTCGATGCCTTTTTCGAGGCCGGCGGCAATCTTTTCGATACCGGCTATGTCTATGGCGGCGGCTATACCGAGAAGCTGCTTGGCGAGTGGTTGAAAAACCGTGGCGTACGCGCGCAATCGGTGGTCATCGCCAAGGGCGCGCACTCGCCGCTGTGCTATCCCGATGTGATCGGCAAGCAGCTCGACCAGTCGCTCGAACGCCTGCAGACCGACCATGTCGATGTCTACTTCATGCACCGCGACAATCCGGATGTGCCGGTCGGCGAATTCGTCGATGCGATGGATCGTGAGGTCAAGGCCGGCCGCATCCGCGGCCCGTTCGGCGGCTCGAACTGGACGATGGAACGCATGGATGAGGCGATCGCCTATGCCGAACGCACCGGCAAGCAAAAGCCCGGCGCGCTGTCCAACAATTTCTCGCTGGCTGAAATGCTGGAGCCGATCTGGGCAGGCTGCGTGACGTCCTCCACGGATGCATGGAAGGCCTGGCTGACATCCAGGCAGATGCCGAATTTCGCCTGGTCGAGTCAGGGGCGCGGCTTCTTCACCGATCGCGCAGGTCGGGACAAGCAAGACAATGAGGAACTGGTGCGGGTCTGGTACTCCGAGCGGAATTTCGGCCGCCGCGACCGGGCGATCGAACTTGCCGCGAGACTGGGCAAGAGCCCGATCCAAATTGCGCTGGCCTATGTGCTCGCTCAGCCCTTCCCATCCATCCCGCTGATCGGGCCACGCACGCTGGATGAGTTGGACGACAGCCTGCGCGCTCTCGACATCACGCTTTCGCAAGCCGATCTCGAATGGCTGGATGGCGGCAGTCTGCGCGCTGCCTAGCTGGCTGCCGGCTTAACGGTCGCGGCGTCAGGTCTCGTCATCAGGCGCCCTGACGCCACGCCTGGCCGGAGTCCGCAAATTGGCGTACATGCCTGTGGTGCGGAATTGGCTCGGCGTGATGCCGTAGCAGCGGCGGAAGACCTTTGAAAAATAGTTCGCGTCCTCGAAGCCGCACAGGATAGCGACCTCCTTCACCGGCAGAAAATCCGCCTTGGTCAGCAGCTTCGCCGCGCGTTGCAGACGCTGCTGCAGCACGAACTCGGCAGGCGGCAAGCCTTCGCTTTCAGCAAAACAGCGTGAGAAATGGGCCCGGCTGAGGCCGCTGATCTGCACCAGATCCGCCACCGGCAGCGGCTTGTCGAGATTTGCGTTGATGTGATCGATGACCGGCTGCATAACGCTCTGTTTTTCGGCAAAGGCATGGGAGCCGAAGACATCGTCATAGAGCGCCATCGCAGCCTCGTAGGCTATCGCCGAAGCAGCGCCCGGCGAAGCGGCGCCTTTGATCAGGCGCAGGCTGCAATCGGCAAGATGATCGATCGTCGCCGGCTGCAGCCGAAATACAGGACCCGAGACGCTGAGGATCGACTTGTGAATGCGCAACGCCTCCTCGCCGTTCATCGAAATCCAGAAATACTCCCAGCGCTCGTCCTCAGCCAGCCAGTAGCGGTGGTTGTGCGGCACCAGCACCAGCAATGTGTCGTTCTTCTGCAGGCGGTAATTGCGGTTCTCGTAGCGCAGCCGGCCAGTCCCGCTGATCGTGTGCTGGAGCACGGTGAACGGCGTCTGGCCGCGCTTTCGCCCATCCCAGTCGTAGATCTCGTCCTCGCGCACTTCATAGCCCGTGCTCGTCGGCATGGCATGCAGGCGCTGGCGGCCGCGCGGCAGCGAGATCGTGCGCATGGACTGTCCGTTTTGTATCAAATCCTGCAGCACAAAATTACCCCCGAAAGCATAATCCTTCTCTGGTCGCGCTCGCGAATAAGCGCATAATCCCCGTCGAAAAGCGAGAGAGATCCGCAGTCGAGGAGCGGACGGGGAGGTTGGCGAGCCCGATTCCGGCTTGTCCTGCATACATGTCGGCATGTGGCTACAGCTTTCCATTGTCATTCCTTGCCTGCAATTCGAAGTGGAATGAGGTGCGGCTGATGAGTTTCAAAATCGCTATCATCGGCGCGGGCAGCGTCGGCTTCACCAAGAAATTGTTCACCGACATCCTGTGCGTGCCCGAATTCGAGGACATCGAATTCGCGCTGACCGATGTCAGCGAGCACAACCTTCAGATGATCAAGGCGATCCTCGACAAGATCGTCGAGGCGAACCGATTGCCGACCAGGGTGACGGCGACGACCGACCGCCGCCAGGCTTTCGAAGGCGCTCGCTACGTCATCAGCTGCGTGCGGGTCGGCGGTCTCGAAGCCTATGCCGACGATATCCGCATTCCCCTGAAATATGGCATCGACCAATGCGTCGGCGACACGATCTGTGCCGGCGGCATTCTCTATGGCCAGCGCAACATCCCGGTGATCCTGGATTTCTGCAAGGACATGCGCGAGGTCGCCGAGACGAACGTCAAGTTCCTGAACTACGCCAACCCGATGGCGATGAACACCTGGGCGGCGATCGAATACGGCAAGGTCGACACTGTTGGGCTCTGCCACGGCGTCCAGCACGGCGCCGAGCAGATCGCCGAGGTGCTTGGCGCCAAGTCCACGCAGGAGCTCGACTATGTCTGTTCCGGCATCAACCACCAGACCTGGTTCATCGGCCTGCGCCTGAACGGCCGCTCCATCGGCAAGGACGAACTGGTGGCTGCCTTCGAGGCGCATCCCGTCTATTCCAGGCAGGAGAAACTGCGCATCGATGTCCTGAAGCGCTTCGGCGTCTATTCGACCGAAAGCAACGGCCATCTTTCCGAATATCTGCCCTGGTACCGCAAACGTCCCGACGAGATCACGCGCTGGATCGATATGTCCGACTGGATCCATGGCGAGACTGGCGGCTATCTCCGTTACTCCACCGAAACCCGCAACTGGTTCGAGACGGAATATCCGCAGTTCCTCGAAGCGGCGTCCAAGCCGATCGACCGGGAGAAGCGCTCCAACGAGCATGCCAGCCACATATTGGAGGCGCTGGAGACCAACCGGGTCTATCGCGGCCACTTCAACGTCAAGAACAATGGCGTGATTACCAACCTGCCGCAGGACGCCATCATCGAGTCGCCGGGCTTCGTCGACCGTTTTGGCATCAACATGGCCGCCGGCATCACGTTGCCGGAAGCCTGCGCCGCCACCTGCATCGCTTCGATCAACGTCCAGCGCATGTCGGTGCATGCCGCGATATCAGGCGACATCGATCTTCTGAAGCTCGCCGTGCTGCATGACCCATTGGTCGGCGCGGTTTCGACGCCGGAGGAGGTCTGGCAGATGGTCGACGAAATGGTCGTCGCCCAGGCAGCCTGGCTGCCGCAATATGCCCATGCGGTTCCGGCCGCCAGGGAGCGGCTGTCGACATCTCAGGTGAAGACCCGCGAGTGGGCGGGCGCCGCACGGCGCAGCGTTCGCTCGATCGAGGAATTGCGCGCCGAAAAAGCCGCGCTGAAGCAAGCCGGCTGAGGCGGGCCGGCTGAAAATTCATGCGGTGATGGTGGATCCATGGGAGGCGGATTCATTGCCACGAAGCCGTTTGAATTCGAGGAGAGGCGGAGCGGGTGCAAACGCTCCGGACAAACAAGAGGGAGAGAGACCGTGAGGAATTTACGCAATATCGGCCTTGCTGCCGGACTGACGCTGAGCGTCTCGGTCTCGGCACTCAGTGCTTACGCTTCCGAGCCGACGGTTCCGCCGGCGCCGACACCGTTTCCCGCCGAGGGCAAGATCAACTATGTCGCGCGAGACTCGATCCTGGAGTTCAAGGCGCTTCCCGAATATCACGAGCCCGACTGGGTCACCGAGAAATACGTCAAGACCGGCAAGCTGCCGCCGGTGAAAGACAGGCTGCCGAAAGATCCGCTGGTCTACAAGACGGGCAACATGCAGGACGGCATCGGCGTCTATGGCGATACGATGCGCCACGTCATCGGCGGGCGGCCGGAAGGCTGGAACTACGGCGCCGGTCAGACGCAAGGCTGGGGCGGCATCGACATCGGCCTCTCCGAATGCCTGACGCGCACCGCCCCGCTGTTCCAGGTCGAGGCCAAGGACACCGAGCCGCTGCCGAACCTGGCCAGGAACTGGGATTGGTCGAGCGATGGCCACAGGCTGACCATGCACCTCATCGAAGGAGCGAAGTGGTCGGACGGCGTGCCCTTCAATGCCGACGACGTCATGTTCTACTGGGACGACGAGGTGGTCGATCCTAACGTCTCGCCGCTGAACGGTGCGACGCCGGAAACCTTCGGCGTCGGCACGACGCTGAAGAAGATCGACGACTACACCGTCGAATGGACCTTCAAGGATGCCTTCCCGAAGCAGTACCTGTACGCCATGGCCTACGGCACCTTCTGTCCGGGCCCCGCGCACATCCTGAAGCCGCAGCATCCGAAATACTCGAAGAATACCTATGATCAGTTCAAAAATGCCTTCCCGCCGGAATTCATGAACATGCCGGTGATGGGTGGCTGGGTGCCGGTCGAATACCGGCCGGACGACATCATCGTCATGCGCCGCAATCCCTATTACTGGAAGGTCGACGAAAAGGGCAATCAACTGCCCTATCTCAACGAACTGCACTACAAGCTGTCGACCTGGGCCGACCGCGATGTCCAGGCGGTGGCCGGCGCGGCCGATTTTTCCAATTTGGAGCAGCCGGAAAACTTCGTCGCCTCGCTGAAGCGTGCGGCAGAGGCGAACGCGCCGGCCCGTCTTGCTTTCGGCCCGCGGCTCATCGGCTACAATCTGCGCTTTAATTTTTCTGCCAATGGCTGGGGCAATCCGGACGAACGCGGCCAGGCGATCCGCGAGTTGAACCGCAACGAGGATTTCCGCAAGGCCGTCACCATGGCGCTCGACCGCAAGGCGCTCGGCGACTCGCTGGTCAAGGGACCGTTCACCGCCATCTATCCCGGCGGCCTGTCGTCAGGAACCAGCTTCTACGACCGCGCTTCGACGGTCTACTACCCCTTCGACCTCGAGGGCGCCAAGGCGGAACTCGCCAAGGCCGGCCTCAAGGATACGGACGGCGACGGCTTCGTGAATTTCCCTTCCGGCACCGCCGGCGGAAAGAACGTCGAGATCGTGATGCTGGTCAACAACGACTACACGACCGACAAGAGCCTTGCCGAAGGCGTCGTCGCCCAGATGGAAAAGCTTGGGCTGCGGGTCGTCCTCAACGGGCTCAACGGCACCCAGCGCGACGCTTCGCAATATTCCGGCCGCTTCGATTGGCTGGTCCGGCGCAACGAACAGGAACTGACGTCGGTGGTGCAGAACACCGTGCAGCTTGCCCCGATCGGCCCGCGCACCAGCTGGGACCATCGTGCGCCGGAGAATGGCGAGGTCGATGTGATGCCGTTCGAAAAGGACCTCGTCGACATCGTCAACAAGTTCGTCTCCACCCAGGACAATGACCAGCGCGCCAGCCTGATGAAACAATTCCAGAAGATCTCGACGGAGCACGTCTACAATGTCGGCCTGACGGAGTATCCCGGCGCGCTGATCGTCAACAAGCGTTTCTCGAACATCCCACAGGGCACGCCGATCTTCATGTTCAACTGGGCCGAGGATTCGATCATCCGCGAACGGGTCTTTGTCGCGGCCGACAAGCAGGCGAAATACGAATTGTTCCCGCAAGAACTGCCCGGCAAACCCGGAGAGAAGGGGCCGATGAATTAGGTTTACCTCCCTGACTGAGAGACCTGCGGCCGCCGGGGCGGGGGGGGGGGGCGCCACCCAACCCACCCCCCCCCCCAAAGGGCGCCGCGCGCGCCCGGCAACCCAGACCCGCCAAGGGGGCTAGAGGACAAAACACAAAACAAGCGCCAAAC